>JAPLJH010000078.1 GCA_026388695.1 Deltaproteobacteria bacterium | reverse complement strand
TGTCGTGTTTTAAGGGGAACCGGAGAGGAAGGCTTTAATTAATTTCTTAATCATCAAGAGGAGTAAGGGTATGGGAGTTGTGATGCCACTCAATGCCGAGACCGCCCAGGCCAGAACCCAACGGGTAGTGAACGAGGACAGCACCGATATTGCCCTCTTTGTCCGTTCCTCCCAGGACGACATGACCGGCTGGAACCGGCAGCGCATCGTCGATGCCCTGTTGCGCGAGACCTTTATTGACCGTGACACCGCCGAGAAGATCAGCCGGGATATCGAGGTGACCATCCAGGCCGGCAAGGTAAAAACCATCACCGGTCCGCTGATCCGTGAAATGGTTAATGCTAAGCTCCTGGAGATGGGGCTGGAAGAAGCCCGGCGTATGCATACCCGTCTCGGGGTGCCGCTGTATGACGTGGACCAGCTGCTGGTCCAGCATAATAAGGAAAACGCTAATGTGCCCCATGGTCCGGAGGCCACCAATCTCACCCTGGCCGAAGGGATTAAGAAGGAATACGCCCTGCTCCATGTCTTTTCCCCGGATGTGGCCGACGCCCACTTAGGCGGCGATCTGCACCTGCATGACCTGGGCTTTATCGACCGGCCATACTGTTCCGGCCAGTCGCTGGAATACATCAAGAAATTCGGCCTCAACCTGCCCCATGCCTTGTCCATGGCCAAGCCGGCCAAGCATGCCGAGGTGTTGCTCGCCCATATGGTCAAATTCGCCGCCTCGTTGCAGAGCCATTTTGCCGGGGCCATCGGCTGGGATGCGATCAATCTTTTTTACGCGCCCTACCTAGAAGAACTTGATGACGATGGGGTCAAGCAGTTGGCCCAGATGATGATCTACGAATTCTCCCAGCAGGCCGTGGCCAGGGGCGGGCAGGCGATATTCTCCGACGTCAACATTTACTGGGAGGTGCCCAAGCATTTCGTGGACGTGCCTGCCATCGGGCCGGGCGGGGTGTACACCGGCAAGACCTACGGCGAGTATGAAAAGCAGGCGCAGCGGTTTGCCTGGGCGCTGTTCGAGGTTTATAAAGAGGGCGATGCCGCTGGCCGGCCCTTCTTTTTCCCCAAACCGCTGGTGCACATCACCGAGAAGTTCTTTAAAACCGACGGCCACATGGACTTCCTCCACCATATCTGTGAAGTGGCCTCGGTGAAGGGCAACACCTATTTTGTTTTTGACCGGGGTGATACGGCCAAGATCTCCGAATGTTGCCGGTTGAGCTTCAAGCTGGAGGCCTCGGACATCGAAGACGCCAAGCAGCCCTGGAAGATGCGCTATTCGGCCTTGCAAAATGTCACCATCAACCTGCCGCGCCTTGCCTTTAAGGCTCAGGGCGATGACACCAAGCTCTTTGCCTTGCTCACCGAAAAACTCCAGCTTGCGGCCAAGGCCCACGGGCAGAAGAAGAAGTTTATCGAGCGGCTGATGAGCCTGGGCAAGGGCGGGCCTTTGTCCCTGCTGGCCATGGATCTTGACGGCGAGCCATACCTCAAGCTGCACAAGTGCTCCTATCTTATCGGCATGGTTGGTCTCAACGAGCTGATCCGGGTGCATCTGGGCCAGGAGCTGCACGACTCGGATGAATCCATCAAGTTCGGCCTCAAGGTCATTGCCCATATGAACATCGTTTGCAACAAGCTTGCCGAGTCCCTGGACATGAAGTTTGTTTTGGAGCAGACTCCGGCCGAGAGTACCGCTTTCCGCTTTGCCAAGCTGGATCTGGCCCATTTCACCACGGACGCGGAAAAAGTTGTTCAGGGTAATCGGGAAAAGGGGGAGGTCTACTACAGCAACTCCACCCTGTTCAACGTGGGCGCCACCATGAGCCCCATCGCCAGGGTGGAAAAGGAGGGGTTGTTCCATCCCCTCATCGAGGCGGGTTCCATCACCCATATCTGGTTGGGCGAGGCCCAGCCGGACAAGGAGGCCCTGGCCAGCTTTGTGATCAATGTGTTCAAGTATACCCAGAACGACCAGATCGCCTTTTCCCCGGAGTTCACCGCCTGCCTTGCCTGCGGCAAGACGAGCAGGGGCTTGAGCGAGACCTGTCCGTACTGCGAGTCGAAAAACGTGGACGGGATTACCCGGATCACTGGGTATTTCACCAAGATCTCAAGCTGGAATAAGGGTAAACTCGGCGAGCTGCATGACCGCTACCGCAATGTCGATCGCTTCAACAATTAAAAGGGAGGGGAACCTTATGACCTTATTTACCACCGATGACTGCGTACTCTGCGCCCAGCTGAAAAAGCAATTTGATCTCTCCGCCATGGAGGTGCAGGTGGAGGTGCTTGGCAACAACGACGCCGGGGCCTTGGCCCATCTTGCCTGGCACGGCCTGGTGGAGAAGGCGCGGAAGGCCCTGCCCATTCTGGTGCTAGACGATTCTTCGGCCCTGGACGAATTCGACCATATCGAAAGCCATCTGCTGGACCGCGCCGCCCGTTATGGCTTAGCGGCCAGGCATTCAGGCAAACGGGCAGGCTGCGAGTCCGGCAGCTGCGCCCTGCAATAGTCTTGTTGTGGGAGCTGGTCTGCTACAGCCGCAAGTCTCCGGCTCTTGTGATCCAACCGCTTGCCTGCCGCCGATAAAGGGTTTTTTAGAAACCTCCTTTATCGACTGGCCCGGCAAGCTGTGTGCCATCCTCTTTGTGGGCGGCTGCAACTTCCGCTGCCCATTCTGCCACAATCACCCGCTGGTCCTCGCCCCGGAAGGCATGGAAACCATAGCCTTCGAGGAGATCATGAGCCGTCTGGCAGCCCGGGAAAACTGGCTGGCAGGGATTTGCATCTCCGGCGGCGAGCCGACCCTGTCCCCTGGTCTTCCCAAGATGATCGCTCGGCTCAAGGCAGAGGGCTGGGCGATCAAACTCGACACCAACGGCAGCAGACCGGAGGTGCTGGCGCAGCTGCTTGGTGACAATTTGCTGGACATGGTGGCCATGGATGTCAAGACGGTGCTGGTGCAGGAGAAATACGAGCGCTGCGCTGGTTGCCGCGTGGATTTGGGGGCGATCCGAAGAAGCATCGATCTGTTGGGGCAGAGCGGTATCCCCCATGAGTTCCGCATGACCATTGCCCCTGGCCTGCACACGGAAGAAGACATCGTTGCCTGGGTGAAGCAGTTTGACCGCTCCCGCTCCCGGCTCACCCTGCAAAATTTTAATCCCAAGACTACGCTGAATGCCCTGTATGAAAAAGAGCAGGGTTTTGCCCCGGAAATATTTTCCCGCCTCTCTGCCCTGGTCGCCTGAGGAGGCCGCAGTGCAGTCGGAAAAAATATCGTTAAATCAATATGTTTTGCAACGCATGCGTGTCGGAGAAAAAATAAAACCCTCTGCTTGACAAAGGGGAAAGCATATAGTAATAAGTGGCATCCTGAATTAGCGAATACGTTACATTTCATAATAATCTTAGTTAAAAAATTTTACTGAAGGAGACTAACTATGCCTACTATCGAGCATAAAGGTTCAAGCTTCACCGTTGACGAAGATGGCTTCCTCACTGGCAACATGGATGCCTGGGACCAGAACTGGGTTGACTACGTAAAGGGTGTTGAAGGCATCGGCGACATGACCGACGAGCATCACAAGGTTATCGATACCCTCCGCGACTACTACAAGAAGAACGGTATCGCTCCGATGGTTCGGATTCTTTCCAAGACCACCGGCTTCCCGTTGAAGCGGATTTACGAGCTGTTCCCTTCAGGTCCTGGTAAGGGCGCTTGTAAGATGGCTGGCCTGCCGAAGCCGACCGGTTGTGTGTAATCACCACGCCAGTCGATTCGTTCAGGATTGAATGAAAAAAGGAGAAGGCATTTGCCTTCTCCTTTTTTTTTCGTCCAAAATCCCACCAGCCTCCCGTCCCAATCAAGCGGACAGTCGTAACCTCTCCCGTTAGAAAAGCATTTCCAAAAAGTGGTTGTGATACTCGGAAAGATCCTGGTTGCACTCGCCGCAAAAGAATTTGATCTCCCCCAGAACCTGCGATTCGTCGCCTTCCTGGATAAAGCTTCCATCTTCATTCTGGAGATAACGGGTGGTTAGGACAACCCCGTCGGCGATCTCAAAGAAATCGGTATCGTTGCCGCAGTGCGGGCAGCGGATGCGTGCCCGGCTTTTGGGGGGAACCCTGCGGAGGGGTTCTATTTCGGTTTCCATTTCATTCCTCGCCAGAAAAAAAGGGATTGTTCCCCTTATGATAAAAGGCCGGATTCTACGGCAGATGCCGGAAAATGTCAATTTAGAGGTGGTCGGTACAAAATTTTTCTGATTGCCATTGAGCAGGCAGAGGAATTGGCTTTGCTCTTCTGTTCATTTCTTTGTTTGCCCAAAGAACTTGTCCCGCCGTTGGCGGGATGCCCTGTGCTCCTCGATGCTGCCGGGGCTTTGCAAACTCGGCTTCGCCTCAAACAGTGCAAAGCCCTTTTTCGGCAGCCTCTCCGGTGCTCGGCTGCGGGCCAATGGGATTTTTTCGGTGAAGCCAAATGCCCTGTCTCAGTTATACCGGATGGCAAAGGCAGCTTGGTTTCCCAGGGGCTGTTCCTCTGTCACCTGTACCTCCTTGACCTCGGCCTGGGGTGAGCCGGTGTGCAGCCAGGCGATCATGGTCTCGACTTTTTCTGTCTCGCCCTCCAGTACGACCTCCACCGTGCCGTCCGGCCGGTTCCGTACCCAACCGCTTAACTCAAGGGATCGGGCTTCTTTCTGGGCATAATCACGAAAATAAACGCCCTGCACCAACCCTGCAACCCTTGTTACCACCCGTTTTCTTGCCATACCGCACTCCTCTCTCAGCTTGCGCAATAATTCAGATCATGGTCAACGGCCAATAAGCCGCAGAAATTCGTCCTCGATGATAACAGTCAAGCCCAATTCCCGTGCTTTTGTCAACTTGCTTCCGGGGCTATCCCCCAAGACCACATGGGTTACCTTGCGGTTGATCCCCGAGGCCACCTGACCGCCCAGCTCCTTGATCCGGGCCTTGGCCTCATGCCGGGAAAGGCGGGCCAGCGCACCGGTAAACAGAAAAACGCTGCCTGCCAGGGCGCCGTCGGCCTCTGCGTCCCGGTTTTCTTCCTGTATGCGGACGCCCAAGGCCTCAAGCCGGGCCAGCATCTCTTGGACTGCCGGGTCCTGGAAGTAATCCACCAGGCTGGTGGCTACTTGTTCGCCGATGCCCTCGATTTGTAAAAAATCTTCTTCTCCGGCCAGGACAAGGCGGGCAAGGGAAGCGAAATGGCGGGCAAGGAGCTGGGCGGTCACCTCGCCCACATGCCGGATGCCGAGGGCGGCGAGAAATTTGGCCAGGGTGGGTTTTTTGCTGGCTTCAATGGCGCGCAGGGCATTCTCCGCCGATTTGTCGCCCCAGCCGTCAAGGGCGGACAGGGCCTCAGTTGTGAGCCGATAGATATCCGGGATATCCTGGACAAGCCCCTGGCTCACCAGCTGCTCCACCGCCTTTTTCCCAAGCCCTTCGATGTCCATGCCGCTCTTGCCGGTGAAATGGATCAACCCCCGCACCCGTTGGGCAGGGCAGTCGGGATTGGGGCAGCGGGTTATCGCTTCCTGCCCGGCCCGAATCAGGGCAAAGCCGCATTCGGGGCAGGCGGTGGGCATGATGATGGCCTGTTCCGCCCCGGTCCGGTTTTCTACCACCGGCTTGACCACCTCGGGGATCACGTCGCCTGCTCGCTGTACCAGGACGGTGTCGCCGAGCATCAGCCCTTTTCGGCGCAGTTCATCCTCGTTGTGCAGGGTGGCCCGGTGCACCATGACCCCGCCGACCCGCACCGGTTCAAGGATGGCCACCGGAGTGATCGCCCCGGTCCGGCCTACCCCGAATTCGACGGCGAGCAGTCGGGTGGTCGCCTGGGAGGCGGGGAACTTGGCAGCGATGGCCCAGCGCGGGCTGCGGGCCTTGGCACCCAACCGCTCCTGTAGAGAAAAATTGTTGACCTTGACCACCATGCCGTCGATATCATAGGGAAGCGTTGGGCGTTGGCCCTGGAGTTGGGCGAATTGGCCGATCACCTCCGTGATGCTGTGGCAGAGATGGATCAGGGGATTGACCTTGAAGCCGAGGCTGCCGAGATACCTCAGCAGTTCATGTTGCGTTGTGCAGGGCAGGGCCGTGGGGTCGCTCACTCCATAGACGTACAAATCAAGGGGCCGGGTCGCGGTTATTTTGGGATCAAGTTGGCGCAGGGAGCCGGCTGCGGCGTTTCGGGGGTTGGCGAAAAGGGCTTCTCCTGCCTGGCCGCGCTCTTCGTTGAGTTGCTTGAAATCAGCCAAGCCGATAAAGACCTCGCCCCGCACCTCAAGCCGCCTGGGGGCAGGCTCCCCATCCCGAGTCGAAAGCCTTAAGGGGATGGAGGGGATGGTTTTCAGGTTCTGGGTGATCTCCTCGCCGATCAAGCCGTCCCCCCGGGTGGAGCCGAGGGTAAAGAGCCCGTCTTCATAGACGAGTTCAACGGCCAGCCCGTCGAGTTTGGGCTCGGTCACATAGGCGATCGGCTCCCGGCTCTGCAAAAAGCGAAAGAGACGCTCTTCAAAATCTACGAGGTCATCGGCCCCAAAGGCGTTCTCCAGGCTCAGCATCGGCACGGCGTGCGCCACTGTGGCAAACTGGGCCAGCGGCGCTCCGCCCACCCGCTGACTGGGCGAGTCGGGGGTAATCAGCTCGGGATGCTGCTGTTCCAGCGCCACCAGTTCCTGAAAAAGCCGGTCGTACTCCGCATCGGCAAGGATGGGGTCGTCCAGCACATAATAGCGATGGGCATGGAGAGTGAGCTCCTGCCGCAGGGCCTGTAGGCGTTGGCGGATGGCGTCTTTGCCGGAGATGTTCAGCAAGGAGAGCTGGGACATCAGGCGGGTTTTTTCAGGAGCTTGCCGCCTTTGGCGATATTTTCGTGCTGTACCTCGTCCACAAAGATCAGGATGGCATCCTCGGGTTTTTTGGTCACCTCGGCGATCACCTTGGTTACTCCGGCGCACATCTCCTCTTTCTGTTCCCTGCTCAATGTGCCTGCAAGGCGGATGTTTACATATGGCATGGCGGTTCCTCTTTTTGTGTTCTGGGTGCTCCCCCATAGGGAACAAGTTTCTGCCAATATACCGTACAAGTCATAAAAAATGAAGCAGGAGAGTGGTGTCGGATTTTTTAAAGGCAGTGGCCTAAAAAATCCCCGTTTTTTTGAAAAGATGACTAGATTGTGGGCTTAAGCAATGAGGAAAAAAATGACGCCACTGATACTTGTGACCAACGATGATGGGGTTCTGGCCCCGGGCCTTGCCATTCTTGCCCTGGCTTTGCAGGCCGTCGGCCAGATCGTGATTGTTGCCCCGGATCAGGACAACAGTGCGGCCAGCCACTCGCTCACCATGAAGCGGCCGCTGAGGGTGAAAGAGCTGGGCCAGGATCGGTATTCCGTTGACGGCACCCCCACCGATTGCGTGACCCTTGCCATCGGCAAGATTCTGCCTCGCAAGCCCCAGCTGGTTGTGTCCGGCATCAATCCCGGGCCGAATCTGGGAGATGATGTTAGCTACTCCGGCACGGTTTCCGCCGCAGTGGAAGGCACCATGCTCGGTGCGCCCTCCCTGGCGGTTTCCCTGGCCGGAGAAGAGCCCTTCTGTTTTGAAACCGCCGCCGCCTTTGCCGTGAAACTGGCTCGGACCATCCTGGACAAGGGTTTACCCAAGGACACCCTCCTTAATGTCAATGTCCCCAACCGCAAGCCGGAAGAAATAGAGGGGGTGCGGTTTACCCGGCAGGGGCGGCGGGTTTACGACGGCGCGATCAAGGAAACCTTTGATCCGTGGGGCCGACAGCATTATTGGATCGGTGGTGGCACCCCGTTCTGGGACGAAGGCGAAGACACCGATGCCCAGGCCATCCTCTCAGGGTATGTTTCCGTCACCCCGTTGCATCTTGACCTCACCAACCATGCGGCGTTGAGGAGACTTGGGGCGGAATGGAAGCTGAGCCTCTGAGGCAAGACGCTATCTCCGCAACCTCAGTACCCATCTGAAATCCACGGCTGTTTCCCCTCCGCCTGATCAACCAGGGCGCATTGCTTGAGAAAAGGTTGGTCGCTTTCCTGGTGGATTTCCTGCAAGAGCTGGTCCGGGGCATGAAGGAATTCCTCGGCCCGTCTGCGGGGATCAAAAAATGGCCTGTTGAACGGCTCGATAAGGTTCAGGTGCTCCCAGCGGGTCACATAATATTCAATAAGCGCAGGGAGTTCGGTGAAGATGGTCGCTTCCGGCTCGGGATCGCTGAAACTTGAGCGCCGTAATTTTGTAGCCGACAGGGTTTGGGTTTCATAGAAATTTTTTAAAAACATCAATTCTGCCGGCATCCGCGCTTCGATGCCGAGCCGGGTTACCAGCCGCACCAGCCGGGCCATAATCCCCATGCCGAATTGTGCCAGGGGGAGAGGCAGGTAGATTTCCCGAGGGGTTTTCAGCTCAAGATAGGACTTGATGGTGAGGATGAGCTGGCTTAAGGACACGGGATTGGGATCGACGAAGTTGTAGGTCTGTCCAGAGAATTCGTCCCGGTTGCTCAAGGTGTGGTCGATGAAATAGGGCAGCTTCCGGGCGTTGGTATAGGAGTGCATGGCTCCCTGCCTGGTAAAGAGCACCGGCATGGATCGGTCGATAATGGCGAAAAATAACCGGTGAAAGCCCTGGATTTTGTGGTCGTGGGCGCCATAGACGATGCCCAGCCGGATACAGGTGTAGTCAAGGCCCCCGACCTTGCGCAGATGCTCAAGGGTCAGCTCGGCCATGAGTTTGGCCTTGGTGTAGTTGGGCAGATCCGGACCCAGGAGCAGGCGGTCTTCTTCTCCCAGATTCTGGCCATTTGGCATGGCGGCGGCTGAACTCAGGTGGATGTAGGGGATGCCCAGTTCCTGGGCGGCTTTGGCCAGATAGACCGTACCGAGATAGTTGGTCTCGTAGGCAAGCTGCGGATCGCTGTCAATGGCGGCAATGGCGCAGTTGATGATGAAGGCGGGTTTGGCCCGTTCAAAATAGCGGCGGATATCGTCGGGATCGCGCAGGCTGAGTTTTTTGCTGTTGGGGGCAAGGACGTTGAGTCTCCCCTCGGCCTGAGTTTTGAGATAGTGCAGCAGGGTGCCGCCGATCAGGCCAGAGCCGCCGACGAGCACCCCTGTTTTTTCCGTTGCGGATAGTGTCATGTCGGGTCTTTATGGGGATTGGTTGTTGATGAAGGCTGCCCGGTTTGTCAGGGATTTTTTCAGTGACAAGGGCAACGAGACACATTACTTACTATGAGAGTAGCAACAAGGGGTTGGCCAGTCAACAGGAAGCGCGTCCGGCCCATGACGCCTAAGGAAAAAAGGGATGGCGGTTTATAAACGACAGGAAGTGCATACGCTGCTTAAGGCCGTGGAACGCGGGGAAATCGCGCCGGTCTATCTGCTGTTTGGCGAGCGCTATCTTTGCCAGGAGATCGCCAACGACTTGGTCTGCCGCCTGCTGCCCGATGAGGCCCGCCGCTTAAGCAGCCTCAAGGCCATTGATGGCGACCAGGAAGAGGTGGGCGCCACGGTCAATATGCTGAAAACCTACAGCCTGTTCGGCGGCAGGCAGGTTATCCGGGTGGTGGACTCCCAGATTCTCTTTTCCAAGGTTGTGGCCAGCGCCCTCTGGGACAAGGCGCGCAAGGGTTGGGAAGGGAAAGATGCGAAAAAAGCCCTGCGTTTCCTGACCCAGATGTTGGCCTTGGCCGATCTTGCCCCCCCGGATTGGGAGAAAGAGGAGATGGCCGCCTGCACCCCCAGCCGCTGGCAGGAGCTGTTCGGTTTTGCCAAGCCCGATGAGCTTGCCTGGGTGCAGGAGGTCTGTGCCGCAAGCGAGGGGGCGGCTTCCGCAGCCGCGCCCAAGGTCGATGGGGCGGAACTGCTCATGGCGGCCCTGGAGACGGGGATTCCGGCGGGCAACACCCTGATTCTGTTGGCCGAGGCGGCGGACAAGCGCAAGAAGCTCTTCAAGTATCTGGAAAAAAACTGCGTGGTGGTTGATCTCTCGGTGGATACCGGGGCCAGTTCCGCGGCGCGCAAGGATCAGGACGCCCTGCTTAAGGATATTGTCCAGCAAAGCTTGGCCCGATTCGGCAAAAGGCTGGAGCCGCGGGCCTTGCCGGTGCTCCTTGAACGGGTGGGCTTTCATCCGGTGGCCGTGGCCATGGAGGCGGAAAAACTGGCTCTGTCCGTGGGCGAGGCGGAAACTATCACCATGGACGATCTCAACGCCATGGTCGGCCGGACCCGGGAAGAGGCGCTGTACGAGCTAAACGAGGCCTTTGGCAATCATGACCTGGCCGCGTCGCTGACCATCTCCCAGCGATTGCAGGAAAATGGGGTGCATCCGCTCATCGTGGTGGCGGGGCTGCGCAATTTCCTGCGCAAGCTGCTGCTGGTGCGCGCCATCATCGAGTATCCCGCTTTTGCTTATTCAGAGGGCATCTCCTATGCCGCCTTTCAAAAGGGGCTGCTGCCGCAACTGCAAGAGGCCCTTGGCCCGCAGCAGAAGGCGCTGTCTGGCCATCCCTTTGCCGTCTACAAGAGTTTTCAGCAGGCCGAGCGGTTTACCCTGGCGGTCTTGAACCAGGCCCGGACCGATCTGCTCGAAGCGGAATACCGGCTGAAAGGCTCGGGCCTGCCGGAATATTTGATTTTGGAGAATTTTCTGTTCTCCGTTTTGCAGGCCCCGAAACGGCTCAGGCAAGGCGGGGTGGCCGGATAGGTCTTGCCATTGTAAAAAATGCGTGCCGGGTATGCGGAACAAAAAAAGATGATTATTGTTATCAAAAAGAAATGGCTGGGATTGATTGTAAGGAAAGAGGGGAAGCATGGGCGCCGCAGGCAGGGAGAGTGAAGGTTCGGTTGTTACCGAAAAAAAGCAGCAGACCAAACGGCCTTCCATGTACAAGGTGCTGCTGCACAATGACGATTATACCACCATGGATTTTGTGGTGATGGTGCTGGAAACGGTTTTTCATAAAAGCGGGGAAGAGGCCACCCGGATCATGCTCAATGTTCACGAGCAGGGGGTGGGGGTAGCCGGGGTGTACCCGCGTGACGTGGCGGAAACCAAGGTGATTTTGGTGTACGACCTGGCCCGCAAGAATGAGTACCCCTTGAAATGTTCTATGGAAAAAGCGTAACGGGTTTAGGAGCCGTTAAGAAATAACCTGTACAATTCTGGCCGCTAATTGTACGGCTCCTTATGCCGTTTTTGCCACACGAAATATCCAACATTTTTTACAACGGTTTCCCGTGAGGAGCGCGAGATGATAAATGCAAAATTGGAAATAGCCCTGGTGCGTGCCATCCGGGAGGCAAAGATTCGCAGGCACGAACATGTCACGGTGGAGCATATCCTCTACGGCCTGCTGGATGACGAGCTGGCTGCCCGAGCCATTGTGGTGTGCGGCGGTGATCCCGAGGGCATGAAAAAGAGGCTGGAGGAATTTTTTGCCTCCAACCTGCCCATGGTCAAGGAAGGCCTTCCCCACGATCCCATCCAGACCCTCGGTTTTAACCGGGTTTTGCAGCGGGCCATCGCCCATGTGCAGAGCTGCGGGAAAAAAGAGGTGGATGCCGGGGATGTGCTGGCCGCCATCTTTGCCGAGGCCGAGTCGTTTGCCGTGTATTTCCTCCATTCCGAAGGGATCAGCAAGCTTGACGTGACCGAGTATCTCTCCCATGGCCATGAAGGGGAGGAAAAGCCCCAGCAAGAAAAAAAGGCGGACGAAAAGGGCGCTGAAAAAACCAAGGAAAAAGAGGCCCTGGAGAAATACACCATCAACTTCAGCGAGCGGGCTGCCCAAGGGTTGATCGATCCCCTCATCGGCCGAACCAGTGAATTGAAGCGGGTGATGCAGACCCTGTGCCGCAGGCGCAAGAACAATCCGCTGCTGGTGGGCGAGCCGGGCGTAGGCAAAACCGCCATTGCCGAAGGCCTGGCATTGCAGGTGCACGACGGCAAGGTGCCGGATTTGTTGCAGGGGGTGGAGATTCGCCTTCTCGACATGGGCGGGCTGCTGTCCGGCACCAAGTACCGGGGCGATTTTGAGCAGCGTCTCAAGGCGGTGATTTCCGCGGTGGAAAAGGAGCCGCACATCATCCTCTTCATCGACGAGATCCATACCATTGTCGGGGCCGGGTCAACCAGCGGCGGCAGCATGGACGCCTCCAATCTGCTCAAGCCCGCTCTTCAGGCCGGGTCGCTGCGCTGCATCGGCTCGACCACTTACGAGGAATACAAGAACTACATCGAAAAGGACCGCGCCCTGTCCCGGCGCTTTCAGAAGATCGACATCGAAGAGCCCAGCGTGGCCGAGACCTACGCCATCCTGCAAGGCCTGCTGCCTCGCTATGAGGAACATCATGGCATCACCTATTCGACTGCGGCGGTAAAGGCCACGGCGGAGCTCGCCAGCCGGTACATCTCTGACCGGTTTTTGCCGGACAAGGCCATTGACGTGCTGGACGAGATCGGTGCGGCCTTCCGTCTGGCCGCACGGCCAACGGACAAGCGGCGCACAGTGACGGTGCGTGATGTGGAAAAGGTGGTCTCCCGCCTGGCCCGGATTCCGGCCCGAAGCCTCAGTGGCTCCGATCTGAGCCATCTTCGGGAGTTGGACACGGTTTTGCAGAAGAACATCTTTGGTCAGGATCAGGCGATCAAGGCCCTGGTCACCGCGGTGAAGCGCTCCCGTGCGGGCCTCAAGCAGACGGAGGGGCCCACCGGCTCCTTCCTCTTTGCCGGACCAACCGGGGTTGGCAAGACCGAGGTCGCCAAGCAGCTGGCTACGGCCATGTCCGTGCATTTTGAGCGGTTTGACATGAGCGAGTACATGGAAAAGCATGCGGTTTCCCGGCTCATCGGCGCGCCTCCGGGCTACGTGGGTTTTGACCAGGGCGGGTTGCTCACCGACGCCATCCGCAAGCATCCGTACAGCGTGCTCCTGCTCGACGAAATCGAAAAAGCCCACCCGGACCTGTTCAGTATACTGCTCCAGGTAATGGACCACTCGACCCTCACGGACAATGCCGGACGCAAGGCGGATTTTCGCAATGTGATCCTGATCATGACCACCAATGCCGGAGCCCGCGAGTTGAGCGAGCGGGCCATCGGCTTTACCGGGGACAGCAGGGGCCGAAACGACCGGGCCTTGAAAAATCTCTTTTCCCCGGAGTTTAGAAACCGGCTGGACGCGACCATCACCTTTAATCCTCTGGATGCTGTGCTCATGGAACGGATTGTGGACAAGATGATCGTGGAGCTGCAAGCGCAGTTGGCAGAGCGCAAGGTGACGATCAGCCTTAGCCCGGCTGCCCGGACCTGGCTGGCCACCAAGGGCTATGAGCCGGAATTCGGGGCACGGCCCTTGAGGCGCCTTATCCTGCAAGAGGTGGGGGATGCCTTGACCGAAGAGCTGCTCTTTGGCCGGTTGGTCAAGGGGGGCAGCGTGCTAATAGGGGTCAAGGCCAACGCATTGACCTATCTGTATGCAGGCAAAGGCGGGGAAGCGAAGCAGGAAAAAATCCGCAAGGCTCCCAAACGAAAATTAGGAGCCGTTGCGAAATAACTATGTTTTTTTTATCCTTTGGTTACGGCTCCTTATGCCGTTCTGGCCATCCAAACGGCGACATTTTTTATTATTATAAAGGCTAATGCGAACTTTTTTTCAGGGGAGCTGTCTTGAAAAAAGGGTTGGCGCGCGGCGGAAAGGCTGCGGTGCGCTTTTTCATATTACCGAAAGAACGAGTAGAGGGAGGAGCGTTGAGCGTATGGGCGAGGCAATGAAGTGGCGGAATTTTTTGGTGGGCGGGTTGTGTTTGGTGGCGCTTGTTGCCTGTAATAAGCAAAAGCCGGAGACCAAGACCGCAGATCAGGCGGCGGCTACGGGTCAGGCTGTAGCTACGACTCCGGCTGCGACTGGGGCCGAAAGCGGTATTCAGCAGCCGGCTAATCCAGCTGGCAAGATCAAGGGCAAGGCCAAGGAGGTTCTCTCCGGCGGCGGGTTCACCTATGTGCTTGTTGCCGCAGAAAAGGGAGACACCTGGGTGGCGGTGCCGAAGACCAAGGTCGAGGTGGGCGAGACGTGCAGCATTGCCGAAGGCCAGGTCATGAAGAATTTCCCCAGCAAGACCCTGAACCGCACCTTTAACGAGATTGTTTTTTCACCAGGCATTGAAGGCAAAAAACCGGAGATAGGCGAGGGCCACGACGGAGATCCTGGCGCCGCTGCCCCTGCGGCGAAATCCGCCCCGGCTGGAGCCGCCGCGCCTGCGGGCGCTTTTGGCGCGGCCATGCAGAAGGAAGGCGGGGCAGCGCCCGGTGCTCCTGCGCCGGCAGCTTCTGGCGAAGCGGCCCCGGGCAGCGGCAAGGCCGTGGTGCCTTTTGTGGAGTTGAAGATTGCCAAGGCCAGTGGCGCAAACGGCTACACTGTTGCGGATATTTTTGGCAAAGCTGCGAGCCTGAATGGCAAAAAGGTGAAGATCAAGGCGCAGGTGGTCAAGTTTTCTCCTGAGATCATGGGGAAAAATTGGCTGCATCTGCAGGATGGCACCGGCGATCCCTTGAAGAACACCCATGATCTGGTGGTGACCACGACGGGCAAGGCGGAAAAGGGCGATATTGTCACGGTGGAAGGCGTAGTTGCCGCGGATAAGGATTTCGGCGCGGGGTACAAGTATGCCGTTATTGTTGAAGACGTGAGCATTACCCGTTAACCGTAACTCATGCGGGACACTTCCCCCAAGAGGGTCGCCATCGTCGGTCCGGGTGCCCTGGGCTGCCTGCTGGCGACCACCCTCTGTCGGACACGTGGAGATATCTGGGTGCTGGACCATGACAGCCAACGGGCTGCCCTGCTCCAGCACTCGGGTCTTACCCTTGAGCGTGCCGGTCGTATCGAACATTTTTCGATCCAGGCCACTGCCGATGCCCAGAAAATCGGGCCGGTGGACCTGGTTTTGCTGTGCGTCAAATCCCCGGCCCTTGGCCAGACCCTCCCCTCACTTCTCCCCTTGCTCACGAAAAATACCCTGCTGCTTGCCTGGCAAAACGGCATCGGTCATCTGCCGGTTTTGCTGGGCGCACAGCTTCCCTGTGCCGTGGCCCTGGCGGTTACTTCCCTGGGTGCGCATCTGGTGGGGCCGGGCCATGTTCGCTTCGGCGGCGCGGGTGCAACCAGCCTCGGGTTTCTCGATGAAGCTCCGCCGGAAGCACAGCTGGCCTTACAGGGGGCTGCGGAACTCTTTCGAGTGGCCGGTCTGGAGGTGCGGGTTGAGGTCGACATCTTGGCCCAGGTCTGGAACAAGCTGTTGATTAATGTGGGGATCAATGCCCTCACCGCTATCCATAACTGCAAAAACGGCGCGCTTTTGGAGAATGGCGAGGCGCTTGCCTTGATGCGGGCGGCCGTGCTGGAAGCGATCAGCGTTGCCCAGGCCAAGGGGATTGCCATTGCCCCGGAGCCGGTGGCCCGGACCATCGCGGTTTGCCAGGCCACCGCAGGCAATATCTCTTCCATGCTCCAGGATGTGCGGGCGAAGAGGCAAACCGAAATCGCGGCCATCAACGGCGCCGTGCTGGAAGAGGCCAGGCGACTGGGGATTTCGGCCCCGGCCAACGCGGAGCTCTCCAACGCGGTAAAGGCCTTGGAAAAAGGCTATCTGCCGGGATAAAGTAAGCCTTTCGTCGTGATTCTCCTTGACAACTTCCTGTATTTTAATAAAAATACTTAGTTTCATGGCTGCCGTGCAGCCTGGTTTTCCCCACCGAAATCATGAGGACGTGGAATGTCAAAATATCTCTTTACCTCGGAGTCTGTTTCCGAAGGCCATCCGGACAAGGTTGCCGACCAAATCTCGGATGCGATCCTTGATGCCATCCTGACCCAGGACAAGTACGCCAGGGTTGGTTGCGAAACCCTGGTCACCACCGGCATGGCCATCATCGCCGGCGAGATTACCACCTCGGCTTGGGTGGATATGCCCCAGGTGGTGCGGGAAACCGTGCGGGAGATTGGCTACAACTCATCGGATATGGGCTTTGACTGGCAATCTTGCGCGGTACTCACCAGCATTGACAAGCAGTCCGTCGATATCGCCATGGGCGTCAATGAGGGCTCCGGGATTGACCTGGACCAGGGCGCTGGCGATCAGGGCCTGATGTTCGGCTTTGCCTGCGACCAAACCAAGGTCTTGATGCCCATGCCCATCACCTATGCCCACCGCCTCACCAAGCGACAGGCCGAGGTGCGCAAGGCCGGGATTCTGCCCTGGCTGCGACCGGACGCCAAGAGTCAGGTAACGATTGAATACGAAAACAAGCGGCCCAAGCGGGTCGAGGCCATTGTCCTCTCCACCCAGCACTCCCCGGAGGTTGATTACGAGGATCTCAAGGAAGGAGTGATGGAGGAGATCATCAAGAAAATAATTCCGGCAGAGATGGTGGATAGCAACACCAAGTACTTCATCAATCCCACCGGGCGTTTTGTCATCGGCGGGCCGGTGGGCGATTGCGGCGTAACCGGGCGCAAGATCATCGTTGATACTTACGGCGGCATGGGCTCCCACGGGGGCGGTGCTTTTTCCGGCAAGGACCCTTCCAAGGTGGACCGCTCTTCCTCCTATATGGGCCGCTATGTGGCCAAGAATCTGGTGGCTGCCGGGATCGCCACCGAGATCGAGGTGCAGATCGCCTATGCCATCGGCATCTCCAAGCCGGTCTCCATCAACGTCAACTCGTTTGGCACCGGCAAGATCAGCGACGAGCGGATCAAGGCGCTTATTGACGCGCATTTTGACCTGCGGCCCAAGGCGATCATCCAGCACCTTGACCTGTTGCGCCCAATCTACAAAAAAACCGCAGCCTACGGCCATTTTGGCCGGGAGCGGGAAGAATTTACCTGGGAGCGCACCGACAAGGCCGAGGCCTTGAAAGATGCCGCCGGAATCAAGTAACTAATTTCGACTTACCCTGCGCTCTGCGCAATCAGGAGAAAACAGCGATGAAAGCACCAGTAAAAAAGGCCCCGGTCAAAAAAGCTCCGGTAAAGAAACAGGGCGATTTCAAGGTTGCGGATATGAGTCTGGCCGATTGGGGCCGCATGGAAATCAAGATCGCGGAAACCGAGATGCCTGGGCTCATGGCTCTGCGCGAGGAGTTTGGTAAAAAGAAGCCCCTCAAGGGCGCACGGATATCAGGCTCCCTGCACATGACCATCCAGACTGCGGTCTTGATTGAGACCTTGGTTGCCCTGGGCGCCCAGGTGCGTTGGGCTTCCTGCAACATCTTTTCTACCCAGGACCACGCCGCTGCCGCCATTGCCGCGGTAGGCGTTCCGGTCTATGCCTGGAAGGGCGAAACCATCGAGGAATACTGGTGGTGTACGGAAAAGGCCCTGACCTGGCCGGACGGCAACCCGCCCAACATGATTTTGGACGATGGCGGCGACGCCACTTTGCTGGTGCATAATGGCGCTGAGTTCGAAAAGGCTGGCAAGGTACCTGCGGCCAAGAAGAGCGACAATGAAGAATGGCAGGCCGTGCTGGCTGTGCTCAAGCAGGATTTTGCCGCAGATAAGAAGAAATGGACCGCTGCTGCCAAGGCCATCCGCGGTGTGACCGAAGAGACCACCACTGGAGTGCATCGCCTCTACCAGATGGAAAAGGCTGGCGGCTTGCTTTTCCCGGCCATGAACGTCAATGATTCCGTTACCAAGTCCAAGTTCGACAACCTTTACGGCTGCCGCGAATCGTTGATGGACGGCATCAAGCGCGCCACCGACGTGATGGTGGCTGGCAAGCTTGCGGTGATCCTCGGTTACGGCGACGTGGGCAAGGGCTGCGCCCAGGCCTTCCGTGGTTTAGGGGCGCAGGTATGGGTTACGGAGATCGATCCGATCTGCGCGCTCCAGGCGGCCATGGAAGGCTATCGGGTAATGACCATGGAAGAGGCTGCGGCCCATGGCGATATCTTTGTCACTGCCACCGGCAACGAGAAGGTCATCAACCACGCCCATATGAAGGCCATGAAGGACGAGGCCATTGTCTGTAATATCGGCCATTTCGATTCTGAGATCGACGTGGCCTCCCTGCGCAAGTATAAATGGGAGAACATCAAGCCCCAGGTGGATCACATCGTCTTCCCCGACGGCAAAAAGATCACTCTGCTGGCCGAAGGCCGCCTGGTGAACCTGGGTTGCGCCACCGGCCATCCGAGCTTCGTGATGTCCGCCTCCTTCACCAACCAGGTGCTGGCCCAGATTGAGCTGTTCGCCAATGCTAAGAAGTACCAGAAGAAGGTCTATGTGTTGCCCAAGGTGCTGGATGAGAAGGTGGCGCGCCTCCATCTCAAAAAGCTCGGCGTGCATCTCACCGAGCTTTCCAAGGTTCAGGCTGCGTATATTGATGTGCCGGTGGGTGGGCCTTACAAGGCGGATCATTACCGGTATTGATTTTTAGGAAACAGTGTGTGTGACAGGGGTGCCGGGTTTCCGGCGCCCCTTTTTTATTGCTGGGGGAATCTTTCTATCGTTCTCTCTTTCTTCTTTTGCTTGCCCAAAAGAAGAAACAAGAAAAAGGCACCCCTGTCCCTTGTCCCGCCGTTGGCGGGATGCCCTGTGCTCCTCGATGCTGCCGGGGCTATGCAAACTCGGCTTCGCCTCAAACAGTGCAAATCCCCTTTTCGGCAGCCTCTGCGGTGCTCGGCTGCGTGCCAATGGGCATTTTCTCTCCCCATGCTGTCCTGGGTTTGGCCTATGGTCGTGAGACCTGAAGCCACTGGGCAAAGGTCTGGCCGTTGACTTCCTGAGCGAGCAGGTCATGGAGGAGCGGCTCGACAAGGGCGAGTTCGTCCGGGGCGATGAGGAAGCCGGGAATAGGTGCAGCGGGTTCCCCATAGTTCTCAGCCTGCCCGTTGTTTAGTCCGGTCAGCAGTTCTACCATGGTGCCCCAGCGACCGCCGTTATCCAGATGTTCGATGTATTGCAGCAGGGCGGTTGCCCCGGCAAGATAGCCTGGCGGCATCTCTGCCACGCCGCTTACGGCACAGGAGTCTTGGGAGGCAAAGAGTCGGCAGCCAAAGGGACGAACCGGGTAGATGGAGCAGCTCTCCTCCTTGAGAAACGGGCATGGCCGCATATCCCAATTTTCGGCCTCTTCCACCGACTCGCCCCTGAGATGGGCGGCGACAAAGGCGTTGGTGGTGCACTGTGACTCCCGGTTTGTCGCAGGCTGGAATGCGTGCGCAGCCAGCTCGGATCGCCGCCCGGCCTCGTCCAAAAAGTTCACGATCCACTCGCCTTCCAGGCTGGTCATGGTGACACTTCGGGTGCAGCAGGTGGCGCACCCCTTGCGGCAGACAAAGGCGAAGGTGTCTGCCCAATCGGCAAAGGTGTCATAGAGCGTGGTCAGCAGCTGGTGTTGGATCGGGCGGGGAATCATGGCAGATTTACTTCCTGCGCCAGGGAGATATCCCCGGAGATAACGGAATGGACTTGGCCTTGGGCATCTTGGATGTGGAGGAAGCCCTCTTCGTCCGGGCCAAGGGAGATGCCGGTGATGATCCGGCCTTGGGTGTTCACCCAGGAGACTTGCAGACCGGCGTGGATATCCCGTTGCCGCCATTCGGCCAGGATGTCTGGAAAATCCCCTTTTTCCAGCCGGGCCACCACGAGGTCCAGCTCGGCGAGAATGGTTGCAAGCAGGGGGCCTCGGTCGTAAGGGGTGCCGGTTTCCGCGAGCAAAGAGGTGGCCTTGGCGCGCAGCTCCCCGGAAAATGTCTCTGCCGGGGTGTTCACGTTAAGCCCGATGCCGATCACCACCGCAGTCTGCCCGGCTCCTGCCACGGCCTGGGTTTCCGTTAGGATGCCGCCGCATTTCTTGCCGTGCAGGAAAAGATCGTTGGGCCATTTCAGCCCAGGCTGGCACTGGGCATGGCTTTCCAGCCCCTTGCACAGGGCAAGGCCTGCGGCCAGGGTGAGCTTGGGGAAATCCGCCGGGGCAAGATGCGGACGCAGGATCAGCGAAAAATAGAGGCCGGTGCCGGGCGGCGAATGCCAGAGTCTGCCCTCCAGGCGACCCCGTCCGGCGTTCTGGCTGTCGGCCACGATCAGGGTGCCGTCCGGTGCCCCGGTGTCGCTCAGGGCCAAGGCGAGATCGTTGGTTGAGCCGGTGCAGTCGAAAAACTGTACCGGGTGACGGCCAAGCTCGCTGGTACGGATCATGGTTTGCCAGAGATCGTCAGGCATTATGTCTCGAATTGTGCCGCTCAAGCCGCCAGCTTCTTGGCGATCTGGGCAACGTGTTGGCCCTGGAACCGTGCGCCTGCAAGCTCATTCTCACTTGGGCTACGGCTGCCGTCACCCCCGGCGATGGTGGAGGCGCCATAGGGGGAGCAGCCGGTGATTTCAGTCGAGGTCATCTGCCCCTGGAAGGTGTAGGGCAGGCCGACGATCACCATGCCCTGATGAAGCAGGGTGGTGTGAAAGCCCAGGATCGTGGATTCCTGGCCGCCGTGCTGGGTATTGGAACTGGTGAACACGCTGCCCGCCTTGCCAACTAGGGCGCCGCTCACCCACAGACCTCCGGTGGCATCAAGGAACTGCCGCATTTGTCCGCACATGCCGCCAAAGCGGGTGGGGGTGCCGAAGATGATCGCGTCGGCTGCTCCCAGCTCCTCCACCGTGCAGATGGGTACCTGGGCCTGCTGCTTTTGCGCTGCTACCGCGCCCATCTTCTCCAACACCGCTTCGGGAAGCGTTTCCGGGACATGCCGCAGATCGACATCGACGCCCTCGACCAAGCGAACCCCTTCCGCGACAGCCTGTGCCATTTTGTAGATGTGTCCGTACATTGAGTAATAGACGATGAGGATTTTCATGATGGACCTCCTTGGTATGCGGCCCATGTTTGCCGCGATATTCACCGGATTATTGCATGTTTTCGGTCTTTATGCGTTCTCTCACTAGAGGCTCTGCTTGTTTTAATGCCCGCCTGAAACGCTCTCTGGGAGGAATTGGTTTTTCCCCAACCCGATCACTCTCAATCAGTTTTCCGCCTTGCAGGATATACGCAGTTCTGCCCTTGCCGCTCGGGCAGCACATGGGATCATCCGGGAGATATTCATCAGTGTTCAGTAGTATTTTTCCGTTTTTAATCATATTGAACCGAATCCCTCTCTCGCCTGTACCTCCTACCATTTTAGCGGTTACAATTTCAAACTTTGAAGATTTGTTTACGAAAACAGCCAGGTAGTGCTGGCCAGTATTCCCACAGCACAAGCCTTCTATGGCATAGAGTACGGCAATATCATCTGTGCCGTCGCCATCTAAATCTCCCCAATAGAACCTTCTGCCCTCTTTATACTCGCTTCCATAGCCGATGCCGGGCTCAAGATCATCACAGTTTTTCGCCTTGTACCCGCTTATATACTGTTTAATATGGTCATCAAGTTGGGCCTGCACTGATGCCGGAATAACTTGCTGTTTTGTTTGTCCAGCAAAAACTGGGCAGACTAGGGCTGTGGCGATCATTGTTACTACGACGATTCCTAAAAAACGCATTGTGAATCTACCTCGCATAAAACAGGGTCAGGCTTGACATTTTGTTATTTGATTACGCCGAAAGTCAAAATGTCAAACCTGACCCCTTGGGTTCCCGTCTTGCTTGAATGCAGCTTCCTTGTGAACGGCAGGTTATTTCAGTTCAAGGGGTGAGCTATAACAATATGCACCATTAGTTTGTCGACCTTGCGAAGTGTGAGAAGGCTTCGCACATGAGAAAGGTTTGATAGCGTGACCTATTACCCTCTCTGCACGATCATTGTTGCCATGTAAAGACTTGTTTGGAACAAGCAAGATTTTCATTCGGCGGGGGTCAATGATTCCGAAGTTGCTTTCCGCGCAACCACTGCCGCCACAGAAGTGATTGACCAATAGAACAGGTCCGTTGTGGCTCGATTCACAACGGAGAAACAAGTACTCCTTCTCGGCGGAATAGAGCACTTTTAGCCTTTTGCTCGCACGCGAGAGTTGTATGACGAAGTTGGGATTCGCAAGGTCGTCGCTATTGAAAATTTCAACTCGCGACCCACCGCAAACAAAGCTATCATGGGACGATTCGCCCAAGCTTGCAAGCGGAAAGGAAAGGCCGAGTGCGGTTAAGGCCAGTAACAATACGAAGCGTGTCATAGAGCACCGTGAGTTAGGCAGAATTAGCCATGATGGTGCTCGGCAGAATCTGCATATTGATTATTAGTGATTCTTGTCTCTCTCAGGATCCTATGCTGAACCAAAGCGGGGAAGTCAATCAAAAGCCGGTCAGGATGAACCCATCACAGCCTCCGGCTGGATTCGTTAATAATTTTATCCAGAAAATCCTCTTCTGCACTCCCCTGCGGTGCCGTCTCTTTCATCTGCTCAGCCCAGCCAGCAATTTGACTCAAGGCATCACGCTGTTCCAGGATGATATTTTCCCAGGCCCGCCGCTCATGAAAAAATGAATCGATACTATCCTGCACCACCTCCAAAAGCGCGGTTTTGGTTTCGGCGCCTAGGCACTGGCTCACCCCCATCTGCTCCTCGATAATATTGAGGAATTTTGCCCGGAAGCTGTTATGGGATGAAATGGTATTTGCGGGGTTCAAGGTCTGCTGATAGGAAAGAATGCGTTCGAGTTTTGCCTTGATCTGCTCAGGCCTGACCGGCTTGGCCAAATAATCGAAGGCGCCAAGGCGCATGGCCTCGATGGCCGATTCCACCGTGGTATAGGCGGTTACCATGATAACGGCACAGGCGGGATTGGACTCCTTGGCGAATTTGATGACATCAAGGCCCCCTTCCCTAGGATGCTCGGTGCCGGGCATGTTTTTGTCCGTCACCACGGCATGGAATTGCTGCTCACGCAAAAGCGCGATGGCCGAGGCCGCGTCATGGGCGGTCATGGTTTCGCAGTTCTGTCTTTCCAGCCCCAGTCGAATAACCTCGCGGGAAGTGGGTTCATCATCAACGATCAACACGCGTATTGTGAGACTCATGTCCACTGGCTCAACCATGGTTTTCTCCTTCAGCATACAGACTACAAGGGTTTTTCCTGCGTACCCGGCGAGTTAACCAAAACAGCCCCGCTCCCAACATAGATCGATACGGTGCGGGCAACCGTACCGCCCGTATTTTGTTTCACTACAGGGATATTGAAATGATGAAGGGTGTTCTCTATTTCTACGAGAATCCTTTTTCCCAGGTGGAAGGGATCCTTGAATTTTATGACTGCGGCACCACCGACCAATTTGGCCACAATCCCCGAATTATCTGCGGCATAACGGTCTGCGACGGCACGAACTTCCTTCAGCAGCAAAGGGACTGCTGAAGTGGCGTAATAGCCTTCCCCGTGTTTTTTCCCAGCATGGCAAAGTGGATCTGGCAGGGCAATATGGACAAGCCCCATGGTATTTGTTTTCGGATGGTGAAGGATCAGCGCAATACAGGAGCCAAGGGCATAGGTGCGCAATATATCTTCAGGACTATTGGAGACGGCCCAGCCACCGATTCCCACCACTTTGAGATTGCTCATACCATTGTGCGCGTTAAAGAGTCCTTAGCACTACTAACGAAATCCGAGGAGAATCGGGCAGTGGTCCGATCCCATTATATCACTTAAAATGCCAGCCTCGGTCACTCGTTTTTTGCTTTTTTCATCCACACAGAAATAATCGATCCGCCACCCGATGTTCCTAGCTCTGGCGTCGAAGCGGTAGCTCCACCAGGTGTACTGGCCCGGTTCCTGATTGAACATCCGGAAGGTGTCCACGAACCCTGCGGCAATAAACTGGTCCATCCAGGCCCGTTCCTGGGGGGCGTAGCCAGGATTTTTCTCGTTCTGCTTAGGGTTGGTCAGGTCGATCTCCTTGTGCGCCACGTTGAAATCCCCGCAGATCACCACCGACTTTTGGGCGGCCAGGGTTTGGGCAAAGGCCAGCAGATCGTTGTTGAACTTGAGTTTGTAGTCCATGCGCAGCAGGCCGTGCTGGGAGTTGGGGAAGTAGGCGTTGATGAAGAAGAAGTCGGCAAACTCCAGGGTCAGCACCCGGCCCTCGTAATCGTGGTCCTTGTGGTCGATGCCGTAGAGCACCGAGAGGGGCTGCTCCTTGCTGTAGGTGGCCACTCCGGCGTAGCCTTTTTTTTGGGCGGAGAACCAGTAGGCGGTGTAGCCGGGGATGTTTTGGATCGATTCCGAAAGCTGCTCCGGCAGGGCTTTGATCTCCTGGAGCGCCACCAGATCG
This sequence comes from Deltaproteobacteria bacterium, assembly GCA_026388695.1. Lineage (GTDB taxonomy): Bacteria > Desulfobacterota > Desulfobulbia > Desulfobulbales > Desulfurivibrionaceae > Thiovibrio. The sequence goes on along the minus strand of JAPLJH010000078.1, from coordinate 43,150 downwards.
GCGTCCAGGTCGGCGATGATCTCGACAAAACCCTTTTTCTCCACGGCCCGCAGGCCGTTGACATTCCACGACACGAATTTCCGCATGGCGGCCTCTCCGTTTGTTTTTTTGGTTATGCCTGGCATCTTTCTCGGCCTCACCCCGATCTGCGGGCAGTATTGGGCGATGACGCAACGGTCGCAGTGGGGGGCCACCGGCTTGCAGGTGCCCTGGCCAAAGGCCACCAGGGTGGAGTTAATGGTCAGCCAGTACTGGGGCGGTAGCTTTTCCCGCAGCGCCATCTCGGTTTCCAGCGGGGTCTTGGTTTGCACATAGCCCCAGATGTTCATGATCCGGTGGACATGGGTGTCCACGCAGATGGCCGGTTTCTTGAAGGCCACCGCCACCACGAGATTGGCGGTTTTTCTGCCCACGCCGGGCAGGCGGGTCAGAGCCTCGACCTCATCGGGAATCCGGTTGCCGAATTCGCTGGCTAGCACCTCTGGCAGCCGGGCGAGAAACCCGGCCTTGTTCTTGTAAAAGCCCACAGGGAAGATCAGCTTGGCCAGCCGCTCTTCGTTAAGTTTGGCCAGGGCAGCCAGGTTGGGCGCTTCCGCAAACAACCTCGCCGCAGCCTTGGCCGTGGTTTCATCCTTGGTCCGGGCCGAGAGTATGGTGGCCACCAGAATCTTGTACGGGTCGTTGGTTTGCACGGCAATGAGATCGACAATGGGCACGGCATATCCCGCGACTTCTGTGGCGAGTATTTGCAAAACTTCGGGTATTGAAAATTGCATCATTTGGACCGGGGGAAATGTTGCACAATGCAGCGAAAAAAAATGCCCGCGCATCATTTTTCACGAATGATGCACATTGCAATAGCCATGTTTCAAAGAGGAACAGTTTTTCCTTGACAGCACTTTTGGGGAGCAGTAAGCATACCGAAAATTTTTAGAAATAGCCACCGTCAGGGAGGAAGGAAAAACGGCGATTTGCCGGGTCCAGCGAAGATTACCCATCGGTTGCATACACGCGTTCACAGTGCTGGTTCATTTTTTACATATTTTTTACTTTTTTGGCTTTAGGTTAAGACAAGGAGGAAACAAGGATGCAAGGAAACATTAAGGAAAAGGCGGGGATGCTGTTTGTCTCCTGCATGTGCGCCATCATGTTGAGCCCGGCTTGGGCTCTGGCAAGCGAAGCGGTTGAGATGGCCCAGGTTCCGGCTGCCGGTGATCCGGGCTGGTGGAAATGGCCGGTGATTTTGCTGTTTGTCACCTTTGTCATGGGCATCATCGCGGTGCTTGGCGGCGTTGGCGGCGGGGTGTTGTTCGTCCCCATCATCGGTGGGTTTTTCCCGTTTCACCTTGATTTTGTCCGCGGCGCCGGTCTGTTGGTCGCTCTGTGCGGGTCCCTTGCCGCAGGCCCTGGACTGCTGAAGGCCAACCTTGCCAGTCTGCGTCTGGCTCTGCCGGTGGCGCTCATTGCCTCCACCATGGCCATTATCGGCGCCATGGTCGGGTTGGCCTTGCCCACCCACATTGTTCAGCTTGCTTTGGGCGGCACCATCCTCGGCATCGTGGCCATCATGCTCACTGCCAAGAAATCAACGGTTCCGGTTGTTCCCCAGGCGGATGCGCTTTCCACCGCTCTGCGCATCACCGGTGTTTTTTATGAGCCGACCAGTAAGGAAGAGATCAACTGGAAGATCCATCGTACCATCCCCGGCCTGCTGACCTTCATCATCATCGGTTTCATGGCCGGTATGTTCGGTCTGGGTGCCGGTTGGGCCAACGTGCCGGTGTTGAATCTGATGATGGGCGCGCCGCTCAAGATCAGCGTGGCCACCTCCAAGTTCCTGCTCTCCATCACCGATACCTCCGCCGCCTGGATTTACCTGAACAAGGGCTGCTTGATTCCCATGATCGTTGTGCCTTCGCTCATCGGCATCATGCTGGGTTCGTTTGTTGGGGTTCGCTTGCTCAAAGTTGCCAAGCCGACCTTTATCCGCTGGATGGTTATCGTCATTCTCCTCTTTGCCGGTCTGAAAGCTGTGCAAAAGGGCTTGAGCACCATGGGCATAAACCTGAGCAGCCTGTTCTAGGCTAGTTTTTTCACGGAGGATTTATCATGTCACATCATAATACCCAAGCAACCGAAGAGCAGGTGCAGTACGCCGCTATTCTTGAGAAAGGCATGTTTGCAGGCCTGGCCCTCATGATCATCGCTTTTGCCTTGTACGTGTTGGGCGTTCTGCCGCCGGTCGTGCCGTTGAACGAGATCTCCACCTATTGGAGTACGCCGGTGCATGACTATCTGGTGGCGATCAACACCAATTTTCTGCACTGGGATCACCTGCCCACCGGCTGGTCTTGGATGCATCTTCTCGGTTATGGTGATTTTCTGAATTTCTTGCCGGTGGCCATCCTGTCCGGAGTCACCATCCTCTGCTACATCGTTATCACCCCAGGGCTGTTTGCCAGAAAGGACAAAGCCATGGCATTTATGGCTATGGCCGAGGCGGTTATTCTGACTTTGGCTGCCAGCGGCGTGCTTTCCGTCAGCGGTCATTAACTGTCCAGCAGCACTGCATCTGCTTTGTCATCGGCCTGCTCGTGTGCACTAGCACACTTCGCAGGCCTCTTCCGCGCATCTGCGGCACTGCTGAACAGTTACGTATAGTTTCCAGAAAGAAGAGGTTTTAATAAAAAAAGCCACCCCGCCGCATGGCAGGATGGCTTTTTTTATGCCCCTCGCGGGCGGCTCTCCCGATGGGCGATGGCGATTTTTTCCACCAGGGTTTCCAGATCGATGGGCTTGAGGCAGTAGTCGCTGGCCCCGCATTCCAGGCCGTGTAGCCCAGTCTCCATGGAGGCGTGGCCGGTCAGCATAATGACCGGCAGGGTCGGCCATTTTTCCTTGATCTCCCGCAGGCAGTCCATGCCGTCGCGGTCCGGGAGCATCACATCCAGCACCACCACCTCGGGCCAGCCTGAGGTAATGATCTCCAAGCCCGCAGCGCAGGTGAGGGCGGTCTTTGCCAAGTAGCCCCGTCGTATCAGTCTTTTCCCGGTTGTTTCCACGAAATCTATTTCATCGTCAATGAGCAGGACCTTGAGCGGTTGGGTCATGTCATCCCTCCGTTGGGGTATCCATCAGGGTGTGCAGGTCGGCCATGATTTTTTGCTGGTAGCTTGCGGCCATGCCTTCGTCGGCCATGACCATGTCGATCTGGCGGGTGTGGATCAGCAGGTAGCCGAGAACCCTCAACCGTTCCAGCAGATAGGGGCCGGGTTTTTTCTCGATCCGGGCGGTCATGGCGTCCACCTTCTGCTCCACCCGGAAGCCGAATTCGCTTAATATCTCGCTGATCAGCCGGATGCGCAACAGGCGGCGGTTCTGGTCCGCAGCCCCGCCCTTGAACTGAAAGCTCACGTAGTTTTCCGTGAGAAATTCCCCCAGATTCGCCTCCACCAGGGCAAAATGATAGCCGAGTCGGACGCTGAGGTTGCAGAAGTTTTTCGAGATGAGAAAGTAATTTTTGGCGGCCATAGCCGAACGCACCGCCGGGTCGAGACTTGGGTTTCGCGTGGACTGGAAGATGATGGAGCCGAGCCCCCCCAGGCTGACCGGCGGAGGGCCACCCCAGGGAAAGGCCATCATCCCCTGCCAGATGGCCTGCATGGGCACGGAGGTGATGTGGCCCAGATGGACATAGCGGCTTTCCGGGTTAAAGTCCGGGGTAAAGCCGTCGTCGAGATCGATTACCCACCACTGGGCCGGTGAATTTTCCACCACCAGCTGTTTTGCCGCCTTGTCGTTAAAGCCGTAGCGTTCGCCAAAGGTGAACATCTCGACCACCGCCTTTTCGTGGCAGAAGCGGGTGAGATCGTGCAGGGTCTGGCAGGCCTCGGGCCGGAAAAACGGTGAGGTGGGGTCGGTTAGGTTGAGCGGGGTGATGTGGACCAGGGCCTCGGTGAGGATTTTGTACACCGGGCTGCCAGCCATGAGGTTGGGTTTGGGTGCGGCCAGGGCCAGCAGCGGCTCCACCCGGCCAGCGTAGACCTTGCCCGCGGTGGCGTCCACCGTGACCAGGCTGCCATTTTTTAGGGTTGCCAGGGCTTGGTTCATGCCGAAAATCGCCGGAATCCCGAATTCGCGGGCCACGGTGGCCAGATGGGCGGCCATCTGGCCGGTTTCGCTGACCACGGCCACGGCCCGGTTGAGAAGGCTGGCCCAGTCCGGGTAGGGCGTTTCGATCACCAGTACTGCGCCCTTGGGAAAGCGGAGCAGGTCAAGGCTGGAGCGCACGGTGAACACGGGGCCGGAGCCGACTCCTCGGCTAGCGCAGACCCCGCCTCGCAAAAGTGGAGAGGGCAGGGAATCTGCTGTTGTGCTGTGCTCGTCGGGTTCCTGTGGCTCAACCGAGGCAGGTCGGCCAAGGGGGCGGCTTTGCAAAATATAGAGCAGACCGGCCTGGTCGATGGACCATTCGACGTCCTGGGGGGTGCCGAAATGTTCTTCCAACCGTACCCCGATTGCCCCTAGCTCGGCGGCCTGGGCCTCGGTGAGGCTCTGGCTCTGCGCCGTGGCGGCCTGTCGGTGCAAAATGGCGTGGGGCGCAGTCCGGCTGACCCGGAACTGCTCGCTGGCCGCGCTGCCATCCACCACCGTGCTGGCAAGGCCAGGCGCCGCCTGGATGATGACAAATGGGCTGCGCGGATCATCCGGGGCGCGGGAATACATCACCCCGCTCACGGCGCCATCCACCATGTGCAGACAGCCGACGCACATCTGCACATCCTGATGGCGGAAGCCCCGCTGCTGCCGGTAGACAATGGCCTGGCTTTTGTACTTGCCAGCCACGATTTCCTTGTAGGCCTGGCCGACAAATTCGCGGCTGACATTGAGCTGGGTCCGGTACTGGCCGGCAAAGGAGACATTGGAGCTGTCTTCGCCCAGGGCGCTGGAGCGCAGGGCCACCAGCAATTCGGTCTCGCTGCCGGTTTCGAGCTGCCGGTGGTGGGCCAGGATCGCCTCTTCCAGTTCCGCAGGGAGCGGCGCAGTGCTGATCAGGCTTTGGATTCCGGCGCTGACGGTGTAGAGCGCTTCCAGGTTGTCAAGATCCAGCCCTTTCAGGCGGCGATTGATCTCCACCTGCAGATCGTTGGCCTCGATGAACTTCCGGGCCGCAGAGGCAGTAATGACAAAACCATCCGGGGTTCTGAGGCCGACGCGGTTTCTGACCTCGCCCAGGTTGGCCATTTTTTCGCCCACCTGATCCACGGTGCTGGCGTCCACCTCGTTCATGGCGAGGATCGTTGTACCTTCCGTGCTGACGGAGCGGCTGGCGATGACCTGTTCGAGCTGTTTGGTGATGGCCCGAAATGGCTGGTCCAGCTCGGCATACCGGCCATCGGCTAGTCGGGTCAGGTGCTGGATCATTTTATAGATATTTACGGAAAGAGCGGTGCAGTTGCCCCGGACAAAGGTCATGCCAAAGGGATGGCCCGGACCGAGGGCCTGTTCCATCTCGGCCATCAGTTCCAGGGCGTTATTGTTGGCGGTGAGCAGGGCGCGGAATTCTTTGTAATGGCCACGGAAGGCGGCCTGCAATTCGGCAGGCGTCAGCCTGGGCTTGCCATGAAAAAATGAGGTCAGTCGGTCAACAAAGAAGGTCATGTTCTGCTCGCCTGCGTTGGACTATTCAGAGAAGTCGTTGCCTTTCAGCATAATGGAAGCAGGGACCGCGAGGGAATAAAAAAATGCCCCCCTCCTGGCAAGGAGGGGGGCACAGGAGCAGAAGCTGTTTTTAATGCTCCAGTTTGAGTCCCCATCCTTCAAACATGAAGAGGATGGAAAACCCGAACCACATGGTGTAGATCACATAGCCCACCAAGGAGGCGATGACCAGAACCGCCTTGTCCTTGATGGACTGCGCCTCGATTCCGTAGTAGTTGTAGGCGGTTTCCACGGCCTTGGTCTTGGCTTGGTAGATGGTGGTGGATTGGGTGAACTTCTCCTGTTTGGTGAAGCTCTTTTCCATGGTGGAGAGGGTATTATGCCAGTCGAACATCACCTGCTTGGCTTCGGCGCCGTGTCGCGCCATGAGGGCTTCGCCGTTGTTGGCGTAGGCCAGTTCCGTATCCACCATGGCGGCTATAAGAACCGTGCCTAGATCGCCGCTTACTTTAAGTTCGCTGTCACCTTCCGCCACCGTAGCGCCGGAGGTGCGGAGCATGCTCGCTATTCTGGGGGTGGATTTCTTGTCTTCGATCTTGATCGTGACAGAAAAGCTTTCGCCCTTCAGTTTGTCGGCCTTCTTCACCATGTCGGGGATGTAGTAAGCCGACTTTTTAGAGATGGAATTGTACATGCTGTCCATGTAATCGAGCATGTTCACTTTTTTCTCTTGGCCGGGGAAAATCGGCGAGAGAAGAATGGCAAAAACGATCCAGAAGCCGAGCATCATGACCAGGCCGCCACCGAATTCTTTTTTATTGGCAATCATGCTGTCACCTCCTTGGCCCGCAGGGCTGCTTTCGGCCCCTCACCCTTGAGGGTGCGGATATTTGAAAAGAAAATGTAGAAAACCCAGACGGCAAATGCACCCAGCACCACGAAAAAGATGAGATTGCCCACCAGATCGAGCATCTTGCCGGTGTCTTTGCTCATGGCAATGTAACCCATCTTGGCAAGCTTGGGCGGCAGGGCAAAGGCCCGGTTGATAAAGCCAGCCGAGGTGGCGATGGCGTACAGGCCGCAGATGGTCTGGCCGGTGACTACCTTGGTCACCAGGGAGCCGATCTGGATGCCCACCAGGGAGCCCAGCAGCATGCCCATGGCCAGGGTGTAGAAAATAAAGCCGTAGATGGCATACTGACCAAGGCCAGCATAGCCTGCGGTGAAGATGATCTGGAAGATGTCCGTGCCCACGGTGGTGGCCGAAGAAACGCCCAGCACGTAGACGAAGATCGGGAAGGTCAAGAACCCGCCGCCCACGCCCATGATGGCTGCAGCCAAGCCCACCAGTGCGCCGCTTAAGACCAGAAAGATCCAGGAGATTTTGCGGCCGCCGGGGGTAACGCCCTCGTCGAAGGTGATCATCGGCGGCAGGTTGACGGCCTGGAGCTTTTGGGCCAGACCGGTCAGGGTGCCGGCAGCGTGGAGGGCCGGGCCATCAGACTTGGACGGCTTTGCGGGCCTGGTGGAACGGTACCAGTCGTACAGGGCGTAAGAGCAGAGAAAGCCAAGCATGATTACATAGATGCTGGTGATGAAGGCGTCGCTCAAGATCGGGTTGGCTTCATAAATGGTGCGGTTGATCCAGCCGCCCAGAGTGGCGCCGCCCACGGAGCCGATCAGGAAAACGGCGGCCAGGGCAACCGAGACGTTGCCCAGTTTGCGGTGCAAAACGCTGCCCATGATCGCCTTGGCGAAGATGTGGAACAGGTCGGTGCCCACGGCAAGGATACCCTTGACCCCGGCGCTCATCAGGGCCGGAGCGATGATGAAGCCGCCGCCCGCGCCGATGCAGCCGGTGATCAACCCTGCCACCACGCCAACGGCGATGGAGGCGAAAAAGATGGTGGGGGTGTAGAAGGCCGGGGTGTAGGCGGTCTTGCCGCCCAGCATGTGGGGCATGATGCCTGCGACATCTTCGGCAAAAGCGATGCCGCCGAGAAGTATGGGGATGAGCAGCAGGCAGAGGATGAAAATCCGTTTGCGATCCTTTAGGATGGTGTTTGAGATGTCGAGTTCCCACTTCGCCTGGGCGCGGGCGCCCATCACTAGGAACTGGTTGAACTGCTTAAAGAAATTCATAATTGTACTCCTCCCTTGATGAATAATAATAAAATACCTCGGTTCCCCTTGGTTACAGTGTTCCTAAGTGTTCGGTGTCCTATGGGCTACAATTTTTGGCTGCCTGGAGTTTTTCCAGCAGGGTTTCAAATTCCACCGGTTTGAGCAGGTAGTCGAATGCCCCGTTCTTAATGCCCTCTTCTCCTTCGCTGGCCGAGGCGTGGCCGGTGAGGATGACCACCCGGCTTGCGGGGCGGATCTTTTTTATCTCCTGAAGCACCTGGCCGCCGTCCATGTCCGGAAGGCGCATGTCCAGCAGGATCACCCCGAAGTCGCTGGCTGTGACCCGGGCGATGGCAGCGTTGCCGCTGAGCACCCCCTCGCTGGCCCAGCCCCGCTTGCGCAACCGTTGCACCAGGGTGGCGACAAATTCCTCTTCATCATCAACGACCAGGATGGAAAATTCGCTCATCTTAAGTTCTCCTTTTTCCCGGTTTTACTAGGCGGCGACCGGGAGATTGACCCGGAAAACGCAGCCGCCCTGCTTGCCGTTGCGCACCTCGATGCTGCCGCCGAGCCGCTCGACGATGCTGTAGGAAATGGCCAGACCGATGCCGGTGCCGCTTCCCGCCTTTTTGGTGGTGAAGAACGGCTCGAATATTTTTTTTAAGACCTCTTCCGGCAACCCAGGCCCGCTGTCGGCAAACTCCACCGCCAGTTGCTTACCATCCAGGCGGGTGCTGATGGTGACTGCGCCGTCGTTGCCGATGGCGTCAAAGGCATTGTTTAAGATGTTGAGAAATACCTGCTGCAACTGGGTGGTGTCGGTGGTGATCTCCGGCAGATCTGGTCCCAGGTTGCGGCGGATGGCGATGCGGTGATTGGCCGCCTCTTTTTCTAGGAAAGAGACGGTCTCCTCCACCAGGGTGTTGATCTTGGTCGGTGATTTCAAGCCGTCGGTGCTGCGGGAAAAACCCAGGAGCCGGTGGGTGATGGTGCTGGCCCGTTTGACCTGCGCCTTGATCTTGGTAAAGGCGGTCCGGTATTCCTCGGTGTTTTTCAGCTGCGTCGGATCTTCCTCGCTGAGCAGCTCGTCCAGCCAGCCGGCCTGGTCTCCGATGATCTGTAAGGGGTTGTTGATTTCATGGGCCACATTGGCCGCCATCCTGCCGATCAGGGCCATTTTTTCCGAATAGCGGATACGGTCGTAGAGCAGCATCCGCTGCTGGTCCGCGCCTTCGACCTTGTTCATCATGGAGCGGACCAGGAAGGTGGAAACAGCGAGGATGAGCAGGGCCGCGCAGGCGATGATCAGGTGGTCGCGTTGCCTGGCCCGGTAAAAATCGGCGAGTGAGGTGGCGATATCGGTTTTCAGCACCAGGGTCCAGGCGTTGTTCTTCATGCCGGTGGTGGCGTAAAGGGCGCCCTGGGAATGGTGGATGGTCAGGCCGCCGCCCGTGGCAAGCAGACCTTTTTCGTCAGCCGGAAGCGCGGTGAGGCCCAGGCGGCTTGGCGTCTGCAACTCGCCCTGGCGGTTGAGGATAAAGGCGTCCCCGCCCGGCCCGACTTCGGCGCTGGCCAACAGGGCGTTGAACAATTCGGAATTGATCGTGGCCCGCAGAACCCAGGAGCGGGTAGGGTCGGTCACCGCCACGATGAAATGGGGCACGCCCCGGTAGCCGGTGAACACATCGCTGATGTATCTGCCGTTCTGCATGACCTCGGCAAACCAGCGGGCCTCGGCGTAATTCTTGTCCTTGAGGTCTGCGGCAAAGGGGCCGGTGTAGTTGCGGTGGCTGCCATCTTGGGCAATGAGGCCCAGATCGACGATGACCCCCTGGTGGTTCATGGCTTGAAAGAGTTTTTCCAGGTTGCCCGGGGTACTCAGCCAGGCAAAGTCATAGAGCTCCGCGTACCCGGCCAGGATGTTCTCCTGGCTGTCGAGGAAGAGGTCGATGATCTCCCGGCGACTGTTTGCCAGGCTGGTCAGCTCAACGGTGGTCTTGTCCAGCCATGATTTTTGATAAAAATGCGAGGCGGTCCAGCTGATGAACAAAAGGGGGATGATGGCCACCAGGATAACCACCACAACAAAAAGCCGCTTCTGTCGCGCGTAATACGACTCACGCGAGCGGACCTTAAGGGCGCTGCCGGGGATGGTGGCGGTGTACATTTTCATGGTTGGGCGGAATATTCCTTACGCGGTGGGGAGCCGGAGGGGGCGAGGTTTTCCAGCCGTTTCAGCTTCCGCCACAGGGAAACCCGGTCTATGCCCAAAACCAGGGCGGCCCGGGATTTGTTGCCTGCCACATGGGCCAGCACCCGTTGCACATATTCCTGTTCCACCTCCAGCAGGGTGGGGAATCTGCCTTCCGGTGGATACCCCTCGGATAAAACGGAGCCAGTCAGGGGGCGGATCTCGATGCCTTCGCCGCTGACGATGAAATGGCGGTTTATGGCTGTGTTCTGTTTGTGCATTGCTGTCTGGCCTTATTGGTTCAGCATATCCTTGGCGGTTTCATATTCCCCCGCTTCGGCAAAGGCCGCCGCCGAAGCGGAGTTGTCCAGCAGATTCTTTTTTGCCTGATGGGCTGCCTTGATCCGTTCCACCAGAATCTCGATATCGACGGGTTTTTTCAGATAATCAAAAATACCGAGCCGTCTCGCCTCTGCCTCGTCCAGGTCGTTGCCATGTCCGGTCTGGATGATGACCTGGATGTTGGGGTAGATCTGGCGCACTCGCCGCAGCACCTCCATACCGTCGATGCCCGGCATCTTGAGATCGAGGACCATGACATCGGGCTCTTTCTCGCCCACATAGCCCAAGGCCTGTTCGCCGTTGAGTGCGGTCTTGCTGCCCATATCCCGCAGATCAAGGCGCTCCGACAGGGTTCTGATGAAATCTTCTTCGTCGTCTACCAGCAGAAGTTTGATGTCGTCCATAATGTCCTCGTGGTCGGTTGGGGAACAGCACCGGGGGGCTGTTCTATGGGTTTTTCCGGTTGGCGGGGAGGGTCTCTTCCTCTTCGCTGTCCAGCATGGAGAGGGCGGTGTCAAACTCGCCGGCCTGGGCAAAGGTCGCGGCAGCCATGGCGTCTCCGAAGCGCTGGAACAACGATTTTTTCCCCTGCCGTTTTTTCCACCGCCCAATGGCTGTGGAGATGGAGTTTTTCAGGGTGCTGGTGTCAAACGGGGCGATGAGTTCATCGGCCGCCCCGGCCTGCATCCCGGCGATGGAGAGCGGGATATTGTCCGGCCGGTTGATGAGGATGATCTCGGCTGCGGGCATTTTCTCCCGGATGGCCAGGAGCGGGTGCGGCCCCTCGTTGCTGGCCTGCCGGATATCGAGCAGCACAATCTCTGTTCCCGGCGGCGAGGCCGATTCTCCGGACAACGCCACCGTCATCCCCCAGCCTTGCAGCAGGGCTTGCATTGTTTCTGCAAAGCCTGCGTCGTTTGAAACAATGAGCGCGGTTGCCTGCATGGTTACCTGGCCCGGCAGTGCTTTAGCGGGCGGACTCAGTGGCGAATACGCCGTAGGTCATGCGGATGCCGCCCAAGCCAAGGGACTGGAGGAACTCATCGGCGCTCGGCGCCTGAAGGTCTGGGCACTCGGCGAGGCGGATGGCCTCGGCATGGAGACCCTCTTCGGCAAAGGCTGCGGCCATGAAGATTTTCTGGAATTGACTGATCGCCCTGCTGCGAATACCGACGGGCATCATGTTTTTGGCAGTTTCCCATTCGCCGGCCTCGGCAAAGGTGATGGCAGTCATCCATTTCTGAAAGGCGTTGAGTGATGTGTTCATGGCAACCTCCGCAAAGTGTGAGATGTTTCCTGCGCATCGGAATGGTCGTGCGCTGTTGTCCTGTTGCAATACAAGGATCGTGCCACTGGTGAATTTGTAATAAAAACAGTAAGTTGATAAAATATGCTCTGGCAGTGAAACATATCTTGAAAACATTGTGGAACAACAGGGAACATATGCGGGCCAGGCGTGAAACAGCGCGGTTGTGGAATGTGCCCGCTGTTCTGGCTGTGGGATGGGCGGCAAGCGAGAATGATCGCGCCGTTTCTTCTGTGGCGCGGGGAAGGCTGGTCAACGCAGGTCGCGAAAAAAAGATTGACGACATGGTCCATGGTATTGTATCTGGAACATGTATGGACAATGTGAAACAATCTGGGGTTGCCGGCCCAGTCATTTTGCCTCCCCTCCTTCTGCGGGAGAGGGGAGGGAACTTTTAGAGCTTTTTTAGAGACTCAATGGTCCGAGGCCAATGACAGAAACCGAAGAAACCAACACCTTCCGCCCCGATCTTATTGATATCCTCAATGGGGTGCCGCATGGGATCGCCCTTGTGGATCAGGATCTGCGGATCATCATGATGAACCGTTTTCTCGAGGCGCTTACCGGGTATTCCGGCGAGGAGTCTCGCGGCATATCCTGTGACTATGTGCTGCACAGCAGCTTCGGCAGAAACGATCAGGTCTTCCGTCAGGCCTTGGAGGCCGGAGTTTCGTGCAGCATCGAGGGCGATATCCTCGGCCTGAACCGCAAGAAGATTCCCATGCGTTTCACCGCCACTCCGGTGGTGGAGCCCGGGCAGGGGCGGCAGGCCCTGGTTCTGGTTTTGGAAGACATCACCGTTTTTCAGGAGATCGACCGCAAGAAGGAGGCGGGCCCGGCCAAGGGCCTTCTCGGGCACAGCCCGAAGATGCAGGAGATCTTTGAACTCCTGCCGGTTCTCGCCCACACCGATTCCTCGGTGCTGATCACCGGGGAAACCGGCACAGGTAAAGACCTCCTGGCCGAAGCGGTCCACCAGGCCTCCAAACGCAGCAAGTATCCGTTCATCAAGGTCAACTGCGGGGCGCTGCCGGAAAGCCTGCTCGAATCCGAGCTTTTCGGCCATATGCGCGGCGCTTTCACCGGGGCGCACGCCGACAAGCACGGCATGTTCCAGTTGGCCCAGGGCGGCACCATCTTTCTCACCGAGATCGGCGATCTGCCCCTGCCGCTCCAGGTAAAGTTGCTCACTGTTCTTGATGACCGCGAATTCTTTCCCCTGGGCAGCCAGAAGAAGGTCCGGGTCGATGTGCGGCTGATCACCGGCACCCACCGCGACCTGAAGCAGCTGGTGCAGGAGGGCAAGTTCCGGGAAGACCTGTTTTTCCGCCTCAATGTTCTGCGGGTGCATCTCCCGGCGCTTCGCGAGCGGGATGGCGATGTACGGCTGCTCATCGATCATTTTCTCCAGATGTTTGCCGCCAGCTTTAGCAAAGGCGTGAAAAGGCTTTCTGCCCAAGCCCTGCGCCTACTGAACAGCTATCGCTACCCCGGCAACGTCCGCGAGCTGCGTAATATCATCGAATACGGGGTCAATATCTGTAGGGGCGAGGTCATCGAGGTGGAGCATCTGCCCCCCTATGTGCTTGCCGACGCAGGCAAGGCGCCTCGGGCGAAGGATGTGTCGGTGTCTAGGGAATCCGGGGAAAAGACGGCGGGAGTGGCGGTGCCGGAGATACCGGATAACGCTTCGAGCTGGAGCGCCATCGAGAAGAAGCAGATCCTCACCGCGCTCATGCAGACCGGCGGCAGCCGGACCGGAGCGGCAAAGAAGCTTGGCTGGGGGCGGACCACCCTGTGGCGGAAGATGAAGGAGTATGAGCTTGGGTAAGACAGCATGAAGATCTTAGTAACCTTACAGAGCAACGATATTGCCCCGCGCTTCGACCTGGCCACCGAGGTGCTCATCGCCAAGATCGTCCGGGGCAAGATTTCGGGGGAGCCGCGTACCGTCCTGCTGCCGGGGCCGGGGAGCGACGAGCTGTGCAGTCTGATCATCCGGGAAGAGGCCTCCCTGGTGATCTGCGGCGGCATTGAGGAATCGCATTTTCAGTATCTGGTCTGGAAGAAAATCGAGGTGATCGACCGGGTGATCGGCCCTGCAGCCCAAGCCATCGCTCTGGCCATGGCCAAACAACTGCGATCGGGGGCTATTCTCCGGTCGGAAACCGAGAGGAGTGGGGTGTCATGATCAAGAGCAAGTTTCCCCTGTTTTGCGGCCCGTCCAGCCGAGATCTTTCTCCCAAGGCGCGGTATCGCTGCATGCGCAACAGCCTGCTCATCGTGATGCTGGCCATCACCCTGATCCCCCTGTCCATCACCTCGGGCCTCAATTTTATCCAGTACCAGCAGCTCCTGCGCGAGGATTCCCATGCCAACGCGCGCTGGAACGCGGAAAGCGCCAGGGCGACCATCAGCGCCTATCTGGAAAAACTGGAGGCGGCGATCACCGTGGTTATTGATTCCTACGCCTTCGAGGATCTCTCCGACAGCAAGAAGCTGGAGCAGATATTCAAGCAGCTCAAGAAGGAGCATCAAGGGTTGGTTGATCTGAGCGTGGTCGGGCCGGACGGCATCCAGAGCGCCTACGTCGGCCCCTACGGCGGTCTGGTGGGTAAGGATTACAGCGACAGCCTCTGGTTTCATAAGGCTCTGACCCGCCGGATGTATGTGAGCGAGGTGTTCACCGGCTTCCGCAATGTTCCCCATTTTGTGGTGGCCGCCAGCAAGAAGGACCCCTATTCGGAGCAGTATTGGGTGCTGAGGGCAAGTATCGACACCGAGACCCTGGATCGGTTTCTCGCCCTGGCCGATACCGAGGCCCTGGAGGACATCTTTCTCATCAACGACAGCGGCAAGTTGCAAAGCGCCTCCCGCTACCATGGCGGGGCCATGGATGATTTTCAGCTCACCCGCAAGCCTAAGCAGAACGACATCCTTATTTTTGAGGAGATGCGCGGGGACAGCAGCTTTTACCGGGCCGTGAGCCGGATACAGAACACGCCCTGGCTGCTGGTTCTGGACCAACAGGGGGCCGAGGCGCGGAAGATCTGGCATTCCTTCAAGGCTCGGTTGCTGCTGACCCTCACCCTCTGTTTTCTTGCCTCGGGCGGGATGGTTGTCTGGCTGTCGCGCTTTCTGGCGGGCAAATTCCGGGAGGCCGATGAAACGCGGGACGCGATTTTGAGCGAAACCGAACACTCCAACAAGCTGGCCTCCATCGGTCGGCTGGCCGCAGGCGTTGCCCACGAGATCAACAACCCCCTGGCGATCATCGGGGAAAAGGCCGGGCTGATGCAGGATCTGGTCGGTCTGGATCAGAACTTTAGCCATCGGGAGAAGTTTCTCGATCAGCTGGGTTCCCTGCAAAATGCCGTGGTTCGGGCGAGGACCATCACCCATCGGCTTTTGGGCTTTGCCCGGCGGATGGAAACCTCCCTGACCTTGGTGCAGCTCAATGAGATCCTCCAGGAGGTCTTGAGTTTTCTGGAAAAAGACGCGGCCTACCGCAACATCCATGTTATCCTGCAACTCCAGGAAAACCTGCCGGTCATCCGGGCGGACCATGGCCAATTGCAACAGGTGTTTTTGAACGTGATCAACAACGCCATCGACGCGATCCGCAACGACGGCGAAATTCACATCACCTCGCGCCGGGAAAATAACAAGACGGTCATGGTGGCCATCTCCGACACCGGGCCGGGGATTGCGCCGGATGTCTTGAAAAATATCTTCGAGCCGTTTTTCACCACCAAGGGCAATGAGGAGAAAAAGGGCACCGGCCTGGGCCTGTCCATCACCTATGGCCTCGTGCAGAAAATGGGCGGCAAGATCGAGGTGAGCAGCGAGGTCGGGGTGGGCACCACTTTTATCATCACCTTTCCAGTGTATAGCGAAGGCAGCGAGGGCGAGAGCAATGACCGCGCATAGAATTCTGATTGTTGACGATGAACTAGATTTCGGCACCACCCTGGCGGAGCGCTTGGAGCTGCGGGGCTTTGCCGCCAAGGCCGTGGGCGGGGCCCAGGAAGCGATGGCAGTACTCGCTGCGGACTGGCGGCCGGACGTGGTCCTCCTCGACCTGATGATGCCGGGGATAGACGGCCTCGCCGCCCTGGACCTGATCAAGCAGCACGATCCCAAGATCCAGGTGATCATCCTCACCGGACACGGCTCCACCGAAAGCGGCATCATCGGCATGCAGCGCGGCCTGTTCGACTACCTGATGAAGCCGGTGGACATTGGCGAATTGATTACCAGAATCAACGAAGCCGGGGCAAAGTAAAGGGCGTTTCCCCTTGACCGGAGATGGGTTTTTGATATGGTTGGTTGGGCGCGGATTTTTTGTTGCGGCGTAAGGCAGAGAGCGTCTCTTCGGCCAGTCAACACGGGATAAAGGGATAAATCGTGAAAAAACGTCTTAATCTGCTTCGGGAATTTTCCGTCCCGCTGCTTGCCGGGGTCGGAGTCGCCCTGATCTGGGCCAACCTCTCGCCGGAAGGCTACCGCCAATTCAACCAGGCGCCCCTGCTCGGACCGCTCAGCTTCCACTTCCTCACCAACGAATTGTTCATGGTGCTGTTTTTCGGCATGGCCGCGGCGGAGATTACCCAGAGCTGCCTGCCCGGCGGGGATCTTCATCCCCTGCGCAAGGCGGTGAACCCCCTGCTGGCAACACTGGGCGGGGTGACCGGCCCGGTGCTCGTCTACCTGAGCCTTAACGCGCTGATCGGCGCACCCTCGCTCAGCCGGGGCTGGGGCATTCCCACTGCCACCGATATCGCCCTGGCCTGGCTTGGCGCCAGCGTGGTTTTCGGCAGGCGGCATCCCGCGGTTTCTTTCCTGTTGCTGCTGGCCATAGCCGATGACGCCATAGGTCTTGGCATCATCGCCATCTTCTACCCGGACCCGCTGCATCCCATGGCCCCGCAATGGTTGGGGCTGACCCTGGCCGGGATGGGCATCGCCTTTTTGCTGCGGCGCAGCAAGATCGCCAGCTATTGGCCTTACCTCCTATTGGGCGGCGGGCTTAGCTGGGTCGGGTTGTTCAAGGCCCATGTCCATCCGGCCCTTGCCCTGGTCTGCATCGTGCCCTTCTTGCCCCATGCGCCACGGGAAGACAAGCATCTCTTTGAGGAAGACCCCAGGGACATCACTCCGCTGGCCATGTTTGAGCACGAATGGAAGGTGGTGGTGGATTTCGGGATGTTCATGTTCGGCCTGGCCAACGCGGGGGTGGAGTTCGCCGTCATGGGCGTGGCCACCTGGCTGGTCTTTGCTTCGCTGGCCATCGGCAAGACCGGCGGCATCTTCACTATGGGCATGCTGGGCAAAAAGCTCGGCTATCCGTTGCCTGCCCAGGTGGGCAAAAAGGAGCTGCTGCTGGTCGGGATGATCGGCGGGCTGGGCCTGACCGTGGCCCTGTTCGTGGCGGGCGAGGCGTTCACCGATCCGCTCATCCAGGGCGCGGCCAAGATGGGCGCTTTGTTTAGCGCCGGGTGTGGTATTCTGGCCATTGTCGGCGGGCGGCTGATGCGGGTGCGGCGCAAACCGTAAGGTGTGTCATGTGGCCTAGACAGTCGGGCTGCGGGGAGGCCGTTTTTTCCGTCAAGCGCTGGAGTGCCTGACGGAAAATAAATCTGTTTTCTTTTTTGCTGGAATAAATACAATGAACGACAATAAAAAATGGACAAAGTTTGACGGGATTGTATTTTTTTCATTCATAATGCTTGGCTTTTTTGTTTTTAAAGAAAGGGGGATACAATCTTTTGTACAAACTGTTTTTTTATACCTTATAGCTTTTATTGTAATTTTTATTATTCATTTAATGACTGTGTATTTTAAAAATAAGAAATGAAATTCAATTAATTTCCAAAAAGATGAAATTCTTTTCTTGAACAGTGAAAATGGATAGATTTATTTTCCTGGCAGAATCTGGTTTCCTCCTTTTGCCAAAAAAACACGGCCGTGCTTTGGGTACAATGCCCCATTTTTTCTTGACACCTTTGCCCCCGCCATTGTAAGCACAATGGAGTCTTTTCCTGATTCGTCGCCTTGTTCCGGGCCAAGCGCGCCGGGGTAAGGCAATAACCTTCGCCAGACAGAAAGCACCCATATGAAACAACGAAACCTGAAGAATCAGCGCGGCTTTTCCCTGATGGAGTTATTGATCGTCATGGTCATTCTTGGGCTGATCGCCTCCCTGGTCGGGCCAAAGCTTTTTGGCAAACTGGGCAAGGCCCAGCAGAAGACGGCCAAGACCCAGATCGAAATGCTCATGTCGGCCATGGACGCCTTTCGGCTCGATGTGGGCCGCTACCCCAGCCAGCAGGAAGGCCTGAGCGCCCTGGCGGCCAATCCTGGCAGCGGCGGCGGGCTCGATAAATGGGACGGCCCCTATCTGAAAAAGGCCGTGCCCAACGACCCGTGGGGCAATCCCTATCATTACCGCAGCCCTGGCGAGCATGGCGAGGTGGATATCTATTCCTACGGGCAGGACAACCAGCCCGGCGGGGAAAAAGAAAACGCCGATATCGGTAGCTGGGAATAGCCCTTCCCGGCAAAGGCCCCCGGCTCTTCTATGCAATCTGCGCAATCCGCCTTCTTTCGTAAACAAGAAAAGATCGGTTCGCTGCTGGTCGGCAACGGCAGGTTGCAGCCCGCCCAGTTGGAGCGGGCCTTGGCCCATCAGGAAACCGTCTCCCGCAGGCTGGGGGAAATCCTGCTCTCGTTGGGCTATATCAGCGAGGAGGATCTGGCCGCAGCCCTGGCCCAGCAGCTTGATCTTGCCGTGTATGTGCCGCAGGACGCAGACGAGTTTCTTACCCCGCCCATCTCCCAGCTTTTTTTGAAAGACCATCCCTTTCTCCTCTTCCGTCGCGATGCCGATGCTTTCCTTTTGACTAGCGATCCCTTGGACGGCGATATCCTCGCTTCCGCCCGGATCACCCTGGCCTCGGCCTTTGGCATCCAGGTCATCGGCGAGGCCCAGCTCAAGAATCTCATCCGCGAGCATTATCAACTGGGCCAGCAGGAAAACGAGGCCGCCGCCACGCTCATCGACGAGGCGGATATCGACAAGCTCAAAGACATGGCCTCCGAGGCGCCGGTCATCAAGTATGTCAACAACCTGGTCGATACGGCGGTGACGCGGCGGGCCAGCGATATCCACCTGGAACCCTTTGCCGACGGCCTGCGGATTCGGCTGCGCATCGACGGCATCCTCCACGACTACGAAATCCCGCCCCATGCCATGCAGCCCGCGATCATCTCCCGGACCAAGCTCCTGGCCGGGCTCGACATTGCCGAACGGCGCCTGCCCCAGGACGGCAAGATCTCCATGCGGGTCTCGGGCCGCGAGATCGATCTGCGGGTCTCCACCCTGCCCACCATCTTCGGCGAGGGCGTGGTGATCCGTATCCTGGAAAAGGCCTCCATCATTTTGGATTTGGTCAAACTGGGCATGGGCAGCCGGATTGAGGAGGAGTTCCGCCGCCTCATCGCCATGCCCGACGGGATCATCCTGGTCACCGGCCCCACGGGCAGCGGCAAGACCACCTCCCTGTATTGCGCGCTCAACCAGATCAACACCGGCGACAACAAGATTATCACCGTGGAAGACCCGGTGGAGTACCAATTGCACGGCATAAACCAGATCCAGGTCCGCTCCGAGATCGGCCTGACCTTTGCCTCGGGCCTGCGCTCCATTGTCCGCCAGGACCCGGACGTGATCATGATCGGCGAAATTCGCGACCTGGAAACCGCCGAGATCGCGGTGCAGTCCTCGCTCACCGGCCATCTGGTTTTCTCCACCCTGCACACCAACGACGCCATCTCCGCCGTGGTGCGGATGACCGACTTGGGGGTGGAGCGCTTTCTTATCTCCTCTTCCCTGCGCGGCGTCCTGGCCCAGCGGCTGGTGCGCTGCATCTGCCCGCATTGCAAGGAGAAGCAGGGGATGCTCAGCGAGTTCGGCTACCAGCCTGCGGGCGAGGATTTCCCCATCTACGAGGGCAAGAAAGATTGCCGAGGAGCAGGGGTTTCAATCCATGTTCAGCGACGGCCTGGCCAAGGTCCGGCAGGGGCTGACTACTTTTAGCGAGGTGGTCAGGGTCTGTAGGGGAACCGAAAATGGGGCAATGTAAAGGTTTGTCCGAATTATTCGGGGAAGAAGGCGATGACCTTTCTATTGCTCCCCCTTTCTTCTTTTGCGTGCCCAAAAGAAGAAACAAGAAAAAGGCACCCCAGCCAGTCCTGGCCCTGCGGGCTTCCCTTGCTTCTCGACGAGGGCGGGACGCGGAAAAACTCGGGCTTCGCCCTCAAACAGTTCCCGCGTCTTTTCCGCCCTCGCCTGCGAGGCGCGGCAGGACAAATGGGGAATGGGGAGGGAAAAACTCCCATTGGCACGCCGCCGAGCACCGGAGAGGCTGCCGAAAAGGGGATTTGCACTGTCTGAGCGCAGCGAGTTTGCAAAGCCCCGGCAGCATCGAGGAGCACAGGGCATCCCGCCCACGGCGGGACAAGGGACACAGGGTGCCTTTTCTTTGGTTCGTTTCTTTGGGCAAGCAAAGAAATGAACATACTAAATTTTTACTGGATTTCCCCGGAATCCCCGGATGAGCCAATTTAAATACACAGCCCTGGACGCCAACAACCAGACCCAGGACGGGGTTCTTGAAGCCCCGGACCAGGAAAGCGCGGCCAAACGCCTGATGCAGCAGGGCCTGCGGCCCCTGAACATCCGCCGCCAAGGAGGCGGCCTGGGCCTGCCCCAGGGTTTTAGCCTGCGCTTCCGTTTCCGCCAGGAAAAGCTGAACCGGGCGGATATCGAGTTTTTCACCAACCAGATCGGCCTGTTGCTCAAAAGCGGTCTGGCCCTGGATCAGGCGCTGCGGGTGATGAAGCGGCACAGCCACAAACCCGTTTTTCAGCAGTTTGTCAGCGAGCTGGAGCAAAAGATCAAGGAAGGCAAATCCTTTTCCCAGGCCCTGGCCGATTATCCGCATTTCTCCCCCATGTACATCAACATCGTCCGGGCCGGGGAAGAGGGCGGCATCCTGCCCGCCATGCTGATGAAGATCGCAGGCTACCAGGCGACTTTTCAGGAACTCCAGCAGTACGTGATCTCCGCCTCCATCTACCCGCTTTTCCTTCTGGCCGTCGGTTTTCTTGCGATCATCATCCTGCTGACCACCATCCTGCCCCGATTCGAGGTTCTCTTCGAGGGCATGGGCCAGCAACTGCCCGGCCATGTGGTGATGCTCATGGCCACGGCCAAGTGGATCGGCAGCCACCCGCTGTTGACGGCCTTGGTGCTGGTGGGGCCGCCAATGGCCGCCTGGCGGTATTTCAAAAGCGCGGACGGCAAGGCCCGCCTGGACCACTGGGCCTTGCGGATTCCGGTGCTGTCCAGCTTTGTCCGCAACCTGGAGACCACCCGGATATTCCGAACCATCGAGGTATTGGTCAACAACGGCGTCCATCTGGCAGCGGCTCTTAAGATCGGTAGCGGCGTGGCGGTGAACGCCGAATACCGCCGCCTGCTCAACCAGGCCACCCGCGCCCTCCAGGAAGGCCGCCGCATCGGCGAGCGCTTGAGCGCGGAAAAGCTCTTTCCCGAACTGGCCACCGAACTGCTCTCCATCGGCGAGGAGTCGGGCAGGGTGGGGGAGATGTGCGGCCAGATCGCCGATCATTTTGAAAAGGAGCTCAAGGAGCGGATCAAGCGGCTCACCGCCATGGTCGAGCCGATCTTTATCCTGCTCATCGCCGTGGTTGCAGGCTATGTGGTGATCTCCATGCTTTCGGTTATTCTCAGTATCAACGATATCGCAGGCTAACCATGAGTAGCCGCTCCGCAGCACCACATCTGCTTTGTCATCGGCCATGTCCGCATACTTTAAGTATAGCGGACAGACCTCTTTCGCGCATCTGCGGCACTGCGAAGCGGCTATTATTTCGGGGCTGTCCCATCCTCGGCAAGCGGGGTTTTTCCCTCATCGAGCTGATCATGGTCCTGGCCCTGCTGGGCATCATGGCCGGGGTGGTGGCTCCGGCCACGGGCCGGTTTCTCGATAAGCTGAATTTTCGCAAGCAGACCGCAGCCTTGGTCGCTGGCACCCGCTATGCCCGGCTTATGGCGGTGGGTAAGGGCAGGCCGGTGGAGATGCGGTTTGATGGACAGGCCCATCAGCTCACCTTCAGCGGTGCGGTGGAGGAAAAAAAAGAGGTCGAGCTTTCCGAGGGCGCGGTTTTTGAGTTCAGGCCGGAAACCCTGGTTTTTTACCCGGACGGACTGGCAACGCCGGGCAGGATGGTCTCCCGCATGGGCCGTCGCTCCCAGGAGTTTCTGATCGATCCGCTCACCGGCATCCCGGTGCGGCAATGACGGGCGGCCAGCGCGGGATCACCCTGTTTGAACTGCTCATTGCCGTGGTGCTCCTCGGCATGGTCAGCACCATGATCTATTCCGTGCTCAACGTGGGGATCACCTTCAGCGCCAGAGGGGAGAAGCATCTGGAAACCCTGAGCCGGGAAAAAAATCTGCTCAGCCTTCTGCGGCGGCAGGTGAACGGGGCCTGGTACGATCTGCGTTTCGGCAGGGTGGAGATATCCGGCGGCGACGGGGTGCTGCGCATTATCACCCGCCAGCCTCTGCTGCACCGAAATGTTGGTTCCGTGCTTGCGGTGTATCGGGTCAATCCTTCCGAGCAGGCCCTCTATTACCTGGAAAAAAAGGATTATTTCAACACCGACTACGGCGAGCAGTATCTGCCCGAGTTCAGCGAGATGGAGAAGATGTATGCCTCGGATCGGCCAGTGTCCCTGGCCTACGACCCGCAACAAAGCAGGGTGACCGTGACCTTGGACGGGGAGTCGTTCGCCTTTGTTCCCAAATGCCTGCCCCCCGGCGGCTCGACCCCGAGCTTTTCGGGCGGAGGGCAATAGATGGCGAGGTCGGGACCCAGGGCTTTGGGTAGTTGTTCCCCGCAGGGCTTTACCCTGCTGGAGGTGCTGGTGGCGGTGCTCATCCTCAGCCTGGCCTATGTGGCGGTGTTGCAGAATTTCTCCCAGTCCAGCGTCAATATCTTCCGGCTGGAAAAGGGCCGGGCCGCCGATTTGCGCGACGCCCTGGCCCTTGAGCAGCAACTGCGGGGGACGGATCTTGCCGGCGAGGTGCTGGTTTTGGGGCAGAAATTTGTCCTGAAAAAAATTGGCAGTAAAGACGGCCAGTTGGAAACCGTGAGGCTTGAAAAGCGGTGAAGACTATGGTATCGATTACCCAATGCCGTCTGCCCAAGGGCATGGTTGCCAGCAATAATCGGGGTTTTGCCCTGCTGGTCGTCATCATGGTGCTGCTGCTGGCCAGTTTTCTCGCCTCGCAGCTCAGCCTGGATGTGCGCACCGAGCAACGCCTGGCCGCCAACGCC
The DNA here is from genome assembly GCA_026388695.1 of Deltaproteobacteria bacterium. Taxonomy (GTDB): domain Bacteria; phylum Desulfobacterota; class Desulfobulbia; order Desulfobulbales; family Desulfurivibrionaceae; genus Thiovibrio. The sequence goes on along the minus strand of JAPLJH010000078.1, from coordinate 20,094 downwards.
AAAGACCGCGACCGGGCAGCGATCCTGGCCGAGGCAGGTTTCAATATCGCGCTGTTTCGCCTCATGGACAAGCCCATCGCCCTGGAGGCGGAACGCGCATACGGGCGGCTGGTTGGCGGGCGGCAGTACACCCATCCCTTGAAGGGGGGGCAGGTCCGGTATTATGCGGCCAACGAGTCCGGCAAGATAGACCTCAACGCCTCCGAACCGAGGCTGCTGGAGCTTTTTCTGCGATACCGCAAGTTCAGCCTGGAGCAGGCAGGCGTGGTCATCGCCTCGCTGCAAGACTGGCGGGACCCGGATAATCTGGTGCGGCTCAACGGCGCTGAACAGGAATACTACATGCACCTGCCCGACCCCTACATCCCGAGAAATGGCAGAATCGAAGACCCGGGGGAGTTTTTTCTCCTGCGCGGCACCGAGCTTCTGGCCGGGAAGTTTGAGGCGGAGGAGGCCTTTACCGTCCATAACCCGGAAAAGGGGATCAATGTCAACAGCCTCACCCCGACCATGCTCGACTTTGTCGTGAACGGCGACGAGGCCCGGCGGCAGGCCTATTATGAGGTCCGCCAGCTCCAGGGCGCCCTCAACGCCGCCATGACCCGGCAGATCATCGGGGATGCGCGCTTTTCCGAGCTTGAGCCGTTTCTCCGCTACGAGGATGGAACCTCAAGCCTCTATTACACCATCACCGCCACCGGACAGGCTGGCGCACCGGATGCTGCGGGCAAGCAGGCAGGCCCCGGCCTGACCATCAACGCCCTGGTGCGGATTCTGGCCAACGGCTATCAGATTCTTTCCTGGCAGGAGCGCTACTCATGAGAGGGGCGGAGGTGATCATCACCGATCAGGGCGCCGTCCATCTGGAGGCAGGCCCACAAGCCAAGCCGCATCCGGTGGAGGTCGTGATCACCCGGCTGCTGACCAGGATAGGTCTGCTCCCCCAGCAGAAGGCCGGCCCGGCGGTAACCGTGTACGTTGCCGAGGAGTTGCTGTTCTGTAAACAGTTCAGCCTGCCGGTGAAGGCCTCGGGCATCAAGCAGGCCATGGGCTATCAGATGGAGATGCTCCTGCCTTTTCCTGCAGACGCCTGTTTTTCCAGCTACGAAACGGAGCGGCGCAACAAGGAAACAGCAGTCACCCTCTACGCCATGCCGGAAGAGGCCATTGCCCCTCAGTTGCAGGAGCTGACCGCAAACGGGCACAGTCTGGTGGGCCTGTTCCCCCTGAGTCAGCGGTATCTAGGGCGCGGTCAATCCAAGAAAAAATGGGCCTTGCTGCTGCCCGGCGGTATGGCCACGCTCCTGACTTTTGTCAATGGCCGTCTGCGCCAACGGCTGCTCTGCCCGTCCATGCCAACGATTGGCGAGGCCATGGAGCTGAGTGGCTGTGATGAGGTGTATTGCCCTGGGGCTTCCGCAGACAGCGGCTTTGCCGATGCCGACAGCCTGCTGGCCGATGAGCCCCTGGGAAAGTCCTTTAATCTGCTGCCCGCCTCCTTTCGGCGGCCTGATTATTTCAAGTTCCTCATTGCCGGGCTGGCCCTGCTCAATGTGCTTTCCCTGTTTTTGTTCCTGGGCATGAAGGAATACCGCTACCATGCCACCAGCAACCGGGTTGAAGCGGAGATCGCCCAGCTCCAGCCGACCATGAAAAAGATCAACGCCCTGGGCAACAAGGAAAGCCAGAGCAAAAAGGAAATCGCCCGGCTGGAGGAGATCGGCAAGAATCCCGATCTCCTGGCCCTGCTGACCAACCTGACCGCCAAGCTCCCGGCTTCGTCCTATCTGGAGCAGCTCCGCATGGAAAAGAAAGAGGCAGCCATCCTCTATCTCGATGGGTATGCCGACGACATGGGCGAGGTGTCCACCAGCCTGCAAGGGTTTGGCGAGGTGAGTCTCAAATCCACCAGCCGCCGCAACAACAAAAATTATTTCCAGATGGAGATCACCCTGCCATGAACCAGATCGTGGAGTTCATCCACCGGTTCGACCGGCGGCATCTCCTCGTGGGAGCGGCGGCGGTGCTGCTGGTCGCCAACCTCGGCAATTGGGCCTGGGGCTATTTCGATTCCCGCCAGGCGGAGCTTGAGGAGCGCATGGCCATGCTGGCGCAATACCGCGAGGCGGTGCAGCGCTTGCCCGAGATCGAGGACCGGGTCGCCCTGCTGGCCCGCCAGCAGCAGCAGCTGGAGACCTTTTTGTTCCAGGGCGAAAATGAGGAAAAGGTCGCCTCGGCCATGCAGATCATGCTGCAATCGGAGGTGACCAACGCCGGGCTTGAGCCGGAGTTCATCCAGCCGGTGCGGGCAGGCGAAGGGAGCGGGGGCGACCGCAAGGAACACGGCGAGATCGCCATCAAGATTCGGATGTCCGGCGCGCTTGATGATCTGGGCAAGTTCCTGCACAGCCGCTACGCCAGCAAGAAGTTTTTCCGGATCGAAAGCCTCTCGGTCAAGCCCTTCAAGCCCGGAGAGCTGAAGATTTCCCTGGATGTTCGCGGGTATTACAAAATCGGCAAGGAGGCCGACAAGGCGATATGACCACTCGGCTCGCCATGGCGGTTGCGCTTCTGCTGGTCCTGTTGACTCAGGCCTGGGGGCTGGTCTCGGTCTTGCGGGATGACCCCTTGCGGAGCCTTACGGTCAAGGGGAAAAAAGAGGCCCCGGCTACAATGCCGCCGGGGCTACAGAGCCTGCAACCCACCCCGCCAGTCGCGCCGCCTGATCTCAATCAGGGCTATCTCTTCAATGCCGAGCGCAGCCTTGCCGGAGGCGGAAAAAGCGGCAAGGCCCAGAATGCCGCGAACGTGGCCATCGACAAAATTCACTACAGCGGTTCTATCATCGCCGACAAACCCAAGGCCCTGCTCAGTTTTTCTCTGGGAGGCGCGGAGGATGCATCCGGCGGCGGTGCGCAGAAGCAGGGGTTTTTGCGGGTTGCGGTCGGTGATACGGTCAACGGTTACAAGGTCACGGAGATTCTGCCGGAAAAGATCATCTTCAGCCGGGATGGTCAGCAGATAACCAAAGTATTGTACGACAAGGCAAAGGATCGGGGTCTTGCTCCGACACCCCTGTCCAGCCGTGGGCCGAGCGGGCAGATGCCAGCGCCTCAGGCTCCGGGGCAGAATGCGCCGCCGGTTCCTGTCCCGGCAGCCGCTCCTGCCGTAAAAGCCGCGGAGCCGCCGCGGCTTTCCGTGCCGAAAAAACCGATTCAGCCCATGCCGAGCGACGAGGAATTGCGGAAAAAGCCGCTGCGTAAGCGCCTGGAGCCGCCACCAGAATGATGATAACCTCCAGAACCACAAAAAAGGGAATCCGTCCATGAAGCCTCGCCAGAGTCATATCCTGCTTGTTCTTCTTTTGCTCGTCCTCGGTCAGGGCTGTGCGCCTCAGACCACCCGGCCCTGGGTCGATCTCAAGGAAATCAACGACCAGATCGTGAGAACCCCGGCAAAAGATCAGACCCAGGAGCCGGGCAAGGAAGCCGTCGTCCAGCCGCCCCGAAGCAAGGACATGAGCGCCTCGGCAGCCCCAGCGCCTGAGGGGCCAAAGGCCCAGGCCGGGGCAATGCCGCATAAGGCCGAGCCAGCGGACGGGATCCTGCTCAATTTTGACAATGCCGATATCTACGAATTCATCCAGGTCATCTCCGAAACCCTTGGCATCAACTACATCGTCGATCCCAAGGTCAAAGGCAGCGTCAATATCCATTCCGCCCAGAAAATCCCTAAGGACCAGTTGTTCGGGGTGTTCCAGAAGATTCTGCACGTCAACGGGCTGGACGTACGCAACGAGGGCGATTATTACTCCATCCACCCCTCCAAGGGCGGGGTGCCCCAGCAGATTTACGGGCCGGGCGAGTCCGGGTCGCTTAAGGCCTCCTCGCGGTTGGTGGTGCAGATCATCCCGGTGGCGCATCTTGCTTCGACCGAGGCCCAGAAGCTGGTGGAGCCGTATCTCTCCGAGATCGGCACCATCTATAATCTCGCCAGCCAGAACACCCTGATTGTCAGCGATTTTGAGGGCAAGGTGCTGGATATCGTAAGTGTCCTGTCCCGCCTTGACGTCTCGCCGCTTGCCGCGCTCAAGGTGCGGATGGTGCGGGTGGAGAATGCGCCGCTCTTCACCCTGCGGGATGAGTTGCAGGAAATTCTCACCGCCATGACGGTGAACCCCAAGGACCATGAGTCGGTTTCCATCATCGCCCTGGAGCGGGTCAATTCCCTGCTCCTGATCAGCAAAAGCGAACAGCTGCTGGAGAGCACCGACCGCTGGATCAGGGAGCTGGATGTCGTGCCCGCCGAGGGGCGCGAGCCTGTCTATCTGTACAACGTGCGCAACTCGGTGGCCTCGGAGCTGGCGGCCCTGGTAAACAACTTTATCTCCGGGGGCGAGGCCGCCCCGGCTGCCGAGCAGATGAAATCAGGCCTTGAGCGGGAAAACGGGGCAGGAGGGCTGAACAAATCGTCCTCTCTGTCCGGCGGAAGCGGGGACAGTTCAAGCAAGAGTCTGACCGGGCAAAAGTCCACCGAGCTAAAGTCGGAGGGCGGGAGTGATGCATCGGGGGTTGGCAAGTCGGAATCCCTTGGCAAGACTAGTTCGTCGCGGACAGGTAACAGCAAGCGGAGCGGTAAAAACGCCACCAGCCTACAGTTCGGCGGCGAGCCAAGCCTGTTAGCCGATGATGGCCGCAATATTATCTTGATCCGAGCAGAGAGGGCGGACTATCTTCGCCTGCTCAAGCTGCTGGAGCGGCTGGACAACTTGCCCCGCCAGGTGCTCATCGAAGTGATGGTGGCCGAGGTGACCCTCAACGATTCCTGGGAGTTCGGCATCGAATGGGCCTTGAAGAACAACAAGCTCAACATCAACGGCTCGAAATACAGCCAGTATTTTTCCACCACCGCCGGGTCCGCCGCAACCTCCGGCTTGAAAAAAATCAACGAGCCGGTGGGCAAGGCGTACGGGTTCGCCTATTCGATCTTCAACAGCTCCGGCGATCTTGTCGGGCTGCTCAACGCCATCGCCGCGCAGACCGATGTCTCCCTGCTCTCCTCCCCCCAGATTCTGGTGCTCAACAACGAACAGGCCTACGTCAATGTGGGCGATCAGGTGCCCATTGTCACCTCGGAATCCGTACCCCTGAACTCAACCGCCCTGCAAACCTCCACCGTCCAGTACAAGGATACGGGCACCATCCTTAAGGTCAGACCGCGGATCAACCACGACGGGCTGATTATCCTCGATGTTGACCAGCAGGTGAGCGAGGCGAGGAAAAATACGGAATTGGGCGGACCTTCCTCTCCGATCTTCTCAACCAGGGAACTCAAGACAAAGCTGGCGGTGAAGAACGGCCAATCCATCATGCTGGGAGGCCTGATCAAGAAAGGCACCACCAACGAGGAAAACAAGATACCGCTGTTGGGCGATATCCCGCTGCTGGGATGGGCCTTCAAGTATGGAAAAAAGAGCACCGCCAAGACCGAACTCCTGGTGATGATCACCCCCTATGTGATCGAATCCGACGACGTGTTGGAGCAGTACATCAAGAAGTTTCAGGAAAAGATGCAGGGCCTGCGCCAGGGGATTGGCGAGAAGCCGCCTGCGACAACGCGGCCAGCTGCCAGGGAAACGTTGGAGGATAAACGGGAGTAGGATAGCTGAGGGTGAGGCTGAAAAACTAACTTTTCAAGACCCGACTCCCACCAGTTCCGGTGTTGGTGAAGTAAAGCATAACAGCTATGGGGGGGGAGAATGGAACAAATACTTAATTGGGCCCAAAGTTACTATAATATTGTAAGCTTTAAGGCATGTAAAAAAACTGAACGATGGATTTTTATTTCAATGTTTATCGCGACAATATGCTTTTTCTTTTATAGCGTGATAGAAAACCGTCATGATGACATCATGAAATTTCAATTATTTACATTGGAAGCAGACACAATGGTCTTGGGTTGGCTTCTTGAGAAAGAAGTAACGAGAAAAATTTTTGAATATTCAAAAATAAATAACATTCCTGATGGAAACATATTGGTAGTAAAAAGAAAAATATTGGAAGGAATAACATTTGAAAAATCAATAAATTTTGGTTAAATTATCGACAAGGTGAATTCTGTTGTTGAGACAAATAAAAACAATAAAAAAAAGCCTTTATTTTTTCATGAGCTATTGCAGTTAATCATAAAATATTTGGTTGCAATATTATTGGCTTTTTCAGGTTATTATGTTAAGCAAAATTATACCAAAATAATAAATGAAATAAGCGAAAAAGGAAATTTGTCTTTTTATATTATCAGTATTACCTTACTTTTATTTTTTTATGTGCTTTCTGGTTATTTTATAAATGTTGGCTTTAAGTTGCTGAATAAGGTGCCATTTGTTGGTGATACAAATCACGAGAAAATACGAATCTTTCTTCTTGGTCTATCAGAAACCGTTACTTTTTGATTCACAGTCTCCCCTATCTTTTTTTCACCGTGTGCTTATTTCTCCACCAGCCGCTCCAGAATCCTGTGCGAAAACTTTTGGGTCAGGTCTTGAAAAGTAAGTTTTGCCGTGTTGACAATCGCCTCTCTTGTCATGTACAATATCCTGTACATATTGGAGGTGCATAATGAACAGCATTACTTATACCGCAGCCCGCAGTAATCTGGCGCAGACCATGAAGCAGGTCTGCGCGGACCACGAACCGGTGATCATCACCCGCAAGGATGAGAACGCCGTGGTGATGCTCTCGCTGGCAGATTACAAATCTCTTGAGGAAACCGCCTACCTGCTGCGCAGCCCGAAAGGTGCCAAGCGGTTGCTGGAGTCGATCGCGGAACTGGAAGGCGGCAGGGGTACGGAAAGGGAACTTGTCGGGTGAGGCTGATCTTTTCCGAACACGGTTGGGAGGATTATCTCTACTGGCAGCAGACCGACCGGAAGATGCTCGTGCGCATCAACTCTCTTATCAAGGAAATCAAGCGCCAGCCTTTCCAGGGCATCGGCAAGCCCGAACCGTTGCGGCACGGCTTGGCCGGTTACTGGTCTCGCCGCATCAACGACGAGCACCGCATGGTCTACAAGGTTGCGGAAGACGCTCTATTCATCGCCCAGCTTCGCTATCATTACTAGCACAAGCCCTAGTGGTAAGGCGCTAGGGATTTTAAGTCCCTCGCGCCTTGAGCCTTGCCCGCTTATTTCCCCACCAACCGCTCCAAAATCTTATAGCTCCGCGCCACCATGTTCCTCGGCTCCACCATGAGACCGGCCTGGATCATGGCGTTGTCGAAGATCTGCTCTACCACGCTTGCAGCCACCTCGGCATCCTTCTCTTTCAGCCCGGCCAGCCCTTTGATCAGGGGGTGGGTGGTGTTGATCTCCAGGTTCTTGCCGCCGAACTGTTGCAACCCTTGGCCGGAGGCGCGCATGATCCTTTCCATGCTGCTGGTGACAAAGCCGTCGGGGTTGACCACCATGGCCGGGCTGTCGGTGAGGCGTTTTGAGGCGATGACCTCTTTCACCTGCTCGCCCAACACCTCTTTCATCCAGGCGGTCAGGGACTTGGACTCTTTTGCGGGCATGGCTTCGCTCTGGGCTTTTTCTTTGTCTGCCTCGGTTTCTGCCGGTGCTTCGGGAAGATCGAGATCGCCGCGGTCGGCGGAGACCAGTTTCTTCTCGTCAAACATGCTGAGGTGGCTCATGGCGAAATCGTCGATGGGCTCCAGGGTGTAGATCACCTCGATATTGCGCTTCTTGAAGGCCTCGATGTAGGGTCCGTTTTCAATGGCCTCACGGCTGGGGCCGTTGATGTAGAAGATCTCCTTCTGGTCCTCGGGCATCCGTTCCACATACTCGGCCAGGGAGGTGAAGACACCGTCTTCGGTTTTGGAGGACTCGAAGCGCAGGAGCTTGGCCGCCTCCTCGCGGTAGGCAAAGTCCGAGATCACCCCTTCCTTGATGAACATGCCGAAGTTTTTCCAAAACTCCGTGTACTTCTCCGGCTCGCTCTTGGCCAGCTCTTCCAGAAATTTGAGCACCCGCTTGGTCACCACCTTGTTGATCTTGGCGACCAGGGCGCTGTCTTGCAGGGCCTGGCGGGAGATATTGAGGGGCAGGTCTTCGCTGTCGATGACCCCGCGCAGGAAGCGCAGCCATTCCGGGAGGATGGTCTTGCTGTGCTGCTCGATCAGCACCCGCTGGCAATAAAGATTGACCCCCGGCTCCATGCGGCCGAAGCCCATGGTTTCGAAATTCTCCTTGGGGATGAAGAGCAGGGTCTTGATGGCCAAGGGGGCGTCCGCAGAAAAATGGAGCTTGGCCAAGGGCTCGTCAAAGGCGTTGGCGATGAACTTGTAAAACTCGTTGTAGGCCTCTTCCGTGATCTCGCTCTTGCCCAGGGTCCAGATGGCCTGCACCGTGTTGACCGCTTCGCCCTTGAGCTTGATTGGGAAGGGGACAAAGCTGGAGTACTGCTTGATGATCCGCCGTATGGTAGCCTCGTTGGCATACTCCTTGGCCTCGTCGGTGAGTTCCAAGACGATGCTGGTGCCGCGCCGGATGCCGGGGCACATGGCGATGGTGAAGGTGCCGCCGCCGTCGGAGATCCATTCGTGGCCCATGTCGTCCATGCGGAAGGAACGCGATTTGACGCTGACCTTTTTGGCCACCATGAAGGCGGCATAAAAACCCACGCCGAACTGGCCGATCAGGTTGACATCCTTGCGATCCGTCTCGGAAAGCTTGCTGAAAAAGGTTTTGGAGCCGGAATGGGCGATGGTGCCCAGGTTGGCTTCCAGTTCGCCCCGGTCCATGCCGATGCCGCTATCGGTGATGGTGAGGGTGTTTGCCTTCTCGTCAAACTCGATACTGATTTCCAGAGGCACATGGCTGTCGAAAACCTCCTGCTCCACCACGCTCTGGTGGCGGAATTTTTCCAGGGCGTCCGCCGCGTTGGAGATCAATTCGCGCAGGAATATCTCTTTTTCCGTGTAGAGCGAATGGATCACGATATCGAGCATCTTTTTTACTTCGGCCTGAAATTCTTTGGTCTCTGTCTGGGGGGTGGTTTTCTCAGGACTCATTGGTTCTCTCTCTAAAATGGATTCGTTGGGGCGTTGCGGGCGGGTTTTGCCTGCTGCCTGGAATGGTTGTCTTTCTGCCGAAAACGGCAAGGTGCGTCAAAAATAATCATCCCGCAGGCCCTGTCAAGCTGCGGCCAGCCGTTGTCCATAAATACTCGGTGAAATGGAGCTACCGTGCAAGCAGCAGCGCCGTCGAGGCTGCGGTTAGCGGCGATAGTGTTTGCGCCGCTATTAACACTGCTGCGACTCCTAAATATTTACAACCAGGTTCGAATATGTGATAATCGCACCGTTGGTATTGTTTTTATTGGCCCGCCATGGGCCGATCCAGACCTTTTGAACCGGGAAAAGCGATGATGGATGTAGCCGCAGAGTATGTCAGGGATGTTGAAAAGATCGCTCCGTGCCCGGAGGTGGCGTTGGACGTGCTGTCCATGGCCCATGCACCGGATTGCTCCATTCCTCAGTTGTCGGAAAAGATAGAGCAGGACCCGGGGCTTACCGCCAACATGCTGCACATGGCCAACTCCGCCTACTTCGGTCACATGAAAAAAATCACCTCGGTCAAGGACATTATCGTCCGCATGGGGGTGGATGCGGTCAAGATCATCTCCATCACCAGCGCTTCGGTCGGACTGCTCCGTTTGCCCCAAGAGGCCTATGCCCTGGGTCGGGGTGAGCTTTGGCGCCACTCCTTTGCCGTGGCCATTTTGGCAAATATCATTGCCCGCTACGCCAAGGCCAGGGACACCGCCGCCATTTACACCGCAGGCCTGCTCCATGATGTGGGCAAGGTGATCCTTGATCGGCCCTTGCAGGTGGAGAGCTATAATCGGGATGAAAAAGACGAGCAGGCGGACCTGTTGACCGTGGAACGCAACCTGTTGCATACGGATCACGCCGAAGTGGGCATGGCCCTGCTGGAAAAATGGGGCCTGCCTGAGGCGGTTTGCGTGCCGGTTGGTCTGCACCACGATGCGACCCAGGCCCAGTCAAAAAGGCTGGGGGCCAAAATCATCTATCTGGCCAATCATCTGGTGCATCTTACCGAATACGAGGCGAGTAGTTCCGGGGATTTCTTTTTTGACGTGCTGGCCTACGAGAGCATGAAAGAGGAGCTGCCCGAGGTGCCGAATTTTGAAAGCAATATGCGTCTGATTATCGAAGAGTTTGTCGATAAATATCGGGATGCCGCCGCCGTGTTCAGTCTGTAATCGAGCATAGGCCACCACCCCTGCTGGGCCTTGCCGGATTGTCTTCCTTTCTACAGCCTCATCTCTTAAGCTGCTTCCCCGATCAGCACCGCCTCCTGGATATGCATGAGGCGGTCGATGTCTAAAAGGATGGTCACGCCTTCGGCGAGTTTGGCCATGCCCAGCAGGCACTGGCTGTCAACCACGCTGCCGAATTTGGGCGGATCTTCCACATCCTGTTCCTTGATGGTCACCACCTCGGACACCGCATCGACAATGATGCCGATGAGTCGGGAGCCGGTAAGGCCGGAAACCTCCACCACGATGATGCAGGTGCGGGCATCGTACTCCGCGCTCTCCATGCCGAATTTGCCCCGCATGTCCATGACCGGGATGATCTTGTCCCGTAGGTTGATGACCCCCTTGAAAAAGGGCGGCATCTGCGGCAGCTCGTGGACGGTCATCAGGCCGATGATTTCCCGGACATCGAGGATGCCGAGGCCGTAGCGCTCGTGGCCCAGGGTGAAGATGAGATATTTGCCTTCGCGGGAGGCAAGGGCCTGGTCGATGCCCAGCTTCTTGGCTGCGCCTCTGGGCTTTGGCGCTCCCTGTTCTGCCCCTGCCGCAGAGGGCAGATTCTTGCAGGCGATATCGGCAAAGCGGGTATCAACAAACTCCGCGAGATTGATGCGCCTCCCGATCTCCATCTTGCTGGTCATGTAATCCTGGATGGCCTCCAGATCTTCGCTCACCGGATAGAGGTTGTCCGTGGTGATGCCCTGGGGGTCGGAGAGCACGTTGCGCAGCAGGGCGGGTTCGAGGCCGATTTTTTTCTCCGGGTCGAGAAAGGTTACGGCGATCTCCGCCGCCTCGTCAACATGATCCCGGATATAGATGCCGGATTCCACCAGCATATTGGTGAATTCCTGCACTGCCTCCGGGTATTTCTTGAGAATCTCTTCGCGGAAAACCACGACGCAGCAGGGGTGATCCTGCCAGACCTCGCTGGAAAGGAATTGGCGCTCGGCAATGCCTGCGGTGATGGCCCGCGAACCGATGGGCTCGGCCACCAGGAAGCCGCTGGCTTCGGGATTTTCCTTTAGAAATTCCGGCATGGCCACCGGCGGCACCACGTCAAAAAGAACGTTGACCGCTTCCTTGCCCACCACTCCGGGCCGCAAGCCCATCTGGGTGAAGTACATATGGGCCAGCATGTTGTGGACCGACATCTTGTGCGGGATATAGAAGGTCTTGTGCTTGAAGAACTGCTGGTACGGCTTGACATACTTGCCGGTCTTGTTGCGCACGCAGATGCTGCCGTTGCGGTGGGCAAAGAGCACCAGTTTGATGGGCACTCCGTAGCTGAACAGGTCCATGGCCATGGGCGCCAGGATAAAGGCCCCGTCCACCTCGCCGTTTTCCAGGGCATTCTGCACCGGGTTCCAGCCCGGCATGCAGAGGGTGTCCAGACTGAAGTGCTTCGGGGCTTTCTGGCCCGAGGTTACTTGGTGCTTGAGCACGCCCAGGGCCAGATGGTCGGTGATCTGGATATGGGCCATTTTGAGCTTGACCTTGCCCTCGGCGCTGATCTTGGGGCCTTCCTCTTTCTTGGCGACGGGGGCCTGCTTGAAGCCAAAGATCTCCTCGATGAGGACCTTGAGTTCATCCGGGGTAAAGGGCTTGGCCACCACACCGTTGGCCCCGGCCTCCTTGGCCTTGGCCACATAGGCCTTGTCGCCGTGGCCGGTGGCCATGAGAAAGGGGAGGTTCTTGAAGGCGTCTTGCTCGCGCATCCACTGCAACAGTTGGAGGCCGTCGCAGTTGGGCATGGACCAGTCGCTGATGACCAGGGCAATGTCCGCCTCGGCACCAAGCTTTTCCTTGGCATCGTTGCCATCCACCGCCTCGACGATGTTGGTAAGGCCAATTTGACCAAGAATCCGGGCTTCCATCTTGCGCATGGTCCCGGCGTCTTCAACGAGTAGAATCTTCATCTGTGGATCAAGAGCCATGGTGGTACCTCCTTGGTTCAATATAGATGAAGAAAAATATTTCGACAAGTTCGGAAAAAAAAGGAAAAGGCAAAGGCGGCAAGCAAGAGGGCAGGACGAAGAATTTTTCCGGGCGATCCCTGCCCTAAGGTCTTATAATAGATATTCAAGACGGATCGTGCGGTTATTTTTACCCAGAGCAGGAAACCATGACGGAAAAAATTCTTTACACCCTCCACGAAACCCAGGCGCTCCTTGAGGAAGGCTCGGTGCTGCTGGTGGATATCCGCGATCAGGACACCTTTGCCGAAGGGCATATCCCCGGGGCCGTGAATCTGCCGGAGATTTTTTCCTTCTTAAGCGTGAGCAGCCCGGAGGGGCTGGCGGCCTTGCAGGATACCTTTGCCGCCAGTTTTTCCCGCGTTGGCGTTTCCCATGCGCGGAAGGTCGTTTTTTACGAAGACAGCTTCGATACCCGCTACGGCGCTTCCTGCCGGGGGTACTGGTTGGCCTGCTATCTCGGCCACCGGGATTGCGGCATTCTGGATGGCGGCTTCTGGGCTTGGCAGCAGTACGGGCTGCCCGAAGAAACCGGCGATACTTCGCCGAGCCCCAGTCGGTTTATCCCCCAGCCAAACCATGCCCTTATGGCCACGAGGGAAGATGTTCTCAAGGCCCTGGGTGACCCGACGACCATTCTCCTCGACAATCGGGATGCCAATGAATGGCTGGGCCAGACCTCCTCGCCCTACGGCTTCGATTTTGCTCCCCGACGGGGCCGGATTCCCGGAGCCAAATGGATTGAATGGTACAGTTTCATGAGCAGGGCGGCGATCCCGGCCTTCCGGCCCGCCCACGAAATTCGGGCCTTGTGCGCCAGTCAGCAGATTTACTCGGACAGCGACATCATCATCTTCTGTTTCAAGGGCTCGCGGGCGGCCAATACCTATGTGGCCTTGAAGTTGGCGGGTTTCACCAGGCTGCGGGTCTATTTCGCCTCCTGGAACGAATGGTCTAGGGACCCGAACCTGCCCATTGAGAGCGGTGAGCCCCAGGCCGCAGCCGTCTAACGAAGCGGCGCTGTTTGTACTTTCCCGGCAGGCAAGGGCAAGGAGAGCCAGGATGCCATTTGTCGATCTCCCCGATGGAACCGGCAAGGTCTACGTCCCAGAAAAAATCTCGGGCGGTCGGCAAAAACACCCCTGCCTGGATTGTTTTTCTTGCCAGATGTGCAGCGATGACCGCTGCCAGAGGTGTTTGGGGCGGGGGGGGAAGGAAAAATGCTGTTGCCGCAGGGCCATGCCGGAAACAGAGGGGGGTGGCGAAGGCAGCGGGGAGTCCTAAGGGTCAGCCCGCTTTCACCAGGCCGGTGCGGATGGCGAATTTCACCAGTTCTGCAGTGGAATGCAGATTGAGTTTGTTCATGATCCGTTCTCGATGCCGGGAGATGGTCTTTGGGCTTAGGGTAAGGATTTCTCCAATTCTTGGGGTGGTATTGCCTTCGGCCACCAGCTCCAGCACCTCACGCTCCCGGAGGGTCAGGGCGTCCAGACCGGAGTGGTCCGCGTCCTTTGAGGAAAAATTGGACTGGCTGGCCAGTTCGGTGTAATCTTCGAGAAGCCAGCGGGCCAGGGCTGGCAGCAGATAGACGTTGCCCGCCGCCACGGAACGGATGGCCGCCACCAGTTCATCGGCCGCAGCCTCCTTGGTGAGATAGCCCTTGGCCCCGGCCTGGAGCATCTGGAAGAAATACTGTTTGTCCTCATGCACCGTCAGGGCGAGGACAAGGCAATCCGGGCGCAGTTCGATAAGTTTTTTGGTTGCCTCAAGGCCGTCCATCAGTGGCATGCTGATATCCATTACCACCACATCCGGAGCAAGCTCGGCAACCTTGCTCAAGGCCTCGATCCCGTTTCCCGCCTCGCCCACGACCTGAAAATCAGGCTGGGTTTCCAGCAGGGATTTGAGACCCGTTCTGACCATCTCATGGTCATCAACCAGCATTATCTTAACCATCCTCACAACCTCTTTGGGTGACGCTGTTTCACGAAGTCAGGGCGAAAGACCATGACTGTTTGCGTAATGATACCAAACCTTGGCGGGAATTCCGTTTTTTTTTTGTCGCAGGCTTTTTTCTTGCCAGCTTAAGGGAAAAATGGTCAAGTTGCGGCGCAACCCCCGACCAGTCCCATCACAATAAATCTCATCCGCGCAGCCATTCTATGGAATTTTCCACCATCCTGCTCATCGCCGTGGCCCTTGCCGTGGACGCTTTTGCCGTGGCCCTGGCTGCGGGGGTCAGCCTGTGCCAGGTCAATTCCCGACAGGTGTTTCGTCTTGCCTGGCACTTCGGCTTTTTCCAGGCCGGGATGAATATCCTTGGCTGGCTGGGCGGTATCACGGTTCGCTCGTGGATCGAATCCTTTGACCATTGGCTGGCCTTTGGCCTGTTGGCCTTTGTGGGGGGCAAGATGATCTGGGAGGCGATCCGGGAGGCCAAGGAAGAGGGCGAGGGTGCGGACCCCACCCGGGGGAGGATGCTTCTTACCCTCTCGATTGCCACCAGTATCGACTCCCTGGCCGTGGGCTTGAGTTTTGCCGTGCTAGGGATCAGTGTTTGGCTTCCTTCCCTGGTCATCGGCCTGGTCGCTGCGGCCCTCACTGCGTTGGGTTTGCGACTGGGCTGTCTGCTGGGTGCGACCTCGCGCCTGGGCTCACGGGCCGAGATTGTCGGCGGCCTGGTTCTTATCGGCATCGGTCTAAAAATTCTCTATGAACACGGGGTGTTATAGCCATATCCCCCCTGCAATCCCATACATTTCCATTGCATTCTAAAATAGGCGCTGGTATGTTTTTGCGTCTTAAACTTCCTTTAATATTACTGTCAATGCCAGGCGGCTTGCGCCGTTGGTTATCGGAGAATCTGTGATGAGTATTCGAGAAGATGCGATCAGGGGCACGCTTACCCCTCTTTTTGAAAATTGTGCCGCCAACGAAAATGTAACGGTTCAGGCCCTGATGCAGGGGGTGGCCGCTGGAACGATCTGTATTCCCAAGAACAAAAACCACAAGTTTGACCGGATCATGGCTGTTGGCAAGGGGTTGTCCACCAAGGTCAACGCCAATATCGGCTCCTCCAAGGATTATCCCGAGGTGAGCCAGGAGCTGCAAAAGCTCTGCGTCTGTCTCAAAGCCGGGGCCGACACGGTGATGGACCTGTCCATGGGCGGCGAGTTGAATGAGATTCGCCGCGAGATCCTGGCAAGTTGCCCTATCCCTCTGGGTACTGTGCCGATCTATCAGAGTATTGCCGAGGTGGTGGAAAAGCAGAAGAAAAAAATCGGCGAAGTCACGGTTGCCCAGATGTTCAAGGGCATTGAACAGCAGGCCCAGGATGGGGTTGATTTTATGACCATCCATTCCGGCATTACCAGAAGCACCATGGACCGGGTTCGCAACCATAAGCGGCTCATGGGCGTGGTCAGCCGGGGCGGTTCCTTCACCATCGAGTGGATGAGCTACAACAAGAAAGAAAATCCCATGTACGAACATTTCGACGAGCTGTTGGCCATCCTCAAGGAGCACGAGGTCACCCTGAGTCTGGGCGACGGCATCCGGCCGGGCTGTCTGGCCGACGCCACCGATCGGGGCCAAATCCAGGAGTTGATCCACCTGGGCGAGCTGACCCAGCGGGCCTGGGAAGCCGGGGTGCAGGTGATGGTCGAGGGGCCTGGGCACATGCCGCTCAATCAGATCCAGGCCAACATACTTTTGCAGAAGCAGCTCTGCCATGGGGCGCCCTTTTATGTCTTGGGTCCTCTGGTTACGGACATCGCTCCGGGCTACGACCATATCACCGGCGCCATCGGCGGGGCCATTGCCGGGGCGGCCGGGGCGGATTTTCTCTGCTATGTTACCCCGGCCGAGCATCTCAAACTGCCCAGTGCCGAGGATGTGCATGAGGGGGTCATGGCCTCCCGCATCGCCGCCCATGCTGCGGACATCGCCAAGGGGCTGCCCGGCGCCATCGATAAGGACATCGCCATGGCCAAGTGCCGCAACAATCTGGACTGGAAGGGTCAGATCGAGCTGTCCATTGATCCGGAAAAGGCCCGGCGTTTCCGGGAGGAGGGGAGTTCCTATAAGGGCGACGCTTGCAGCATGTGCGGCTCATACTGCGCCATCAAGGTGTACAAGCAGGCCACCGCGCCGGATCGACTACAGAAATAATTTCCTAATCACCACAGAGGGAGGACGCACCGCATGACCGAATTCCTGGGGCAGATTGTCGATTTCCTCAACGGCACCAATGTGCCGCAACAGTTTCGCGAGGTAGATGTCAAGGCGCTTTTTACTAACGTCTGGTTCCTGGCGCCCTTTATTGCCTTTATCTTCTACAATCTTTATAAGCAGGCGGTGGATACCCTGGTTTTGACCGGTCTTGGCTTCGGCCTCTGGCTCTTCAGCGGGAGCAGCTACATGGAAGGCCTGGTGGTGAACGGGACTCTCCAGTTGGGCAAGGTGCTGCCTGTGGCTGGGGTGTTTGTCGGGGCCATCGCCGTTGCCGTGTATTTTCTCTTCATGCGTACCGACTGATTTTTTGGGTGCTTGGGATACCGTGACCAACCGGATTGAGGAAATCCATACCCGTCTTTTTGACCATTTCGGCCCCCAGCACTGGTGGCCCGGTGAAACCCCCTTTGAGGTCATGCTCGGCGCGGTCCTGACCCAGAATACCAGCTGGCGCAATGTGAGCATGGTCATCGAGGCCTTGCGCCAGGATGGGCTTCTCTCCTTTGAAGCCCTGGAGGCCCTGCCCCTGGAGGAGCTGGCCGAAAAAATCCGGCCTTCCGGATACTACAACCAGAAGGCAAAACGCCTCAAGGGCCTCTTTGCCGCCATCCGTGAAGACAGCGGCAACCTGGAGGATTTTTTCAACCAGAGTACTTCTACCCTCCGGGAAAAGCTGCTAGGGATCAAGGGGATCGGCCCGGAAACAGCCGATTCCATCACCCTCTATGCCGCAGGCAAGCCGGTGTTTGTGGTGGATGCCTACACCTACCGTATCCTGCTTCGCCATGATCTCATTGCCGAAGACGCCGGGTATGAGGAAATTCAGGAGCTGTTTTTGAGCCGGTTGCCCACCGAGGCCCAGCTCTTCAACGAGTATCATGCCCTTCTGGTCCGCCTTGCCAAGGAATACTGCAAGAAATCTAATCCGCTCTGCGATGCCTGTCCCCTGCATAGCCTCTAGCCACCGCCCATCCTATAAATTCCCACTGTCATGATCAGCTGAATATTGTGTTTATGGATATCCTGTCTCTGGATATTTACGCCAATCTTTACCCTTGCGGTTTGCATATAACTATTTGATTTTATGTGAAAAAACATCTTGACCAGGCGCGGATAATCCTTATATTGGAAAGTAAGAACACCACTTTTTCACTATGAGGAGGCCGAATATGAAAAATGCACAGATGGTCAAGACCAGAACAAGAAGCAGCGCCTTGGTAACAGACGGAGTAGGCACCGATATCATGCAGGGAGCGGTAGTCGGCCTGGGGGCAATGGCGGCTGGCTTGGTGGGTGCCTGGTCGGTAAGTTGTCTCGTTGCCGGAGTTATCGCGGCGGGTGGACCTCTTGCCCTTGTCACCAGTTGGTTTGGCGCTGTAACCGGCATCTAAGTGGCTGACGGGATATATGTAGTTTTTCGGGGCGGATTCCCGCCCCGTTTCCCGGGCGGTCGGAAAAGCAGGACAGTGTGAGCCGTTAGTATTACAGGCAAAAACGCAAGGGGATTGCCTGTCTCCCGACACAAAAGGGCGGACAAAACGCCTCCTGTCTGTCCCGGAGTTGTCCGGGAAGAGCCTCATTCCGACCGCCGTTTTTTTATGCGCCCCGAAAGGGGCGTTTGTATTCCCGCAATTCGCGTCCAAATCGTCATCTCTTTTTTCCGCTGACCACCTCTTTTTCCTTTTCTGTCTGGGTCGCTCACCCTTCCCCATCGTCTTTGCCTGCGACAATTTGCCGCATTTTTTCTCGTGGCACATTGTGGTAGGGTGCCCCTTCATTTTTTTTCATCCGTAAACAAAAAAATCGTGAAGGGGCGCAAATGGTAAAGAAATATGGGATGGTTCTAGCGGCAACGGTCATGCTGGCCTCGGCGGCGCATGCCGGAGAGCGTGAGGGCTGTCGCCTGTGCGGCATGTACATCGATCAATACCAGGGTACCAGCGCCATTGTCACCAGCAAGGATGGTCGGGTCGAGAAGACCTGCGGCGGAGCCGATATGCTGCGGCTGGTTGCGGATGCGGGCGGTGTTGAGGCCTTTGCTTCGGTCCTGGTGCACGATTGGTTGAGCGGCAAGGAGATTGCCGCAGCCGGAGCCACCTATGTCATAGGCAGCGATCTGGTGCCGGACATGATTCCCAACATCATCGCCTTTGCCGATCAGGACGGGGCAAAAAAATTCATCTCTGAGCATGGCGGCCAGGTGCTGACCTTTTCCCAGGCCCTGCTGGCGGTTTCCCCCATGGGCATGACCATGCCCAACCGGGTCAACTCGGCGGTGCCGCCGCCCAAGGGCTCTGTGAGCGGTGGGGCTGGCTATATGGCCATGGTCAAGGATGAGCTGATGATGGGCTCAAACAATGTCTCGACGGCCCAATACTTGGCCGCTACCGCCGGGATCACTCCCACAGCGCCGATGATCCCAAAGAAAATGGAGGCCTCCGGCCCCATGTATATGGCCAATTACGGCATTACGGACCGTTTGTCGGTTACGGCCAAGATTTCCGATCTCGACAAGATCATGACCTCGACCATGCGTACCAGTAGCGTCGAGAGGGTCACAAAGCACAAGGGAATCACCGATCTTGAGCTGAAGGCGGTCTATAATCTGTGGCGGGACGATTACTACAGCAAGTTTTTCAGCCTGATGGGTAATGTGACCCTGCCCACCGGTGATTTTGATACCACCTTCCGCACCATGCCAGGCCTGCAACTGGGCACCGGCAGCGTTAATCTCGGTGGCGGTCTGCTGGGCTCGGCCCGGTTCGGGGATTTCTGGCTGCATGGCGAGGCAAGCTATCTGGTCAACCGGGAAAACGGGGATGACTATAAGTTCGGCGATGTCTCCAAGTTTGGCGCAGCGCTCCATTACACCCCAAACTACGACCTGATGCTGGGCCTGGAGTTGGACGCCACCGATACCGCCAAGAATGAAAACTTCGGGGTCAAGGTCCAGAACAGCGGCGGCCGGGCAATCATGCTGACCGGTGTGGCCAGTTGGCGGTTCCTCTCGGCCTTTGGTGGAAACTTCAGCCTCAACGGCAGCTATGGCATCCCGCTCTATGAAGACGTTAATCTCTACGGGCTGGGCACCGAGTATGTGGCCACAGGGATGTTGAATTTCAAGTACCGGTTTAACTATTGATTGACGGTCTTGTAGATTCGTCAGCCAAGGCGAGCAGGTCTTTTTCACTCCGGAGAAAAATACCTGCCTCGCCTTTTTTTTGTGATTGTTAGATTTCGGATAAAAGGGTATTAGGTTGCAGGTAAATGGTGGAGCTGTCCGCCTGTTTGATGTTAAATCTTGGAGGAATTATGAGTAGCCCTGATGGCAGTAGTAGTCCGACTGTGACTCAAGCCGTAGCTCAAAACGAAGACGAAGACCCTGGCTCGTGCTGTTGTAGTTGCGTGGCTGTTGTGACGAATCGTTCCCTCCTCATGCTTATCTGAACGACGGTTCGCCTTCAGCCGCCTGCTTTTCGCGCGGCCTTCATGAGGTGAACCATGAAAATCCCTGCCTTTCTCAAGGGGGTCCCCAAAACCCTCCCCAA
>JAPLJH010000081.1 GCA_026388695.1 Deltaproteobacteria bacterium | reverse complement strand
AGCGAGAAATTTCAACCGTACAAGGCGAATTTAGCGACTCACTGCATTACACCACAATAAATGGATTGTCAAGGGGGGAAACCGGGCCATTTTCCCTTGACAAAAAAAGACAAAAGGAATAATCAAATTCCTTCCCGGCGCGGCATGCATCGCGTGTTGTCGCTAAAAACCTGTTGTTTGAAATTCGGATTAATTTCGGCACGTTGTGTCTAGCGATTTGTGCCGATAACCCCCGTGAAGAATGTGACATGGCATCCTTACTGACCTTCCCCAAAGGTGGAGTGCATCCGCCTGCATCAAAGGGCCTGACCGAGAACCTCGCCATCGAGGTAATGCCGGTGCCCGACGAGCTTGAGATTATTCTTGGCCAGCATATCGGCGCCCCCTGCACCCCCACGGTGGCTCCCAAGGATGCAGTGCAGGAAGGTCAGGTCATCGGCGAGGTGACCAAGGGGCTCGGGGTTCCCCTCCATGCCCCGGTGGCCGGGACCATCAAGGCCCTTGGCATGTCCGGCCACCCCATGCGCGTCAGCGCACCCTCCATCACCATCCAGACCAATAAAGAAGTGGCGCCGGTGCAGTATTCCCGCTGCGACTGGCAGAAGCTTGCCAAGGAAGAGCTGTTGGCCAAGGTGCATGGCGCCGGGATCATCGGTATCGGTGGCGCTGGTTTTCCTTCCCACGTCAAGCTCTCCCCTCCGCCGGACAACCCGGTGGATACCCTGATCCTCAACGGCGCCGAATGCGAGCCGTACATCACGGCAGACCATCGCCAGATGTTGGAAAATGCCCAGGAGATTGTCGAGGGGGCCTTGGTGATCCTCAAGATCCTCGGCATCAAGCAGTGCTTCATCGGCATCGAGAACAACAAGCCCGACGCCATCAAGACCATGAGCGAGGCGGCTGCCGCTGCCTCCACCCCGGAATATACCGTTGTCGTCCAGCCCTTGCAGGTCAAGTATCCGCAAGGCTCGGAAAAACAGCTCATCCAATCCATCACCGGCCGCAAGGTTCCCGGCTTTGCCCTGCCTTCTGCCGTGGGCGTGGTGGTGCATAATGTGAGCACCGCCCGGGCAATCTACGATGCGGTGGTGCTGTCCAAGCCCCTGTACGAAAAGGTGATGACCATCTCCGGCAAGGGGATCAAGCGGCCCGCCAACCTGCTGGTCAAGGTGGGCACCAAGGTCAGCGACATCGTCGAGTATCTGGGCGGCGTAACGCCTGAGCTTTCCAATATCGTCATGGGCGGGCCGATGATGGGCTTTGCCGTTTCCAGCCTGGATATCCCGGTGACCAAGACCACCTCGTCGGTGCTGTTTCTCGCCGAGGATGAGATCGACACCACCCCCCACTCCCAGTGCATCCGCTGCGGCTGGTGTCTGGAGGCCTGCCCCATGGGGTTAGAGCCCAAGGAGATCGCTCTCTATGTGGAGGCTGGTCGTCCGCAGGATACCGGGCAGTTCGGGGTGTTCGAGTGCTTCGAGTGCGGCTGCTGCGCCTATGTTTGCCCGGCAAAACGGCCCTTGGTCCAGTTCGTCCGGCTGGCCAAGATGAAGGCCAAGCGTTGATTTTTTAGAATGTAACCAAGGAGAACGGCCATTAACGAGCACGCTTCAGATACCCAGCTGCCCAATACGCCACAGGGGTTGTGGAAAGTTTCCATCTCCCCCCATGTGAAGAGCGGCGAGTCGGTTGAAAAAATCATGTGGACCGTGGTGGCCTGCCTGGTGCCGCCCTTGGTTCTTTCCGTATTTATCTTCGGCATCCAGACCCTGATTATCACTGCGGTCAGCGTGGCCAGTTGCGTGGCGGTTGAGGCCGCAACCCAGAAGGCCCTGGGCCGCCGGATCACCATCGGCGACGGCAGCGCGGTGATCACCGGCATGCTCATCGCCTTTGTCATCCCGCCTGGAGTGTCGCCGTTGTTGCCCATACTGGGCGCGGTCATGGCCATTGCCATCGGCAAGCATCTGCTGGGCGGGATCGGCTACAACATCTTCAACCCGGCCCTGCTGGCCCGGGCCTTTCTCCTCGCCACTTTTCCGGTGGCTATGACCTCGGCCTGGCTGCCGCCGCTTTCCGATATGGCGATCTTTTCCTATCTCGGCACTCCCCTCGACGCCATTGCCACGGCCACCCCGCTGGCGGTGCTTAAGACCCAGGGGCTTGGCGCCTTTACCGATCAATTCGGCGTAGGGGCCAATCTCTACACCAATTTCTTCCTCGGCTGGCGGCCCGGTTCCATCGGCGAGACCTCGGGGTTGCTCATCGTGCTGGGCGGGCTGTATCTGCTCTATCGCGGCTACATCACCTGGCATATCCCGGTTACGGTGATCGGTACCATTGCTCTGCTTTCCTGGGGTTTTGGCGGCGAGACCTTGTTTAGCGGCGATCCGCTGCTGGCGATTCTTTCCGGCGGCGCTTTGCTCGGGGCATTTTTCATGGCCAATGATTATGTCACCTGCCCGACCAACAAGACCTCCCAGCTTATTTACGGAGTCGGGGTGGGGGCGCTCACCGTGCTGATCCGTCTCAAGGGCGGTTACCCCGAGGGGATCTGTTATGCCATCCTGCTCATGAATCCGGTGAGCCCGGTGCTGGACGGATTTTTTAAGCCCAAGCGTTTTGCGCCTCTCCAGGGAGGTGCAAAATGAAGGATATCCTTACCATTATCTTCCGGCTGACCGTGGCCTGCCTGCTGGCCGGGCTGGTCATGGGCGTGGCCTTCATCGCCACCAACAAGGCAAAAAAACACAATATCCATGTCAATGAGCAGAAGGTGATGCTCAGCCTCCTGGGCTACTCGGCAAAGAACCCGGCCCCGGAGACCGTGGCCATGCATGAGGTGTATCGTTACCTCGTCGGCGAAGGTGAGGACCTGGCCATGGGCTATCTCCTGCCCCTGCGGGACGGGTCGTTTTCCTTTGTGACCATTGATCTGGCGGGCACCTTCGTGGCCCAAGCCCCCGTGGCTATTACGGCGGAAAAGGCAACCGAGGCGGAAGAGCGCACCCTGGCGATTGGCGCGGCCATCGGCGCGGGCAAGGCTATCCGCTACGCCGACCAAACCATCGTGGTCACCAACAACGGCAAGAGAACGGCCTACCTGCTGCCCGGCAGATTTCCCGGCTTTAAGACCTTCATCAGCGCCATTCTGGCCCTGGACCCGAATTTTTCCATCCTCGGTCTGGAGATCATGGAGCATGAGGAAGACCCTGGTCTGGGGGGCGAAATCGTCCAGAACTATTTCAAGAAACAGTTCAAGGGCAAATCGCTTGAAACGGTGAAGAAGCTGGAGGTCGTGAAAACGCCCCTGCCGGACGAGTACCGCAAGGCTTTGGAGGCAGAGAAGAACGGTCTCGGCGCGGAAGAGGTGGCCGGCATCCAAGAGCAATACAAGGATAACGATATCTATGCCCTCACCGGTGCGACCATTTCAAGCCGCTCGGTGACCAACGGGGTCAAGGCGATGGTGAAGAAATTCGCTTACCGCCTGGCGATTTTGGACCGGGTTTTGGTCGAACAGCATATCGCGACGTCTTTTTAGGAGAATGTGACAGTGGCGACAGATAAAACAAACCTGCAATTGGTGGTCAACGGGATCTTAAACGAGAACCCCATCTTTCGGCTCGTGCTTTCCATGTGCCCGGCGGT
The DNA here is from genome assembly GCA_026388695.1 of Deltaproteobacteria bacterium. Lineage (GTDB taxonomy): Bacteria > Desulfobacterota > Desulfobulbia > Desulfobulbales > Desulfurivibrionaceae > Thiovibrio. Next base: position 26,974 of record JAPLJH010000081.1, on the reverse strand, counting down.
GGGCATCAGCACCACGGTGATGAACGGCTTTATGCTTGGGATCGCTGTGCTCTTTGTCCAGGTCTGTTCGAGCTGTACCATTGCTCTGTTCAAGAATGTCATCCATCCCCGGATTCGGATTCCAACGTATACTCTGACCATCGCCACCTGGGTGACGGTGATCGACATGGTTCTGGCTGCGTATCTGCCCGAGGCCTATGCCAAGATGGGCATCTTCATTAAGCTCATCGTCGCCTTTGCCATTATCACCATGCGCTTGGAGATGTTCGCCAGTAAGGAGAATATCAACGCCTCGTTCTGGGACGGCATCGGCATGGGGCTTGGTTTCATGTTGGGGATGATGGCCTTGGGCTTTGTCCGGGAACTGCTGGGCATGGGCACCCTCCTGGGCTATGACGTGCTGGGCTTTAAGCCGATGCTCTTCTTTGTGCTGCCCCTGGCCGGCTTCTTCTGTGTTGGTCTGATGATGGCCTTTTTTAATTATATCGAGATTGTCTACAAACGAGCCAAGCGGGCCTGAACCATGACTACGCATACTATCAGACGGATACTGCTTTCTCTTGCTCTTGTCCTTGCCCTGCCGGTTCTGGCGCAGGCCCAGGATTTGATTGCCGGAAAGTCCTTCGGCAAGGCACCAAACGAGATCCTCGTGACCTTTGCCAGCGCCGTGGACCGAGCCGCAGTCGAGAACCCGGCAAACTATCGGGTCTACGAGGAGCAGGACCCAGACATCAAGCTGAATTTGGAAAGCGTTGTCCTGGCCGAGGACGGGAAAACCGCCACCCTGACCTTCAGGGAGCCGCTCAACGCCAGGCTGCCCCATGTGGTTGCTGTCAGCGGCCTTGCCGAAAGCGGGGCTGCGGCAAGCTTTAAGGTGATGAAACCCTACCTCGGCTACCTGCTTTCGATTCTGGTCGGGTCGCTCTTGATCAACAACTTTGTCTTCACCAAGTATCTCGGCCTCTGCGTCTTTTTTGGCACCTCCAAGCGCAAGGACACAGCCAAGGGCATGGGCCTCACCTTCACCATGGTCATGGTGGTCAGCGCCATCATGAGTTGGTTTTTTTACCAGTTCATCCTCAAGCCCTATGGGTTGAACTTTTTGCAGATCGTGGTCTTCATCGGCTTGGTTTCCCTCACGGTGCAGGCGGTGGACACGGTGCTGCGCAAGGTGAATCCGGCGTTGTTCAACGCCTTTGGCGTGTATCTGGTGCTGGTCATCGCCAATTGCGTGATTATCGCGGTGCCGCTGATCCTGGCGGACAACGAATACAATTTTCTTGAATCCTTCATGCTTGCCCTGGGGGCAGGCGGCGGCTTTCTCCTGGCCTTGTATCTGATGAGTTCGGTGCGGGAGAGGATGGAGCTGGCCAATATTCCGACGACCTTCAAGGGCGTGCCCATCGCCTTTATTGTTGCCGGACAGTTTGCCCTGGCGTTTCTTGGCTTCTCCGGGCTGACTCTTTTCTAGTGGTTTACGTGGGATAGGTGTGGAAATGGATCCAGCATTAGTCAAACTCGCCCTTGGGGGCATTGCTCTCCTGGGCTGCATCGGCCTTTTCTTCGGCATCGGTCTTGCCCTGGCGGCGCATCGCTTTGCCGTGGAGGCCAACCCTCTGATCGAAGAGGTCTTGGAGTCCCTGGCCGGCGCCCAGTGCGGCGGTTGCGGCTATCCGGGCTGCGAGGGCTACGCCATCGCGGTGGTCACCAACCCCGAAGTGCCGCCCAATCTCTGCTATCCAGGGAAGGAAAAGGTGGCCGAACGGGTGGCCCAGCTCACCGGCAAGAAGATGACCGAGGTGGAGGACATGATCGCCCTGGTCCGTTGCTCCCGCAAGGAAGGCCGGGTCAGCCACAAGCATGAGTACATCGGCTTTGCCTCCTGCACCGCAGCCAACCTCGGCTTCGGCGGTCCTTCTGCCTGCAACTATTCCTGTATCGGTCTTGGAGAATGCGCCCAAAGTTGCCCCTTTGACGCCATCACCATGGTGGATAGCTTTCCCGTGGTGAACCCCGACAAGTGCGTGGCTTGCGGCACCTGCGTTCGCGCCTGCCCCAAAAAGGTCATCGAACTGATGAGCCTCAAGGCCAGGGTGTATGTGCCGTGCAGCACCAAGGATCTGGGCAAGAATGTCACAAAGGTCTGCGAAGTGGGTTGTATCTCCTGCAAGATGTGTGTGAAAAAATGTCCGGCTGAAGCCGTTGCCTATGTGGACGGTCTGATCAAGGTCGACCATCCGAAATGCATTGCCTATGGTCCGGACTGCCAGGAGATCTGTGTGGAAAAATGCCCCCGCAATATTATGCGGAAGTACGAAGGAAGAGCCGCCATTGCCCGCCAGGCCGAAGGCCTGAAGATGGCATCCTAGAGAGAGGAAAGAGGGAAAAAATGAAGACGAAATCAATCATGCCGCATCTGTGCGATCAGAAGAGAAGATCTTTTTTGAAGCTTTCCGGTCTGCTCGGCCTGGGCGCGGCAAGCGCGGCCCTGCTGCCTACCCCCCAAGCGGAGGCGGTTCTTTTCGGCCCCAAGGAATATAAGGTTTCCGAGACCAGACTGTCCATGGGTTCTTTTTTATCCATCACCGCCATCCATCCTTCGCGGGATGAGGCGCAGCATGCCGTTGGCTTGGCCTGGGAGGAAGTCGACCGGCTGTGCAAACTGCTCAGCCGTCACGACCCCTCCACCCCGCTTTCCCATCTGAACCGGACCGGCACTCTGCCCCAGGGTCAGATGGAAGTGGTTGAGGTGGTGGCCCGTTCGTTATACCATCACAAGCAGACCGGCGGGGCCTTTGATATCACGGTTCAACCCGTACTCGACCTGTACGAAGAACGATTCGCTGCCGGGCGCAGGCCCTCCGACGCGGAGATCACTGCGTTGCTGCCCCGGGTTGGCTCGGAGCATATCCGTTTCGCCAATGGCGGGGTTTCCTTTGCCAAGGAGGGGATGAGCATCACCCTTGACGCCCTCGCACCGGGTTACATCGTTGACCGGGTTTCCGAGCTTCTCACCCGCAGAGGTGTTCCCAACCATCTTATCAATTGCAGCGGCGATATTCGTACCAGCGGCACGGCGGCAAAGGGCAAGCCCTGGACCGTGGCCATCCAGGATCCGGCGAAACACAAGGACTATCCCGAGATCGTCAAAATGGGCACCGGCGCCATCTGCACCTCCGGCGACTATGAAGCTTTTTATGACAAGGAAAAGATTTTTCATCACATCGTCAACGCCCGCACCGGTCATTCCCCGGTGCAGTCCACCAGCGTGACGGTCAAGGGGCAGTCGTCGGTGATGGATGCCGACGCCATGTCCACCGCGCTTTTTGTCATGAAGCCTGCAGATGGTCTTGCCTTTGTCGACAGCCGGCCTGGTCTCGAATGCTTTCTGGTCGGCCATGATGGCGGTACCAAGAAATCAGCAGGGTGGAGCAAGCTCGCCTGATTGTTGCGGCGAACAGAATGCAGGTGAAAAAAAGAGGCCTTGCGGCCTCTTTTTTTGTGGGAGAATGCAGCCATGTCCGAGATAAAAAATCCCCTGGAGATATATGCGGCCTTGGCGAAAACAAACTGCGGCCAGTGCGGGGTGCCTTCGTGCATGGCATTTGCCGCCGCAGTGCTTCAGGGGCAGAAAAAAATGGCTGCCTGTCCCTATCTGGATCCTGCGATCTGCGGGCAACTGAGCCAGAGAATTGTCCGGCGTCGCTCCCTGGAAGACGACCATCAGCAGGCCATCGATCAGCTGCGGCAGCAGGTGGCGGAGCTTGATTTTTCCTTGGTGGCCCCGCGTCTCGGAGCGCGGCTGGTGAACGGGAATTTGGCGATCAACTGCCTGGGCAAGGATTTTCTCATCACCCCGTCAGGCGAAATGCTTTCCGACTGCCATCTCAACCACTGGATTTATGTTCCTCTGCTGTATTATTGTCTTCTTTGTAAAGGCAAGGAGCCACAGGGCGAGTGGGTGCCCTATGCCACCTTGCCCGGCGCTGCCGAATGGAGTCAGTATTTCAGCCATCGCTGTGAAGAACCCCTGCGCCAGCTGGCCGACGCCCACCGCGATCTGGTTTTTGAGATGCTCCATCTTTTCGGGGCCAAGCCCGTGGTCCTGTCCGGTGGTGCAGACCATTCCCTCCTGATCCTGCCCCTGCCCAAGGTGCCTTTTCTCATCAACTACTGGGAGCCGGAAGAGGGCTTTGTCTCGAAATTGAATATTCTGCTCGACCGTTCGGCGGCGGAGAATATCAACGCCCAAGCCATCAACCTGCTCGCCCGGGGCATCATTGAGATGTTTCGTCAGCTCATCCTCCGGCATAGCCGCGACGGCAAGCTGTTCTAGTGTAAGCAGCCATCGGGCACCGCATCTGCTTCGCAGTCTCGCTGTGCTCGCTTAGCTGTCATCGGCCTGCTCATGTGCAATAGCACACTTCGCAGACCTTTTTCGCGCATCTGCGGCACCCGATGGCTGCTTACTGCGTGGGATCAGTTCATTTTAGCCTCTTTTGATCCGGAGAGTGAACATGATGATTCGTTCCCGCATTGCCCCCACTCCCAGCGGCCTGCTCCATCTCGGTAATGCGGTCAATTTTGTCCTTACTTGGCTAATGGTGCGCAAGGCGGGCGGCACGTTGCGGCTACGCATTGATGACGCCGATTGCCTGCGCACCAAGCCCGAGTATCTGGAGGATATCTTCCGTCAGCTCGATTGGCTCGGGATCACCTGGGATGAAGGCCCCGCTGGCCCGGATGATTTCCGTCGTTGTTTTTCCCAGCAGCTCCGGCTTGAGAGGTACCGGGAATTTCTTGCTGAGCTTCGTCGCCTCGGGCATCTGTATCCTTGCGGCTGCTCACGCAGGATGATTAGGAGTCTTGCGCCGGAGGGGGTGTATCCAGGGTTCTGTCGGGAACGTTCTGTCGGGCCGGGGGCGTCCTGGGCTGGGCAGGCGCAAAGGGTGCGGGTTCCGGAGGGGAGCATACTCAGGGTAGAAGGGCAAGAGGTGCAGCTCTGTAAGGCGATGGGGGATTTTGTTCTCTGGCGGAAGGAGGATCTGCCCGCCTATCAACTGGTCAGCTTGGTCGATGATCTTGACGACCGGATCAATCTCATTGTCCGCGGCCAGGATCTCTTGCCCTCCACTGCGGCCCAGCTTTTTCTTGCCGGGTTGCACGGGGACGATATTTTTGCGGCAGGGGTTTTTTATCATCATCCTCTCGTGCTGGGCGAAGATGGTAGGAAGCTCTCCAAGTCGGACGGTTCTTTGTCCCTGGCAGCCTTGCGCGAGAGGGGTTGTTCTCGGATGGAGGTGTATCGGACCGTGGCAAGGCAGGTGGGGATTGAGTCGGAAGGGATAGCCACCCTTGAGGATCTGCTTCGTAGGTATTGCGAGACATCCTGACTGCGGTTTTAGGCGTTGCTCCAGTGGCCCAGTCGGCTCGGCCTGGTCACCGCCTGGGCCAGCCGGGTGGAAAACTCCTCTCCGGAAATCTCCCTGGCTCCCAGCCGTTGCAGATGTCCGGTGCCAACCTGGCAATCGATCAACTCAAAATCCCAGGTCTTCAGGCGCTCAACCAGGGCGGCCAGGGCCACCTTGGAGCTGTCCGGCACCAGGCTGAACATGGATTCCCCGAAAAATACCGCGCCCAACGCCACCCCGTACAGGCCGCCGATCAGCTCCCCATTCTGCCAGCACTCCACCGAATGGGCATAGCCCTGGTCGTGCAGCGCACAGTAGGCCTGAATCATATCCTCGTCCAGCCAGGTGCCTTGGCCATCCTTGCGGCGGGTTTGGCCGCAGGCTCTGATAACCTGTGCGAAATCCGTATCAAAGGTGATGCTGAAGACCTGTTGCCGGATGGTGCGGGACAGCCGTTTTGCCAGATGGAATTCTTCGGGAAGCAAGACCAGGCGGGGATTTGGCGACCACCAGAGAAGCGGCTCGCCCGGCGAGTACCAGGGAAAGATCCCCTGCTCATAGGCCAACAGCAGGCGCGGCACAGAGAGATCGCCGCCCACCGCCAGCAGGCCGTCTTCCCTGGCCAGGGCCGGGGGCGGAAAAAGGAGGCTGTCGCTCAGTTGAAAAACAGGCATGGATGGCTTTGCGTCAACAACGAAGAGTGAGAAGGGAAGCCCTGGGAAGGCTGCTCAAGCGATGCGCTGGATCAGGGGGATACCCTCAATGCCTGTGGTGCAGACATTGAGATCCCTGAGGATGCCGTCGCTCACCCGGTAGATCCAGCCGTGCACAGCCAGCTCCTGCCCTGATTTCCAGGCGTTTTGCACCATGGTCGTGTGGCAGACGTTGGCCACCTGCTCCACCACGTTCAATTCGCAGAGCAGATCGAGTTTTTCCTTTTCGCTGGGCTGGGCGTCGATCTGCTTTTGGTGAAAGCGGTACACATCTTTGATATGCCTGAGCCAGTTGTCGATAAGGCCATGCTCGGTGTTTTCCAGGGCAGCGGTAATGCCGCCGCAATCGTAGTGGCCGCAGACGATGATGTGTTTGACCTTGAGCACATCCACCGCGTACTGGATCACCGAGAGGCAGTTGAGGTCGGTGTGGACCACCACGTTGGCGATGTTGCGGTGCACGAAGATCTCGCCGGGCAGCATGTTGACGATCTCGTTGGCCGGCACCCGGCTGTCGGCGCAGCCGATCCAGAGGTATTCGGGGCTTTGCTGGCTGGCGAGTTTGCTGAAAAATTCCGGGTCGGCCTCTTTGATCGTGGTCGCCCAGTTCTTGTTGTTATCGAAAAGATGCTTGAGAATCTGCATGGATTTCCTTGGTTATCGTCGGCCAGGCGGGGTCAATTCCGGTTGACGTCCAGGGCGAATTCTTTCAGTTCGATGAGAAACTGGTTTAAATTATGGATGTCGTCGTATCGGAGTCCCATGTTGATATCGGCCAGCACCTCTTTGCTCCGTTCCGAACGCAGGGCCGAGATGAAGGCGAGAATCATCTCGCGGTCGAACAGGCTGTCGATGCCGTCGCACAGCGTCCGGAGCGCTTCTTCCACGGGCAAGGCTTCTCGGTAGGTGCGTTTGGAGGTGAGCGCGTCAAAGACATCCGCCACCGCGATGATTCGGCCGAACAAGGAGATGTTCGCGCCTGCCAGGCCATTGGGGTAACCGGTGCCGTCCATCCGCTCATGATGTTGGGCCGCGCCTTCGAGGATGTGGATTGGCAGCTTGATGGGCTGAAGAATCTTGTCGGTGAAGACCGGGTGTTTCTGGATAAGGCAGAATTCTTCGTGGGTGAGCTTGCCGGGTTTGCATAAAATCAGTTCCGAGATGCCGATCTTGCCCAGATCATGCATGTACCCGGCGATTTCCAGGTCGTTGAGCTGCTGGCTGTTGAGCCCAAGTTGTCCGCCAATGGTCATGGCATACTTGGCCACCCGGAAGGAGTGGCCGTGGGTGTATTCGTCCTTGGCGTCAATGGCTGCGGCCAGGGCCTTGACCGTGTTCAGGTAGAGGTCCTGGAGGCTGTCGTACAGGCGCAGGGTTTCAAAGGTCGGCGAGATGATGTTTTCGATAATGGCGACCAGCTGTTTGTCCGAGGCGGAAAACGCCCGGCGGGTGCGGACGCGGATAAAGACCATCTGGCCGCTCTGGCTGTCTTTTTCCTTGATCGGCGAGTAGAGCAGCGAGGCGCCGTCATCGCGGGCGCAGATGATGGTGCTGCCTGCTGCCGCATGCTGTACTCCGCTGCTGTTTCTGGTTGCTTCCACTTCCTCGTCGGTCATCTGATGGGTGACGCGAATTTCCTCGTCCCAGCGGCCTTTGGTGTGGATGAATCCCTGGTCCGCCTTGATCGCCCGGGAGATTTCATCCAGGATGATCTGGTAGCATTTTTTAAGGTCATCGATGCCGATGATCTTCTTGGCCACCTTGAACAGGAAGTTGAGCTGGCTGGAGAGTTGCAGCATCTCCTCGGTGGTTTCCTGGAGCTCCGTTTCCCGTAGGAGTTGGCTGTTCAGGGAGGCTAGACAATAGAGGATGTGCGGTTCGGCCTGGTCAAGGCTGTCCTGGCTTGTTGCAGCGCAGACGATAGAGCCGATGTCGGAGGAAAAACTAAAAGGGTAGGCGCGGCTGGCCGGGGTGTCGCTCCCCTTGGCCTGGCGGCTGGCAACAGGCATTCCTTCGCTGTCGAGCACGGTGATTGCAAGATCAAGCGCTTCGGCGAGATAGTCGATGGATTGGTCGAGAAAAGCGGTATCGAAGAGGTGATCCAGAATAGAGGCCATGGCTGGTCAGTCCGTCCCGAAAATGTCGAGGATGGCCTGGCTGAGCTCTTCCTTGCAGATCGGCTTGTTTAAAAAGCCGATGCAGCCAGCTTCTTTGGCCTGCTTGATATTTTCTTCGCTCCCCAGCGCAGTGAAGAACATCACCGGGATGTGGGCGGTGCGCTGGTCGGATTTGATCCGCCAGGTTGCCTCAAAGCCATCCATTACCGGCATTTCGATGTCCATGATAATCATGTCCGGCCGGACTTCAGCCGCCATCTCATATCCCTGGAGACCGTTTTCCGCAGTGAAGGGCTGGTGGCCTAGCCTTTGGATAAGCTGGCTGACGATGCGCCGGATCATGGCGGAATCATCGACTATGAGAATAGTTTTTAGCATGGAGCCTTGTGCGTAACATGATAAGGGAACAATGTGGTACGGGATACTAGGTAGGCAATATACTCCGAAAGCAAGGGGAAGGCAAAAAAATATCGGTGATTTTCTGAATCTTGCTATCTACAAGAAATCATTTGAAATTTTGCGGACATTTAGCCTATTTTTTCTTGGTCCGGATAGCCACGGAATTGGCATGGGCAGTGAGTCCTTCCAGCTTGGCGAGCAGCTGGATATGCGCGCTGTCCGCTTTGAGGGCCTCAGGGGAATAGGCGATCAGACTGGATTTCTTGACAAAGGTTTCCACCCCCAGCGCAGAGGAGAAACGGGCCGTGCCCATGGTCGGCAATACATGGTTAGGGCCGGCCAGGTAATCCCCGGCCGATTCCGGTGTGTGGCGGCCCAGGAAGATCGCCCCGGCATGACGGATACGGGTTAGCCAGAGGAAGGGCTCCTGAACCATCAGTTCAAGATGCTCGGCGGCAATCTGGTTGGCCAGGACAATGGCCTCATCCAGGTCTTTAGCCACCAGAATTACCCCGCGTTCGCTCAAGGATTTTTTGGCGATCTCGGCACGGGACAGCTTGGCCAGTTGTTTCTTCAGCTCCACCACGATCTGTCCGGCAAGCTTTTCGCTGGTGACGATGCACATGGCCATGGCCTGGGGGTCGTGCTCGGCCTGGGCCAGCATGTCGGCGGCGATGTAGGATGGCTCCCCGGTTTCATCGGCGATGATCAATACCTCGCTGGGTCCGGCGATCATGTCGATCTTTACCCGACCGGAAACCTGACGCTTGGCCTCGGTCACGTACTGGTTGCCTGGACCGACGATCACATCCACCGGGGCGATGGTCTTGGTGCCGTAGGCCAAGGCCGCGATGGCCCAGGCGCTGCCTGCCTTGTAGATTTCAGTGATCCCGATCTCCTGGGCTGCCACCAGCAGGGCCGGATTGACCTTGCCGTTTTTGTCCGGCGGGGTCATCATCACCCGCCGCTCCACCCCGGCGATGGCTGCGGGGATGCCGTTCATCAGCACCGAGGAAACCAGGGGCGTCTTGCCGCCTTGCCCGCCCGGCACATAAAGGCCGGCCGAATCCACCGGATGCACGATACGGCCGGTGATGGCACCGTCTTCCCGCGTCACCATCCAGGACTGTTCCTTTTCCCGCTCGTGAAAGGTGTAGATGCGCTCGATGGCGATCTCCAGCGCGTCGAGGAAAGCATCATCCACCGACTCCATGGCCTCATGCAGCTCTGCATCGCTTACCCGGAGCTGTTTGACGCTCATCTTCGGCGCGTCGAACTTGCGGATGTATTCGATCAACGCCTCGTCGCCGCGCTGGCGGATGTCGGTAATGATATCGGTCACACTCTGCCGGCAGACAGAGTCGGCCAACTGAAAACGGTCGCGCAACCCGGCGAGGATTTTTTTGCCTTTGGCAGAGGTGGTGGTAACGGGAGTGATGATCATGATGTGCCTCTATGGTTTAGCGGAAAGCCGCAGGTGAAGACTGCTGCCTGCTGCTTCCCGTCGCATTTCTGAATGTGGATTGATTCCCTATTAATATTTATTTCTATACCAGCGTTTACAGGGGAAGAAAAGCCCTCTTCGTGCAAATGGATAAGATTCCCGGCGGTGGTTGGCATTGCAAAGAGACAGGGCAGCGGATACTTTGGAGGGTGAAAATGATTTTTACGAGGGCATCATGCTGCGTGCATATCTCACTGCGGTGCGGGAGCTTCCCGGGCCGCCCCGTCTTTTTCTGATCTTCACGGCAGTCAACGTCTTTTCCTGGCAATGCATCGCCGGACCGGCGCTGGTCCTCTTTGCCCGCGCCCTCAATATGCCCCCGGCTTGGGTGGGGCTGCTGCTTTCCTTTCTCTCCATTTCCATGCTGTTGGTGGTGTTCACCGTGCCGCTCGTTGAGCGGCTTGGCCCCAGGAAATTGCTGCTCTGGACCTGGCTGGCCAGAAATGTCCTGTCCCTGTCGGTTTTTCTTGTCCCCTGGGCAGTGAGCCGCTGGGGTGAGGCCGGCGGCTGGCAGGTGCTGCTCTTCGTCACCCTGGCCTTTTCCCTCATCCGGGCCGTGGGCGTGGGCGCTTGGTATCCGTGGCAGCACGAGATCGTGCCCCGTCCGCTCCTTGGCTCCTATCTCTCCATCGAAGCGGCCATGAGTCAGGTGATTATCATCGCGCTTTCCCTGGCAATGGCCTTGATCTTGGGCCTGGGGCAGGGACTTGGTCGCTTCTTTCTTCTCTATGCGGCGGGCATTGGCGCAGGGTTGTGGAGCGTGCAACTTATCAGAAAGATTCCGGGTGGCGAAAGCGGTGTAGTGGAGGTTATTGCCTCTGGTCGGCGGCCAGCCCTGCGCGAGGCGTTGGCGGATCGTGAGTATCGCCGCTTTTTCATCCTCGCTATGCTGGGTACCGGTTCGGTCATGTGGCTCAATGCCGCTTCGGTGATGTATCTGCGCGACATGCTCTTTTACTCCGAGACCAGGATTATGCTCCTTTTTGCCGCAGGCGGGATCGGGGTGGCCTGTACCGTGCATTTCTGGGGCAGGGCGGCAGACCGTTTCGGCAGCGTCCCGGCCATGATCCAGCTTCTGGGTGCGCATGCGCTGCTGGCCTTTTGCTGGTGGGGGTTGCTGCCGGGCGGGAGGATGACCGGGCTGCTGGCGGTGCCGGTCATCGTTTTCATCACGATTTTCAATGGCGCCTTTACCATGGTCAGCGCCAGCGGCATGCTCTGTCGGGTGCGCGACGAGGGGAGGGTGGCCTATACCAGTCTCTGGATTCTCGGGGTCTCCACAGCCAACGGCGTGCCGCCGATCCTGGCTGGGCTACTCATTGATTATTGGGGGATGGCTGGTTTTCGGCTCTGTTTTCTCATCGCCGGATGTGCTGGCCTGGCCGCGTCTGGCTTCATGTTCGCGCTGCCGCCGGAGGAGGGCAAGCCGCCCCTGCACGAGCTGCGGCATTTGATCCAGCCGAGTCAGCCGCTGCGGTCTCTTGCCAGGGTTTTCTGGATTACCTTTGGGTTTGGGGAAAAGAAGTAAGGGCAAGCCGGGGATGGGGAATGAGTTGGGAAGAGGAGAAGAAAACTGGGAAGTGGCCACATGAAGATACTCAGCATACAAGAGCATAATGAGTTGTCAGAGTTCGAAGTATTTTTGCATACGGTTTCTGGTAAACTTGCCGCTGCTATCTGTAAAAAAATGCAGGCGTATGTTGAATTTAATGACATTTATAGCTGCAACAGCTTGAAGATCCTGAACCCTAAGATCTGGGGGTATAAAGGAACCATTTACAAGCTTCGCGTGGATTGCGGGAAAGAGTCCGCCCGCGTACTTTTTGTAAAAACAGCAGACAACGACCTTGTGCTCTTGCATGGGTTTATTAAAAAAACTCGAAAGACACCGAATAAAGATGCAAAAATTGCAATGGAAAATCTCGAGCGGCTCAAAAACAACGTAGCGCTCACCCAATTCCCATTGACAAAGTACTCGCTCTAAACGCCCGGGGGAAAGAAAACTGGGGAATGGTCAGAATTGTTAAAACAACCGTTGTTGCCCGATAACCCCCGGGAGCCGCTTGGGAGAGTGTATCCGTAACACCTTATTGACATTCGTCCTGCCGGTCACGACCTCAATATCGCGCACCGAAACCCCGAACTCCTCCGCCAGGAAGCGCACCATATAGTCGGTCGCCTTTCCGCCACGCGGCACAGCCTTGACGCTGACGCAGAGTTGGTGGCCTTTTACCTTGCCGATGGCATCTTTTTTGGCATTGGGAGTGCCGAGAATATTGAGGACCAGAACCTCGCCGTCCCAGGTATAAAAGGGTCTTTCCGCCATCCCTCTTATCCCATCGGGTACAGAATCTCTTGATTGACGCTGTCGCACTCTTTCAGGAGTTCTGGTGAAAGGACGGTTTCCGAGGCTTTCAGGGTGTCGTCCAGCTGCGAAGGATGCGTTGCCCCGACGATGGTGCTGGGGACAAAATCAAAACTTAGCGTCCATGCCGCCGCCATGGTTGCCGGGGCAAGCCCATGTTTTTGGGCGATGGCAGCATATTTTTGCGCTGCCGCGATGGATCGCTCTCCGGCAAAACGCCCGGCCTGCGCCCGCATCCTCGGATCAGGATTGTTCAGGTAATCCCCGAAACGAAAGCCATTCCAGAGGTGGTCGGGCTTATACTTGCCGCTCAATACTCCGCCGGCCAAGGGGGAAAAGGGGAGCAACCCGACCTGCTCTTTTTTGCAGACGATGGCGATTTCATCCAGGAAGCGTCGGTTGAGCATGGAAAAATTGTTCTGGATGCTCTCAAATCGCTTGAAGCCCCGATAACGGCTGGTCTCCAAGGCTTTGGTCAGACCGTAGGCGTTCTCGTTCGACGTCCCGATATAGCGCACCTTCCCGCTGCGCACGAGCTGATCAAGCGCTTCAAGGCTCTCTTCAATGGGAACAACGGTGTCGGGCCAGTGGACCTGATAGAGATCGAGGTAATCGGTCTTGAGTCTTCGCAGACTCCCTTCGACGGCGGTGGTGATATGAAAGGCATCGATGGCCGTAAGCCCGTGCCGCACCGGGGGAACGAACCAGCCATTGGCAGCGCCTGCGACTTTCGTGGCAAGGATAATTGAATCCCTTGGCTTACCTGCCAGCCACTCACCAAAGATCTCTTCCGTGATCCCATAGGTTTCCGCCGTTGGCGGAACGGGATACACTTCAGCCGTGTCATAAAAGTTGACGCCATTAGCATAGGCTTTATCCAGGATTTCAAACGATATTTTTTTATCGCATTTCTTCCCGAAGGTCATTGTCCCCATGCAGATGTTGGAGACTCTTAGGCCGCTTTTTCCGATGTAGTTGTATTTCATAGAGGTGATCGTAACTTGTGTTGTTTAAGGCCGAGATAAGGCCCAGAAAATGTCCAACGCCTCAGCAAATTTCCCCCTTAAACATACTGGGGAGTCTTCCTAATTTCTCAGTTTTTCGGTAGAATTCATCCCGGCCATCTTTTCTTTATCAATTGCAAAACATCGGCTCCATCAGCGCCAGATTTGCTCAGTTGAACGAGCTCTAACCCCGCCATCGCCCCGAATAACTCAGCACAATTTAGACATTCTTCCAGCTCTTCTGGCGCAAATGTCGGTTCAACCGCATCTTGTGACTGCCACCGTTGAAGATGTGATCCACCGGTATGCGTGAAGTCGCACATGGCACTCCAACTATTTTTCTTGAAGCGAGATAGAACTCCGCTGTCGAATGCTTCGGTAGACTCGATTTCCTCGACCATTGTTTTGGGTGGTTCATCACCCCGAAACAATCCGGATACCTGCAGGTCGGTAGCACAATGCTTCAGCCAAAGCCCACGCAAGTAAGCCTCGAAGAGTATTCTTAATAAGGCAAAGCTCGACGAGTAAAACGTGTTCTTCATCAGGAACACTATCGCTGCATGGTGGTCCTGCGTGATGCCGAAGGAAGCCGCAGCGGCGCGATTTTTTTCCGTCTGCCACATCTCTACGTCGTTAGTAAGACCGTGAAGGTCTGCGCAGAACTTCTCTGCGGCTTCAATTCTTGCGGGCGTCATGATGAGTTCTCGGAAAATGAGGGACATCTCCCTATTTCTTTGTGGTTGCCTCCTGTCCGGATGAAGAACTCCGGCTATTCACCCATCTGCATGGCGCCCATGGCCGCACGGGCAAGGAAACCGGAGCGGGTTTCATGGTGCGCTCCGGCATAGGTGTCGATCCGACGCAGGAGCCTGGCCGGCAGGGTGATGTTCACCCGTTCCGCCTTGTCGGAAAGCAGGGTCGGGTCCACCTCCACCAGCGCCCATACCCACCCGGCAAATTCAGGGTTGGAGCGGTGGGTTTCGATTTTTCCCGGCATGGGGATCGTGCCGCCATCGTCCAGCACGGTTTCAATCCACAGGGCGATGGCCTCCGCCGCGTTGGCAATGGCCTCGTCCAGGGTATCTCCGGCGGAAAAACAGCCGGGCAGGTCCGGAACCGCCACGCCGAAAGCGGTTTTTGCATCGCCAGGTTCAATGGCAATCGGGTATCTCATGGCTTGTCTCCTTTCAGTTCGGCCTGTTTCATCAGTTTGTGAATAAGGCCGACGCCCAAATCCTTGCGCGGATGGGGTACGCACACATGGCCAGGAATGGTCGGGTGGGTGAAGATGTGATGCGAGCCTTTCACGCCGCGCAACACCCAGCCCGCCTTTTCCATCTGCTTGATGAGTTTCGCGCTAGTCATGTGTGTACTATACACACTGAGCAAGATGGGCGCAAGAGGCAGTTTTTGTTTCGGCCATGGTCAACCCTCATTTGTTCTCATCAAACACAGGACATTTCTTGTCCGGGCTATAATCCCGATACACCTTGTCGTTGTAATCCTTGTGGCAGGGCAGGCATTGCCCCACCCGCAGGATGCGGGCGAGCTCGCCCTTGTTGAAGGGGCGCAGGTCGGGCCGGGCGCTTTTTTGCAGCGGCTTGCCGTTGATGTTCACATAGCCGTCCAGGGGCGGGGTGGGGCCTGCCTGGGTTTGCAGCCCTTGGTCAACTCCGTTGAACCGCCACTGCCCCTTTTCCTTCCAGGCCGTGCCTTCGCCTAAGCCCACGGTCTTTGTGCTGGTGTGGCAGTCGACGCAGGAGCGGCCCGCCTTTTGGGTGGTGTGGGGGCTTAAGGCCGCCATGGTCAGGGAGTTGAAGGAGCCTGCCGGTTTGCCCTGTTTGTCGATCAGGGTGACGACATCCTGGCAGCCGGGGGTGACGGTGACGATCTTGTCCTTCCAGATGGCGAGCATGGGCTTTTCGAAACGGAGATAGGAGCGGCCTTCTTCCCACCAGCCTGGGGTTTCCTTGCCGGTCAGCTTGTCGAGATGGGTTTCCCGCATGTCCCGCTTGGCGTGGCAGCCGTAGCATTGCGGAATCCAGGTGGAGTGGCAGGATTCGCAGCCCATGCGCTTGTGGCCAGGGTAGTCGCAGATCCCGGCCTTGGGCGGGTTCATCGGATGCTTTTTGCCGGTGAGCTTGCCCACGAGGAGATAGCTCCCATCCGGGGTCTGTTCCAGGTTGTTGAGCTTCTTATTCTTGCGGGTGAGGCCGGGTTTGCCGTCCTTGGGATTTATGTGGCAGAGGGCGCAGGAGATCTCCAGGGACTGCTCGTAATGGGCGTAATTGGTGCCGTCGCCCATGATCTCGTCGCGGGTGTGGCAGTCGATGCAGGCCATGCCTTTCTGGTGGTGGATGTCCGGGGCCAGATCGAGGTAGAAGCGGTCGCCGGGCAGTTCTTTTTTGGAGGGCCCGCCGTGTTCATAAGGGGTGCCGTAGCTTTCCCCCTCGTAGACGCCGATAAACGAGGTGCCCACCCGGCCGCTTCGGTTATGGCAGCGGATGCAGTTCTCCATGGGCACCTTTTTGTTGATGAGGGGGTGCGGCTTTTTCTTGAGCTGGCCGAATTGGAAAAAGGTTTCCCACGGTCGGGTGGCGGTGGGGGCCTGGGGTCGGGCGTAGTGGCAGGCGGAACAGCCGCCGCCCTTTTCGCCAAAGAACCCTTCCATGTCGCCCTTTTGTTTCCAGAGGTGGCAGGTGGCGCAGAGCTTGCGGTAGTAGTCGATGGCCAGGGAGGTCTTGCCGGTTTTGTTCAGCTCCTCCACGGAGAAATCGCCCTGCTGGTTCGGGGCCTCGCCCCAGTAGTGGAGCAGGGTGGCGAGAATCCCGCGGTTGGTGGCCATGAGCGAGTTCTTCACTTTTTTGACGTCCTGGGCGTGGCACCCCTCGACCCCGCAGGTTTTTTCCACCACCCGCAGGTCGCCGGGATTCTTGACGATGCCCTTGTGGGCCTTTGCCTTGTCGATGGCCAGCGGGTCGCCGAGATGGCAAGAGGAACAGCCCAACACCTCGCGGCCATGGGACGGGTCGAGTTTTTCGTCCTTGTGGCAGGAGAGGCACATCTCCACCTGGCCGTTGACCAGTTGATAGAGCTTGTCCGGCCTCGTGGTCAGGTTTTCGCGGATCACAAGGGCCAGCACCACCAGAAGCAGGCCGAGGATGGTGAGGCGCGGGGTAAGCTTGCGGCGCTTCATGGCAGGACGCCTTCGCGGTAGCCCTCGGCGGTGGGGTAGCGGCGGCCTTGGCCAAAGGCCTTGGTCGTGACCTTGAGGCCCAGCGGCGCCTGTTTGCGTTTGTATTCGTTGACCCGGATGCGGCGGATCACGTCCTCCACCATTGTTTGCGCAAAGCCCATCTCCACGATTTCCCCGATGGAACGGTGTTCTTCGAGATAAGCGGCCAGGATCGCGTCCAGAACCGGGTAGGGCGGCAGGTCGTCCTCGTCGCGCTGGTCCGGGGCCAGCTCGGCGCTGGGGGGCTTGTCGATGGTACGAAAGGGGATGATCTCCCGGTCGCGGTTCAGATGGCGGCACAGGGCGTAGACCAGTTGCTTGGGCACGTCGGAGATCACGGCCAGGCCGCCGCTCATGTCGCCATACAGGGTGCAGTAGCCCACGGCGTTTTCGCTCTTGTTGCCGGTGGAAAGCAGCAGACGGCCCTGCTTGTTGGCGATGGCCATGAGCAGGTTGCCTCGGATGCGGGCCTGGATGTTTTGCTCGGTGACATCCGGTTTTGCCCCGGCAAAGACAGGGGCCAGGGTGGCAAGGTAGGCTTTGAAAAGATCGGTGATGGGCAAAACGCTGAAACCGATGCCCAGGTTCCTGGCCACCTGCTCTGCATCCTCCAGGCTTTCCGGGGAGGAATAGGGCGAAGGCAGGGCGACCCCCAGCACGTTTTCCGGCCCCAGGGCGCGGGCGGCGATGGCTGCGGTCAGGGCTGAATCCACCCCGCCGGACAGGCCGATCACCGCCTTGGAAAAGCCGCATTTTGTCACATAGTCGCGGGTCCCCAGCACCAGGGCCTCGCAGACCTCGGCGGTTTCCTGTTCCGTATGAGCAGGCGCTTCGTGAATCTCCCCCTGCCAGGTGTCGGTGTCAATCACCACCAGGTCTTCGGCAAACCGGGCGGATCGGGCGACAATCGTGCCGTTTGCGTCCAGAGCGATGCTGTTGCCGTCAAAAATCAGGGAGTCCTGGCCGCCCACCTGGTTGGCGTAGATGAGTGGCAGGTGGTGGCGTTGGCAGAGGTTCGCGAATATTTTTTGCCGGATTGCCCCTTTGCCCAGGTTGAAGGGCGAGGCCGCCAGGTTGATCAGCACATCCACCGGGCTATCGGCCTGGGCCAGCATGCTGGCGACCGGATCGGTGGCATAGAGAGGATGGGGAAAGATGCTCTTGTCGTTCCAGATGTCCTCGCAGATGGTCAGCCCCAGGTGCAACCCCTTGTAATAAAAGGTTCCGTTGCCGCTCCCCGGCTCGAAATAACGGGCCTCGTCAAAGACATCGTAGGTGGGGAGCAGTTGTTTGTGGGTGGTGAACAGCACCTCGCCATCGGCAAAGAGCACAGCGCTGTTGTGCAGGGGTTTGCCCATGGGGCCGGGGTTGCGGGTGGCCAGACCGCAGATTACTGCGATGCCGTGCGTTGTCTCCATGAGCTGGGCAAAGGCGCAGTCCTGGTCATCGAGAAAGGCCGGACGCTCCAACAGATCTTGGGGCGGGTAGCCGCTGATGGCAAGCTCCGGCAAGATGGCCAGTTGGCAGCCCGCTGCCTTGGCTTTTTCCATCCAGCCGGTGATGCGGACGATATTTCCGGCAAAGTCGCCGATGCGCGGATTGTATTGGATGAGGGCGATTTTCATGGCCGCTATCATAGCATACTCCCCATGGAAAGGGGATGGAAAAAGGGCCGATCCGCTGAGGGTTCACGCGCATCATTTTGCTTGCCAAGAAAGGGTGCAACGGGCTAATTTGTTTGGAACTGCATGGTCGCCTCCCTGCGGACAATCCCTGCCGACTGCCATCTCTGGTCGCCGCGTTCCCAATCAGGAGCCCCTTTGAAAAAATACTTTGTTGTCGATACCAATGTCCTCCTGCACAACGCCGATTCCATCACTTCCTTTGCCGACAATGTCGTGGTTCTGCCCATGTCGGTCATAGAGGAGCTGGACAAGTTCAAAAGCCATACCGATGAACTGGGCCGCAATGCCCGGCATGTGATCCGTCAGCTCGACGCGCTGCGCCAGAAGGGCAGGTTGGGCGAAGGAGTGCCCATGGACCATGGCGGTACTCTGATGATCTACATGGAAAAGGGCCAATGCGTCGATACGGGCCTGGACATGCATATAGCGGACAACCGGATTTTGGCTGTGGCCTTCACCCTTTTGCAAAAAGGGGAAAAGGTCATCTTTGTTTCCAAGGATATCAATGCCCGGCTCAAGGCCGACGCCTTAGGCATCGAGGTGATGGACTTTGAGAAACAGAAGGTCAATATCGACGAACTCTACCGGGGGCAGCGGGAACTGCTGGTGCCGAGAAGCGTGGTTGACGAATTTTACCAGAAGAAACAGGTGACCAGCGAAGGTCTCAATCTGATGCCCAACGAGTTTGTTCTCCTGCGGGACGAAGCGGATGAAAAGCATACTGCCCTGACCCGCGCCCTGGGTACGGAAATGCTGGGGCCCCTGCATGAGGAATATGAAACGGTCTGGAATATCCGCTCGCGCAGCAAGGAGCAGCGCATGGCCTTTGAGCTGCTGATGGACCCGGCCATCCAGTTGGTGACCTTGGTGGGGCAGGCTGGCACCGGTAAAACTCTTCTGGCCCTGGCTGCGGCCCTTGAGTGCGTGCTCAGCCTCAAGCGCTACGACCGGATTCTCGTCTCCCGGCCCATCATTCCCATGGGCAAGGATTTGGGCTACATGCCCGGCGACAAGGATGAGAAGCTGGCCCACTGGATGCAGCCCATCTTCGACAACCTTACTTATCTGATGGCCGACGGCAACAAGCGCAAGGAGCACGAAACAGACGAGTCTGCCAAGCAGAAGGTGGATAAGCTTATGCAGGCCCATGTGGTGGAGTTGGAGGCCTTGACCTATATCCGGGGCCGCTCCATCCCCAAGCAGTTCGTGATCGTGGACGAGGCCCAGAATTTGACCCCACACGAGGTGAAAACCATTATCAGCCGGGCCGGAGAAGGGACCAAGATGGTGCTCACCGGCGACCCCGACCAGATCGACAACCCCTATCTTGACACCAGCAGCAACGGCCTGACCTATGCGGTGGAGCGGCTGAAAGCGCAGAAGATTCACGGGCACATCACCCTGCTCAAAAGCGAGCGGAGCGAGTTGGCCGCCACAGCGGCTGAATTTCTGTAAACCTTCAGCAGCACCGCATCTGCTTCGGAGTTTCGCAGGCTCGCTTACCTGTCATCGGCCTGCTCATTGCAATAGCACACTTCGCAGGCCTCTTCCGCGCATCTGCGGCAGCAGCGAAGCGGCGCTTGTGAACGGTTATAATACCAAGGCTACCGGAAATTTTTGGTTCCTTGGTGAATGATTATGATTTTCTCTCGCAGCCTGCCAATACCTGCTTGTTCTTTTGTCGGCTTTGGGTATATTGTCCCAACGTGCTGGTTACTACTGTATTCAACGTTGTGAGGTCCAACCGTGGAATTTGAACCAAAATGGATAGCCTGGGAGATCACCAGGCGCTGCAATCTCAAGTGTGTGCATTGCCGTTCCTCCTCCGGGCTTGAGGCGAAAGGGCATCCTGATTTCACCCTGGCCGAGGCCAAGCGGGTGCTCGATGACATCGCCTCCTACGGCAAGCCGGTGGTGGTTCTTTCCGGGGGCGAGCCTCTGTTGCGGCCCGATGTGTTCGAGATCGCCCAATATGGAACCGACCTTGGCCTGCGGATGTGCCTGGCCACCAACGGCACCCTGGTGACCCAGGAAATCTGCGACAAGATCAAGGCAGCTGGGATCAAGATGGTATCGCTCAGCCTGGACGGGGCCAGCGCCGAGGTGCATGACAATTTCCGTAATCAGCCCGGCGCCTTTGCCGGAACCCTCAACGCGGCCAGGTTGTTTAAAGAAAACGGCATCTCCTTTCTGATCAACTCCTCCTTCACCAAGCGCAACCAGGATGAGATTCCCAAAATCTACCATCTGGCCAAAGAGCTTGGGGCCACGGCTTGGTATATGTTCATGATCGTGCCCACCGGTCGGGGTGAGGACATCATGGACGAACTCATCGCCCCGGAGGATTACGAAAAGCTCCTGGTCTGGCATTACGAGATGGAAAAGGGGGAAAAGGATATTCTGGTCCGGCCCACCTGCGCTCCCAACTACTACCGGGTCGTGCTCCAGCAGGCCAAGGAAAAAGGCGACGACTACGAGCGGCGGACCCTACAGTTTTCCACCGGCGGCTCCAAGGGCTGCCTGGCTGGGCAGCTTATCTCCCTGATCGATGTGGACGGCAATGTGCTGCCGTGCAGCTATTTTCCCATGGCGGCGGGTAATATCCGCGAGAAATCATTCAAGGAGATATGGGAGAAATCGGAGCTTTTTCACGATCTGCGCAATTTTAAGGCTTACAAGGGCCGTTGCGGCTCCTGCGAGTATGTCAATGTCTGCGGGGGCTGTCGGGCCAGGGCCTATGCGGTGACCGGCGACTACATGGCGGAAGAGCCCTACTGCACCTATGTGCCGCTCAAGATGAGAAAACAGGAGTCAGGAGAGAAGAAATCATGAACGATACCTTTTTGAAAGCCTGCCGCGGAGAAGCGGTTGAGTATACCCCGGTGTGGCTCATGCGTCAGGCGGGCCGCTATCTGCCCGAGTACCATGTGGTCCGCAGCAAATACAGCTTTCTTGATATGTGCAAGACCCCGGAGGCTGCCGCAGAGGTAACCATCCAGCCCGTGGATATCCTGGGGGTTGACGCGGCCATCCTTTTCTCCGACATTCTGGTGCCGCTGGAAAAGATGGGCGCGCCCTTGGAGTTTCACGAAAAGCGGGGGCCGGTTTTTCTTGAGCCGATCCGGGACCGGGCCGGCATGGAGAAGCTGCATG
Source organism: Deltaproteobacteria bacterium (assembly GCA_026388695.1). Taxonomy (GTDB): domain Bacteria; phylum Desulfobacterota; class Desulfobulbia; order Desulfobulbales; family Desulfurivibrionaceae; genus Thiovibrio. The sequence continues at coordinate 5,388 of JAPLJH010000081.1, read as the reverse complement.
TGCCCGACCCGGAGGCGGAGCTGGGCTATGTCATGGACACCATCCGCCTCCTGCGCCGCGAGCTGGCAGGACGGGTGCCGCTCATCGGTTTTTCCGGGGCGCCCTTCACCCTGGCCACCTACCTCATCGAGGGCGGCTCGTCCAAGGGCTTCTTTTTGACCAAGAAGATGATGTACACAGATCCTGCGCTGTATGCTGATCTGCTGAACAAGATCACCGATTGCACCATCGAGTATCTCAAGGCCCAAGCTGCTGCTGGGGCCCAGGCCCTACAGATTTTCGATTCCTGGGCCGGAGTGCTGGCACCAAACGATTTTGCCGAGTTCGCCATTCCTTATGTGAAGCGGATCATCGCCGCTCTTAAGGCCAGCGGCATTACGGTGCCCATCATCTACTTTGCCAACAACGGCGCGACCCTGTTGTCCCAGTCCCTGGAAAGCGGGGCGGACGTGCTGGGTCTTGACTGGCGGCTGCCCCTGGATGAGGCGGTGAAGGTGGTCGGCCAGAAGGTGTCGCTCCAGGGCAACATGGACCCCATCGCACTGCTCCTGCCGCCGGCCAAGATGGAACGGCTGATCCAGGATATCCTCGATCAGGCCAAGGGCGCGCGGGGCCATATCTTCAACCTCGGTCACGGCATTGTCCCGGAGATTCCGCCGGAGCAGGCGAAGTTCTTTGTTGAGGCGGTGCATCGGCTGAGCAAAAAAGGCTAGGGATGATTCCCTCCATTGCCCAATGTTTTCGGCTCATGGAGCAGTATGCGATGCTGCCCAATATCCGGGAGCATTCCGTGATGGTCGGTCGGGTGGCCGGCCTCATCGGCAGTGGGCTGGCGCGGGCCGGCAGGGATCTTTCCCAAGAGCTTATCGTGACCGGCGCCCTGCTGCACGATATCGCTAAGACCGCCAGCCTTGAGACGGAGTTGCGTCACGACGAGTTGGGCCGGGAAATCTGCCTGCGGCATGGATTTGATGAGCTGGCCGAGATCGTGGCCGAGCACGTGGTCCTGAAAGGCGGCCCGCCGGAACGTTGCACGGAAAAGGAAATCGTCTATTACGCGGACAAACGGGTGCTCCACGATGAGATCGTCACCCTTGAGGCGCGGCTCGATTACATCATCCACCGCTACGGCAATGGGGACGAGGGGCTGCACGCCAGAATCCGGCAAAACTTCGCCCAGGCCCATGCCATTGAAGCGCGGCTTTTTGCCGAGCTTGATTTCTCCCCGGAGGAACTGGGGGAACGGCTGAACAGGGATCTCTTTCTGCTGGAGGCGTTTGGGGCATGAGCGAATCGAGCGAATCCATCGGCGTTATTCTTCTTAATCTCGGCGGGCCTGAAACCCTGGCCGATGTGGAACCATTTCTGGTCAATCTCTTTTCCGACCGCGAGATCATCCGGCTTTCCCCCTTTCCATTCTTACAGAAATTCATTGCCAGACGAATCGCCGCCAAGCGGGCACCGAAAAGCCGGGAGGCCTATCGCCTGATCGGCGGGGGCTCGCCCTTGGCCCGGATCACCGGGGAGCAGGGGAAGGCGCTGCAAGCGGCCTTGCTTGTTGAGGGCCGCTTCGTGGTGCGTATGGCCATGCGCTACTGGCGGCCCGGTGCGGAGGTTGCCTTGGCGGAATTTGCCCAGGCCGGGATCCGCCGGATTGTGGCCCTGACCCTGTATCCCCATTATTCCCGCGCCACCACCGGTTCATCCCTGGATGCGCTTCGTAAGGCTATTGCCGCATCGGGGCATGTTTTCGAGCTTGCCGAGGTCCGAGAATGGCCGGATCAGCCGGAGTATGTAGCGTGTCTGGTGCAGAGTATTCAGGAGGGGATGGCGGGATTTGGTGGAGAGCCGGTGCAGCTGGTTTACAGTGCGCACAGCCTGCCGGTTTCTTTCATCAAGGAAGGCGATCCGTATTTGGAGCAGATCAAGCGGACCATCGCTGCCGTGGAAAAGAGCACGGGCATGAACGGGCGCCTCTGTTTCCAGAGTCGCAGCGGGCCGGTGGAGTGGCTTGCCCCCTCCACCCCAGAGATGCTGGAACGGCTGGCAGCCGAAGGGGTGAAAAACGTTTTGATGATGCCCATCAGCTTTGTCTCCGACCATGTGGAGACCCTGTATGAGATCGACATCCAGTACCGGGAACTGGCCGTGTCTTTAGGGCTGCGGCTCGAACGCACCGCCTCCCTCAACACCGGCCTGGACTTCATCCGGGGGCTGAGCGTCCTTGTTTCTGATTGCTGTCGGCAAAGAGGGTGGCTGTGAATTGATGGTCAGATTGGGCGGCAGCGATCAGCTTGAGCCCATGTAGCGACGCATCCGGATATTCATCAGGAGGCCGAGTCCTGCCAGGTTGGTGAGCAGCGAAGATCCGCCGTAGCTGATAAGGGGCAGGGGCACTCCCACCACGGGCATCAGGCCCATGACCATGGCCAGGTTGATGAACGCCTGCCAGAAAATGAGCGAGACCACACCAAAGGCAAGCAGCACTCCAAATTTATCTCTGGCGGAGATGGCGATGTTCAGGCCCCAGAGGATCATGAAGAAATAGCAGATCACTAGAAGGGCAGAGCCCATAAAGCCCCACTCTTCAGCCCATACCGAAAAGGCGAAGTCGGTGTGCCGCTCCGGCAGAAAATCGAGCTGGCCCTGGGTTCCTTTCATGTATCCCTTGCCGAAGATCAAACCGCTGCCCACCGCAATTTTTGACTGGATGATGTGATAGCCCGTGCCCAGGGGATCGTTTTCCGGATTGAGAAAGGTTTCAACCCGCTGGCGCTGGTAGGGCTTGAGAAAGAATTTCCAGGCAACGGGGATGATGGAAAGTCCACCGCACAAAAGGGTCGCCAGGGTGGTCCAGCGGAGTTTGACAAACAGGGTCATGGAAATGAAGATGAAGCCCAACAAAAGACCGGTGCCGAGATCGGGCTGTTTGGCGATGAGAACAAAGGGCAGACCGGTCAGCAGGGCAGGGACAGCCAAGTCGAGCAGGCCGAAGCCTTTCCCGGTTTCCTTGCGGTAATAGTAGCTGGCCAGGGTAATCACCAGGATAAGCTTGGCAGGTTCTGAGGGTTGCAACCGGAAAAAGCCGAGATTGATCCAGCGCTGGGCGCCGCTGATGTTTCGGCCAAAAACAAGAGCGAAGAGCAGCAGGAGGATCATCGCGATATACAACGGGTAATTCAGGGTGAGCAGCACCCGGTAGTCGATGCTGACGATGAGCAGCAGGATGGCGGCACCGAACAGGTAGTAGGTGAGTTCCTTGAGGTAGAGCGGGGCGCCCGTCTCCTTGTAGAGATGGGTTGAGCTGTAAATATTGGCCAGGCCGATGAGGGCGACAACAAACACGACCCCAATCAGGACCCAATCGACATTCAGCAGCAGGCGGCGGTCAAAGCGTAGCATCTTATTCTTCCTTTTCATCCTTGGGCAGGGACGGCGCCGGTTCTGCTGCGCCTCCCTGTTTGCCGGCCTTGAGTTCGAAATAGCGTTTGTACACGGCCCTGGCGACAGGACCCGCTGCGGAGCCACCGTGCTGGCCATGCTCCACCAGGACGGTTACGGCGATCTCCGGTTTTTCTGCAGGGGCAAACGAGGTAAACCAGGCATGGTCCCGGTATTTGTAGGGGATGTTGTTCCCGCTCAAGCCTTCGTTCTGGGCGAGACGCACTACCTGGGCGGTGCCGGTCTTGCCGCCGATGAGTACATCCGGGAGTTTTACCACCTTGGCGGTGCCGCCCGGTGAGTTTACCACCCCGACCAGGGCGTCCTGGATGAGCGCGAGTGAGTGCGCCGAACCAAGGATCTTACCCTCGCTGATCGGGCTGAATGTTTTCAGGGTTTTGCCGTCCGGTGCAGTGACGCTGTGCACCATCTGCGGTCGGTAAAGGGTACCGCCGTTGACCACGGCGGCGGTCATCCGGCAGAGCTGCAGGGGGGTGGCCAGCACATAGCCCTGGCCGATGGCGACCGAGAGGGTTTCGCCTTCCTGCCATTTTTCCTTGTAGCGTTGCTGTTTCCAGGTTGTTGAAGGAATCATCCCGCCTTTTTCATGTTCGAGCTCGATGCCGGTTTTATTCCCCAGGCCCAGGCTGTGGGCGTACTTGGCAATATTGTCGACCCCCAGCCGCATCCCCACCGAATAAAAATAGACATCGCATGATTCGACCAGAGCCCGGTGAAAATCCACCGTCCCGTGGCCGCCTTTTTTCCAGCAGCCGTACTTTCGATTGCCGAAATTCAGGGAGCCGCCGCAGAAGAAGGTGGCATCGGGGGTGATAACCCCTTCCGAAATGGCCGCCAGGGCGGTGACAATCTTGAAGGTGGAGCCGGGCGGATACTGCCCCTGAATGGTTTTGTCGAGTAAGGGGTTGAGCGGGTCGTTGAGCAATTTGTTCCAGGCAGTGGTGGAGATACCGCCGACAAATTCCTGGAGATGCAACGGGGGGCTGCTGCACATGACCAACAGGTTGCCGGTGTTCACCTCCATGACGACCACGGCTCCGGCCTTGTCGCCCATGGCCTCTTCCGCAACGCGTTGCAACTCGATGTCGAGGGTCAGGTGCAGATCGTTGCCTGGGAAAGGTTCCTGCAACTGCATCTGGCGCTGTTCAAAGCCGTGGACGTCAACCTCCAGATAGTTGCGGCCCTTTTCTCCCTTGAGGTACTCTTCGAAGATCTTTTCCACGCCTTGTTTGCCGACCTGGTCGCCGCTCTGGTACTTGGCGTACCGCTTTTCTGTCAGTTCCGCCGGACTTATCTCGGCAAGGTAGCCGACGAGATGGGAGGCAAAGTCACCGTAGAGGTAGTCCCGGGAAGGCATGACCTCGATGCGGACTCCGGGAAGCGAGAGGTGTTTGTTCTCTATGGTGACCAGGGTTTCCCAGTCGATATCTTCTTTGAGTCTGGTGGGCATGTAGCGGGGATTTTCGGTGGCGGCCCGGATCCTGTCCAACAATACAGAGATATCTTCATTGAGGATTTTGGCGAGATCTTTTATGACCGCATCGGGATTGGGCGCATCTTCCCGGCTCCAGGTCACATTGAAACGGGGGCGGTTGGTGATGATCGGCTCGCCGTTTCGGTCCAGGATATTGCCGCGCGGGGCGGCGATCTGCTGGATGCGGATGCGGTTGATTTCTGAAAGTTTTGCGAAATCATCGCCATGGTATATCTGGAGATACCAGAGCCTGGCCAAGAGCATGGCCGCGAAAAAAACAATCACGGCCATGGCGATATCAATCCGCTTTTTGAGCATCTTGAGCTCGGCGGGATCAATCTTGTTTATTTTGGTAAGGGGACGTAGCGACATATTTTTGTGGGGAATCCTTACTGCATCCGGTAGCGGTTTCCTGTTTTTGCACGGCGAAACGGATTGTTCGCATTCTTGCT
>JAPLJH010000089.1 GCA_026388695.1 Deltaproteobacteria bacterium | reverse complement strand
CATTGCCTACTACTCCATGGTGGCCAACAATACCAAGATGAGCGACCACTTTGCCGACAAGCCCATTGAATATAAATATGTGGCCAGCACCGGCAGACAGACCTGGCTGCCCCGCAACTGGTACAACTACGACGCCGCCCGCCCCATGGGCAAGGAATACAACCTGCTGGAAGCGCAGGTGATTTCCATCAACACGATCTTCGCCAGGCTCTACACCAACCCCCTGCTTCGCAGCGCCATGCTCCAGGGCTTTGACCAAGTCGGCCTGGACTACAGCAAGGAAGACGCCAAGTACTGGCCTTTCGGCATTGGCGCCTCGGCGGTGTCGGTACAGCAATGGCTTGGCATCTACAACGCCTTTCTCGACGGCCAGTACCGCGATCCCTCTTTTGTGCGCCGAATCCAGATAAACGGCAAAACGGTGTATGACCGCGATCAAGACGAGCAGTTCGCCAAGATCCCGCTTTTCGAGTCCAAAAAGGAGCGGGAGGCGGAAATGAACGCCCTGTACGAGGTCTGCAATCGCGGCACCGGCTCGGCCATGAAAACCGAATTCAAGCATCACAAGAATCTTGTTTCCGGCAAGACCGGCACCGCGCCCATGAACAAATCCGCCCTGTTCATCAGCCATTTCAACCCGTATCGCGACCGGCAGACCCACAAAGACCGGACCCTCACCATGCTCATCTCCGTGACCACCAATACCGGCGGCTTCAAGAGCGTGGGCACCTCGGGCAACGCGCCGGCCAAGATTGCCGGCCGCATTTACAACCACCTCTTCCAGCAGGAGATGCAGGAGATGATGGACAAAAACATCGACAAGGCAAAGCGCGAGGACACCCATTTCCGCAACAACCAAGTGTATTGGGCCAACGTCAACCGGTACATGGACACCCTGCTCACGGGCAAATGCGGCAACAGCCTCATCTCCGACAACATCATCGGGGTTGATGATTACGGCGAGGCCCTGGTGCAGATTTTAAACAGCAACACCAAGATCTACACCGGCCGCGACGATGTTTTCTCCCAACTGGTCCAGTACTACTGCGATCAGGAAAAGATGGTCCGGATGGACTCGGCCCCGACACACTGACAGCAAAAAAACAACCCCGCATCCAGCGACGAAAAGGATGCATCCACGGCTTTACAAACCACATCGGGCATGGCATAGTGGCACAGTTTCATATGATCCCTGAACCCACACAGTCATAAAGAGAGACTCCATATGGCCATCAAGATAGGAAGAAATGACCCCTGTTTCTGCGGCAGCGGCAAAAAATTCAAGCGATGCTGCCTGACCACCGGCGCCAACGCTCCAGCCAAACCCGCGCTCCCCTCGGTAAAGATTGAAGTCGAAAAAATCCAGGCAAGCGCCAGCGCCAAGAAAGCCGCCGTGCTGGCCCTAGGGGTTTTCGTTCTCTTCTCCACCACCAGCGGCGACGCCTGGCTCCTTGAAGTTACGGACATGGACGCCATCCAAGTAGCGCAAAACGGGGAAAAGCTGGCGGTGCAGATCGAGGAGAACCCTGAAACCATCGAAATCAACTGGACCCACAAGTTCGATGTCAAAAACAAAAAATTTATCCTCACCTCTTACCTGGACAAGAGCGAAGAGGTCCGGGAAGACTATCCGGTCCACACCATTCTTTCCACGGTGAAAAAAATCCGCGGCCGTATCCCAGCCGAGCTGATCAGCTCCATCCACCTGGACAACGAGGAAGAACCCCAAGCACAGGCAGTCTGAGCCTTCATTACAGACATGGGGTGACACAGGATGCGTTAAGAAAGCCCCCGTTTGCAGCGAACAACGGGGGGAAGACGACAACGCGGTCAACCGGAGAACAGCGACAAAATCATGCCTGCCAGCCAGTGCCCCACGGGAGTTCTGCTCTATTTTTTTTACGGACTGACCTTCATCTTCCTGGGGTTGGCCATCGCAGTCAAGGACATGTCGGAAAGCAAGCTGCGCCTGGCGGGCAGCCTGCCTTCCCTGGCCATATTCGGCTTCAGCCATGGCCTGCATGAATGGCTCGAATGTTACCTGCGGCTGGGGTACGGCACCGACGCCCTGTTGCTCCCCATCCATTACCTCAAGCTGCTGACCCTGGTCGTTTCCTTTCTCTTCCTGAACCATTTCGCCATCTCCCTGCTCCGCTCCCAGCCCACGATCCGCTGGCAATGGCTCCGGGTTCTTATCCCTCTTCTCCTTGTTTTTCTAGGAATGTACCTTTTCCTCTCCTGGGAAAATCTGGGTCTTCAGACCATCAGACAGGCAGATATCCTCGTCAGACTGACCATCGGCAACCTGGGCGGGATTCTCGCCGCCTTTGCCCTGATAAGGCATGGGCGGGTGATCGAATTCTTAAGTCCATCGGTGGCCCTGCATCTTCGTTGGGCCGGGATCAGTTTTGCGCTCTACGCCTTTCTGGCCGGAGTAATTCCCTCCCATGCCAGGATTCCTTTTTTTGCAATCCCGGTGGAGATTTTCCGGAGTCTGGCCGCCGCCCTGATCACCTATTTTCTGGTAAGGGCCATGAACGTCTTCAATGTTGAAACCAGAAAAACCCTGGAGCAGCAGATCCTTCATCTGGCCCAGACGGAGAAACTCGCCGCAGTCGGGAAACTGGCGGCGGGCATTGCCCACGAAATCAACAACCCGCTGACC
>JAPLJH010000027.1 GCA_026388695.1 Deltaproteobacteria bacterium | reverse complement strand
GATCGCTTCGTGGATCTGGCCAGCCTCCGGCCCCGGCTGGAGAGGAGCGATGCCCAGCAGCAACCGGTGTTCAGCCGGTCGTAGGCCCCCTTTTGTCCCACGGCCAGAGGTGCGAATCCGCACCCACCAGCTGCTGCCGCTCCTTACCGGATCGGGGGCCGTCGCGGCGCCTGGCCCCAGGCGGCAGGCCACCCCCTAGAATGTACTTAACTCATACTCATTCCGCTTAACCCCCTGTCTTCTGTCATGGCGCGCGATCCCGGCCGGGTTCTGATCTTCGACACCACCTTGCGTGACGGCGAGCAGTCGCCCGGCGCAAGCATGAATATGCAGGAGAAATTTCGCTTGGCCCAGCAGCTGGTCAAGCTGAAGGTGGATGTGATCGAGGCTGGGTTTCCCGTGGCCTCCCCTGGAGATTTCGAGTGTGTGCGCAATATCGCCGAGCATGTCCGGGGTGCGCAGATCGCGGCTCTTGCCCGCTGTAACCTCAAGGATATCGACCGGGCCTGGGAGGCGCTCAAGGCTGGGGAAAACCCCAGGATCCACACCTTTCTGGCGACCTCGGATATTCATCTGAAGCATAAACTGAAGATGAGCCGGGATCAGGTGTTGGAACTGGCTGTGGCCTCGGTGAAACACGCCGCCAAATACACGAGCAACGTGGAGTTTTCCGCTGAGGATGCCTCGCGCAGTGACCTTGATTTTGTTTGCAAGGTCTTTGCTGCGGTGATTGATGCCGGCGCCACGACCCTGAATTTTCCGGATACCACCGGCTATGCCCTGCCAGATGAGTTCGGGCGCAAGATCGCCTATCTCATCGAGAACATCCCCAATATCCACAAAGCGGTCCTCAGCGTTCATTGTCATAACGATCTTGGCTTGGCTGTGGCCAATTCTCTGGCTGCGATCAACCATGGGGCGCGGCAGGTGGAGTCCACCATCAACGGGCTCGGGGAGAGGGCTGGCAATACGGCCATGGAAGAGATGGTCATGGTCATTCGCACCCGCGCCGACCAGATGCAAGTGCATACCGATATTGTCACTGAGCATATCTATCCCACCAGCCGTCTGGTCACCACCATTACCGGGATGCCGGTGCAGGCCAACAAGGCCATTGTCGGGGCCAATGCCTTTGCCCATGAATCCGGGATACACCAGGACGGGGTGCTCAAGGAGCGGACCACCTACGAGATCATGAATCCGGCGGATATCGGGATCTCCACCGGTAACATCGTGCTTGGCAAGCATTCCGGCAGGCATGCCTTGAAGGATCGTATTGCGGCAATGGGCTACAGCCTTAAGGACGATGAATTGGAGCGGGTTTTTGCCCGGTTCAAGGAGGTGGCCGACGTCAAGAAGGAAATGTTTGACGAGGATCTCGAAGCCATCCTGATGGACGAGGTGCTGCGGATCACGGAGACCTTTTCTCTGGTGCACCTGGGGGCGATGAGCGGCAACAAGAGCCTGCCCACCGCAGCGGTGCGGCTGCTCATCGATGGTAAGGAGCAGGAAAAGGCCTGTATCGGCATTGGCCCCATCGACGCATGTTTTCGGGCTATTGCCGAGCTGACCCAGACCAAGAGCAAACTCCTCTATTTTTCAGTAAGCTCAATCACCGGCGGCACCGATGCCCAAGGCGAGGTGCTGGTTCGGATAGAGGATGAAGGCAAGGTTGTGGTGGGGCAGGGGGCGGACCCGGATATCATTACCGCTGCAGCAAAAGCCTATCTCAATGGCCTGAACCGGTTAGTGTTTTTGAAAAGGGAAACAACGCGGCAGGGAAGCTAAAGCATTGAGGTGTTTTGTGTTGCCTGCTGATATTTTATACAATTGCTGGGTCATGCCCGGCTGCTGTCTGTAAGGGGTTGTGACAATGACTGCTGCAAAAAAGAAATATAATGTTGCTATTGCCGGCGCCACAGGGGCTGTCGGCGGCGCCATGCTTGATGTTCTGGCGCGAAGAGATTTCCCTCTGGACGAACTGCGGTTGCTTGCCTCGGAGCGGTCTGTGGGCAAAACCCTCACTTTTAAGGGCAAGGAGATTCCGGTTCAGATCTTGAGCAAGGATGCCTTTGCCGGGATTGATATCGCTCTCTTTTCCGCAGGCGCAACTCGGTCCTTCGATTTTGCCCCGGCTGCGGCTGCGGCAGGGGCCGTGGTTATCGACAACTCCAGCGCCTACCGCATGGACCCGGAAATCCCCCTGGTGGTACCAGAGGTGAACGCCCATGCTATTGCCCGGTATAAGAAACGGGGCATCATCGCCAACCCCAACTGTTCCACGATCCAGATGTTGGTGGCCCTGAAGCCCATCCACGATAAGGTCCGGATCAAGCGGATCGTGGTTTCCACCTATCAGGCGGTTTCCGGCACTGGGGCTAAGGCTATTGACGAACTCAAGCAACAGATTCTTGATTATGCGGCTGGCAAGCCTATGGAACATAGCGTATATCCGCACCAGATCGCCTTCAATTGCTTGCCCCAGATCGATAGCTTCCTTGAGAATGGCTACACCAAGGAAGAGATGAAGATGGTCAACGAAACCCGCAAGATGTTTGAAGACCCGACCATCGGCGTCACCGCCACCACGGTGCGGGTCCCGGTTTTTTACGGACATTCTGAGTCGGTCAATATCGAGACCGAAAAGAAGATAACCGCAGCTGAGGTCAAGGCCTTGCTGAAGAATGCCCCAGGTGTAAAGCTGGTTGATGAGCCGACCCTTGGCCAGTATCCCATGGCCATTGATTGTGCGGGCAGATTCGAGACCCTGGTGGGTCGGATTCGTGAGGATGAGTCCATTGTTAACGGGATCAATCTCTGGGTGGTGTCTGATAATATCCTCAAAGGCGCAGCGCTCAATGCGGTGCAGATCGCCGAGGAACTCATCCGGGATTATCTGTAATTGCGGATCATCAGCGGTAGTGCCCGGGGGCGCAAACTGCTGACGCCTGGGCAGCGTTTTGGCGATTCTGTCCGACCTACCTCCGACCGGGCCAGGGAGGCGATTTTTAGTATCCTGGCTGCCAAGGTTGTTGACGCCCGGGTGTTGGATCTTTTTGCCGGCACCGGCGCTCTGGGCCTTGAGGCCTTGAGCCGGGGGGCGTTGTCGGCGGTTTTCGTCGATGGGCAACGCTCTGTTATCGAGCTTATTGGCCGGAACATTGCTCTCTGTGGTTTTGCCGAGCGTGCCACGGTGTTGCAGAGGGATTTGGCCAGGGGGGTTGCTTTTCTGAAGGCAACGCAGCCAGCCGAGGGATTTAACCTGGTTTTTCTCGACCCTCCCTATGGGAGTACTCTTGCTTTGAGCAGCCTTGAGTCTTTGGCGGGCGGAAATTTTCTTGCTGCCAATGCCATTGTTGTTCTCGAAGATGCGGCGGAGTTGCAATATCCCGAGACCTTGGGACCGCTTGTCTGTTTTGACCAACGTCGATACGGAGAGGCCGGTTTCTGGCTCTATCAACACCCTGAGGCGGAGTGCAATGACTGACTACGAGCCGTTTGTCTCTGAAAACACATCCGAATCAGTCGCCGTGTATCCCGGCACCTTTGATCCCATAACCAACGGGCATCTTGATATCGTTCATCGGGGGCTGCACCTGTTTGACCGGATCATCATTGCTGTTGCCAGCAATCCCACCAAGCAGCCACTTTTTTCCCTGGATGAAAGACGCAAGATGATCCTGGATTGTTTTCCTGGCGACGAAACCCGCATTACGGTGGAGGATGTTTCCGGACTTCTTGTCGATTTTGCCTACAAACGCGGAGCCAAGGCGATTATCCGCGGCTTGCGGGCTGTGTCTGATTTTGATTATGAGTTCCAGCTGGCCCTGATGAACCGTCGGATTGAGCGGGAGGTGGAAACGGTTTTCCTGATGACCGGTTTCCGCTGGATATTTATCAGCTCCAGCATCATCAAGGATGCGGCCAGACATGGCGGGGATGTGAGCGGCTTGGTGCCGGATCATGTCTGTGAGAAATTGCGAGCGCGGTACCTGCAACCATGATTGCCGAACATGCTATGCCTGTATCCTCATCAGCCTCGTGTCAGGGAATAGTGTTTTTCTGCAATGGCTGATGCGGCGCGAAAAGGGGGGCCCTTGACCCGGCGGATATTTCTGGCCGGTTCCTGGTCCTGGCTACGCTGGGGCGCAGGCACGTTGCTTTTGTATCCGCTTTTTCGCTTTCTTGGGCACCGCACCCCCAAACAGCCACGCATTGTGAAAGTGGATAAGATCGTGCCGGTGGGTGGGTTTGTCATGGAGCATGATTTCATCCTTTTTGTTGGGCAAGGCGGGCCGTGGGCAGTGTCGCGGAAATGTACACATCTGGGTTGCCGGCTCAATTTCCAGGAAAAGGAAGGTGTCCTAGTTTGCCCTTGTCACCATAGCCGGTTTAACAAGGAAGGCATCCGGCTCAGCGGTCCAGCCCAAAAAAATCTTCCCCGTTTTCAGGTGGCGACGGTGCGGGAGGACAAGGACGGAAAAGGCTACCTTGTTACCTTTTAAGGGGATGAGCATCCGCGCGCTTATCATCGATACGAAATGGGGAGGGCTGAGTCTGGTCTCGCTCTATCTCTCAGTTTTATCCGGGATGGTGGTCGCCCTCCAGTACGACCCCGCAACTCCGTTCTTTTCCGCAAGCTCCCTTGATTTACTGGCACCGTACGGCCAATTCTTTAGGTCCTGTCATTTCTATTCCAGTCAGTTGTTCTTCCTCTTTTCTTTGTGCCATCTAGCGGCGGTTATTCTGGCAAAGGCCGAGCAGCAGCTGCGCTTCGGTAAATGGCTCCTGCTGCTCGGTTCTGTCCCTGCCGCGTTGTTGTTGCTCTTCACCGGCTATGTTTTGCGGGCGGATGCAACCGGTGAGGCGGCGGGCGTTATTGCCGAAAATATCACTCTGTCCATTCCTTACCTGGGAGCGGCGCTGAACTCGTTGCTTTTTTCCATCGAGGCCGAGGGCATGAAGCGGGTTTATGCCAATCATCTCATCGGTCTCGGACTCGTCTGGGGGGTTTGTTGCTGGGATCATCTGCGCCGCTATCGGGTTGGCTTTGGCCAGCATAGTCTGCTGCTGTTCACCACGGTTGGGTTCAGTCTTTGTCTGGCCGCGCCTATGGAGCCGAGCCGTCTCGGACTGTTCCATATCCAGGGGCCCTGGTTTCTGCTCGGTTTGCAGGAGCTGTTGCGTTACATTCAGCCTTTTTGGGCCGGGGTGATCTTCCCGAGTACCGTGGTTGTCGCCCTGGTCTGCGTGGGCACCGAGACCCCAGGACGGCGGCGATCATTGCTATTCATGGCGGCTTGGCTCATCGTTTATCTCATCCTTTCCATAATTGCCGCGCTGCGATAGAGAAAGTGCAGATGGAAAAGTGGAGAATGCAGGGCAGAAGGATGTTTTTCTTCACGGCAGAGGCAGGCTGACGGAGAAAAGCGTGCCTTGTGGCTGATAATCACGCAGGGAAATATTGCCGCCATGGCTGTGCACGATCTGGCGGACAATGGCCAGGCCTAGCCCCGTGCCTGTTTCCCGGGTTGTAAAAAAAGGCTCATAAATTTTTTCCTGGATACCTTCCGGGATGCCGTGGCCGTTGTCCGCGATCTCCAAAATAATTACCGCTTCGGGTGTTTCCTTGTCCCAGGCGGTGGTTTCCTCAGCCCGGAGTCGTATCCTTCCCTTTTCAATATTCCGGCAGGCATTGGCGCTGTTTGTAATCAGGTTGAGAAGCACCTGCCTGATCAACTGTGGGTCTGCCCAACAGTTAAGGTCGGGTGGAATTTCCAAGTCAATGGCCAGGCTAGGGCTCCAGTCTGGATCTTGCCTAAGGGTTTCCACGGCCTCCCGCGCCAAAGCCAGCAAGGAAAACCATTTTTTCTCCGGATTGATCGGTTTGGAGAAGAGAAGAAAATCATGAATTGTTGCATCAAGCCGGTCTGATTCCCGCATGATGATACCAAACAACCGTTTGTTGACGGAATCCCAGGTTTCCTTGTCCAGCAGCTGCACGGCCCCTGAGATCGCGGCCAGGGGATTTCTGAGCTCATGGGCAATGCCTGCGGCCATCTCGCCGATGGTCGCCATTTTTTCGGCTTGCTGCACTTGGGCCTCCATCCTTTTTATCTGACTGAGATCCTGCAAGGTATAGACATAGCCGTTTTCGTTGTCATCCTGGGCATTGAGCCGGGAACAGGAATATCCTACCGGGATCGTTTCCCCGCTTTTGCGAGGGATGACGGCCATGTGCCGTCGCTCATCGTGGAGCAGAGGCGTCTCCATGCCGGGAAACGTACGGGAAAGGTCCTGGCCGAGAATCTCACCTGGGCTGTAACCTGTTATGAGTTCTGCCGCACGGTTGAAGGATGTTACCCGGTTGTCGGCGTCAACGGTGATAATGCCGGTATTGATGTCATCAAAGATCTGTTTGTACAGAAAGGAAAGCCGACCATAGTCGCTTGCGGTTTGGAACAGCTCTGCCTCTGTCTTCTGGAGTCGGGTCGAGAGCATGGAGCTGAGGATGGCAACCAGGAAAAAAGTGAGGCTGTAAATGGTGAAATAGTGGAGAGGCATCTGGAGGTTGGTCAGCTGACTTTGGGAGGTCTGGATAAAGCTGGACGCATATCCTCCATACTCGACCAGGAGCAGGGAGCCGAACAGCAGGGTACTCAATGCGGCAAAGAGCAGGCTCCCCCGTCGGAAAAGCATGAAGGCCCCCATGACGATGGGGAAAAAATACACCACCGTGAAAACAGACTGGCTGCCGCCGGTGGAAAAAACCAGAAGCGTCACCAAGAGGGTGTCAAGGGTGATTTGTAGGTAGCCAAACCGTGAATAGCACTGGATCATCCTGAGAGCCAGGGCGGAGAGGATGGTGAACAGGTAGAGTCCGGCGATGAAATAGGCCAGATAGTGCAGGGGCGGAAGAAAAATGGAAGGCGTCTTTGCCTGGAGCAGAACGCTGATTCCCAGCATCAGGGAGAGAAAAAGCACCCGTAAAAACAGCAGCCACTGGATCTGTTTCTTGAGATGATCATTGGCGGCTGGCGAGCCGGTATGCGGGCAGAGGGCGGAAAGTCTCATGTGGCCTTTTGAAAGCTTGGATGTTGGAAAAGGGGTCTGTTTCCAGTTTGGCTGGATAAGGGCTTTCCGGGACAAGTCTAGATGTTATATTTTTTCGCCTTGTAACGGAAGGAGCGGAAGCTCATTTTTAGGAGATCCGCCGCCTTCATTCTGGAATTTTTTGTCCTGTTCAGAGCCGTTTGGATCAGCCTCTTTTCAATATCGGTGATGTACTGTTCAAGCCCGAGGTCAAAGGCGATTTCATCCATTGATTCTGAGCCGGTCTCGCGAGGCTGATCCGAGGCAAGGGCGCGGCCGGGCCGGTGTCCCGACAGGGTGAGGCTTTCCGGCAGGATGATGTTGGAGGATTCCAGGGCAACCCCGCGTTCGACGATATTTTCCAGCTCGCGGACATTGCCTGGGAAATCATAGTCCATCAAGACCTTCAGGGCATAGGAGGAGATCTGCTGCACTTCCTTGCCGAACAGGGCGGAATATTTCTTCAGGAAATGGTCGACCAGAAGCGGCACATCCCCCTTGCGTTCGCGGAGCGGCGGCATGCGGATGGGAACTACGGCCAGACGGTAAAAAAGATCCTCTCGGAAGCGGCCGGCCAGGACCTCCTCTTCCAGGTTCTTGTTGGTGGCGGAAATGATCCGGACCTTGACTTTGATGGTTTCCGTGCCGCCTACTTTTTTGAACTCCCGCTCCTGCAAAACCCGCAGGAGTTTGGTCTGGATAAGCGGGGAGAGTTCGCCGATTTCGTCCAAAAAGGCGCTGCCGTTGTTGGCCAGCTCGAACAGCCCGGTCTTGTTGGCAATTGCCCCGGTGAACGAGCCCTTGGCGTGGCCGAAGAGTTCGGACTCGATGAGATTTTCCGGGATGGCGCTGCAGGTGATGGGAACAAAGGCGTTTGCCGCGACCTTGCTGTGCTGGTGAATGGCCTGCGCCACCAGTTCCTTGCCGGTCCCGGATTCGCCATAGATGAGGATATTGGCCTGGGTAGGGCCGATACGTTGGATGAGGTCGTAAATCTTGAGCATCTCCGGGCTGTTGCCGATGATGCCCGCAAAAGAATCACGGTCCTTGTCCGGGGTCTTTTCTTGTCTGCTTCCTAGAGCTGCCGTGATGACCGAGAGAATGTCATCCACCTTGAAGGGCTTGGTCACATAGTCGTAGGCGCCGTTTTTCATGGCCAGCACCGCATCTTCCGGCGAGGCATATGCGGTGATCAGCACCACCGGGATGGAGAGGTCCTGATCTTTGATGTTTTCAAGGAGGGCGAGGCCGCTGAGATCCGGCATGCGGATGTCCGAGATGATCAGATCAAAATGACGCTGTTTCAGAAGGGAGAGAGCTTCGGCGCCGCTTGCGGCGGCACGGGTTGCATACCCGTTTTTGTCCAGGAGGATTGCGAGAAACTCCCGCATGCTGGGTTCATCGTCAACAACAAGTATCTCGGCTTTTTCGGCCATGGTGTGTGCTCAGGGCTGGAGGTGATTTTCTGAGGATGCAATCGGATTTATCTTAACAGAAAATATCCCCCCTGAAACAACAAAAACGCGCAGAGCCTGAAAGCCCTGCGCGTTTTTGGATAATGCGGAAAAAGCCGGGAACCGGTGTCCGGGAAATTATTCGGAGCCGACGCCGAGATAGGTCCGAAGTTTTTCGTCCTCGAATTTCTGTGCGGCGGTTTCATCCTTGGTCAGGAGGGAAACAATGTAGCCGACCAGGAAAGAGGCGGTCATGGAGACAATGGCTGGGTTCTTCAGGGCAAACAGCTCGGAGCCTTTGGGATTTTTAAAAACATCCACCCAGACCGTGGGGCTGATGATGATGAGGCCCACGGCCAGGAAAGCGCCAGTTAGGATGGCCCAGACCGCGCCGGCGGTGGTGAATTTTTTCCAGAAGATCGACAGGATCAGGGCTGGAAAATTGGCGCTGCAGGCGATGGCAAAGGCAAGGCCCACCATGAAGGCGACGTTTTGTCCTTTGAAGAGGATGCCCAGCCCAACCGCGACTATGCCGAACAGCAGGGTGGCGATTTTGCTGGCCCGCATCTCTTCCTGCTCGGTGGCATTGCCTTTCTTGATCACATGCACATAGATGTCATGGGAAAAGGAGGATGCCGCAGCCAGGGTGAGTCCTGCCACGACCGCGAGAATGGTGGCGAAGGCCACTGCGGCGATGAAGCCCAGGAAGGGGGTGCCGCCGAGGAATTCGGCCAGGAGCGGGGCAGCCATGTTGCCGCCCTTGTCGATGTTGATGATGACCTCACGGCCGATGAGGGCGGCGGCGCCAAAACCGACAATGGGGATGATGATGTAGAAGTAGCCGATGAAGCCGGTGGCGAAGAGCACGGAGATCCGGGCGGCCTTGGCATCGGGTACGGTGAAGAAGCGTTGCAGGATGTGGGGCAGCCCCAGCAGGCCGAACATCAGGGCCAGGCCGAGGGAAATCGCGTCGATGGGGCTGGTGATGAGGCCGCCCGGTTCCAGTGCTGCCTGGCCATACTGGGTGGACACCGCGGCATAGAGGTCGCCGGGGTTGAAGTTGAACTTGGCCAGGACCATGAACATCATTACCGTTACACCGCAAAGCAGCATAACTGCTTTGATGATCTGAACCCAGGTGGTGGCCAGCATGCCGCCGAAAAGCACATAGGCCAGCATGATGCAGCCCACCATGATCTCTGCGTACTCGTAGGGAATGCCGAACATCAGCTTGATCAGGCTGCCGGAGCCCACCATCTGAGCGATGGTGTAGAAAAGCACGGTGAGGATGCCGCCGATGGCAGAGGCAATACGCACCGGGGTTTGCTTGAGCCGGAAGGCGACCACGTCGGCAAAGGTGAATTTGCCTAAGTTTCGCAGGGGCTCGGCGATGAGGAACATCAGGGCCGGCCAGCCAACCAGCCAGCCTACCGCATAGATCATGCCGTCATAGCCCTTGAGGGCCACCATACCAGCGATGCCCAGGAAGGAGGCGGCGGACATGTAATCGCCCGATAAGGCCAGGCCATTTTGAAAGGCGCTGACGCTGCGGCCGGCGGCGTAAAATTCTTTGGTGGTCTTGGTGCGCTTGGCGGCCCAATAGGTGATCGCCAGGGTGATGGCGACGATGATCAAAAAAAAGACAATGGCAGGCAGGGTGGGTGTTCCCAGGGTGGTCTGGATGGCGCCCGCCGCCTGTTCGGTTACTGGTGGCATGTGAACTCTCCTTGGCTGATGGTAAAGGGAAGGAAATAGTGTTTATTTTCCGAACAGTTTGGCCCGCAGTCTCTTGACCTCGGGGTCGTAGATGGCGTTGGCCCAGATAACGTAGATCACGGTGAGCAGCCAGGAGGCGAGGATGACCCCCACGGCCATGGGAATACCCAGGGTGGTTGCCGTTGCTTCGTCGAGCTTCTGGGCCAGGAAGGGCTTATTGTAGCCGATCAGGAGAACGAAACCGTAGTAGGACACGAAGAGCAGCATCGTCAGCAGTATGGAGATTTTTGCCCGTTTTGCCACGAGGGATTTGAATTCACTCGATTCGAGCAGACTGTGGACGTCTTTTTGCATTGCGGCCTCCTTGGGTTGCTTTATGACAGCGATGATGGGTTTGATGCAGGAAAACTTAATGTTTCCGGCATGTTATTCTTTTTTGTACCATGGCGATGCCGTGGTGAAACTAGGTATAATTACCCTGGGCATTGGTGGCTGTCAACTTTTTTTGGGTATTTTTCGGCAGCGGGGAACGAAGAACTGTTGCAAGGAATAAGTTATGTGTTGGATTTACAGCGCCCAACGTGAACCCTGTCCTGCTCTGAAGATTTCCCGCAGGGTGCGGTACCCTTCTCCCTCGAATTTCTTGATGAGAAAAAGAAAGAGATAGGCGGTTTGCAGGGCATCTTGGAGGGCGTCGTGGGGAACAAAGGCAGGCAGCCCGTATTGGTGGCAGAGTTCGGTGAGGTTGAATGAATGGCCGCCGTCGATCTTGTTTCGATACGGGACTCCGAAGCGTTCCAGGTGGATCTGGGCAAGCCGCAGGGTGTCAACGCAGGGATTGTGTAGGGGGGAACCGAAGAGGTGCCTGCAAGCGCGGTTCAAAAAGGCAATGTCCAGATCGACAAAATGTCCGACCAGGAGGGCTTTGCCGCAATAGTCGATGAAGTGGGGAAGCACCTCGTGCAGCGGTGGGGCAGCCTCTAGCTGCTGTGGGGTAATGCGGTGGATAAGGGTGCTGTTTTTGGGCAGCGGTTTTTTGGGTTTCACATGGGCATAAAAGGTCTCTCCGGCCAGGATTTGCAGGTGTTTGATGCGTACCGCGCCGATGGAGACAATTTCATCATGCCGCTCATGGAGCCCGGTCAGTTCGGTATCTAAAACCACGAATTCATATTCCTCCACCGGCTGGAACTGGTCGAGGGCCTTGAAATAGCGTTTGTTTTCGGCGAACACCGGGTGGGCAGGCCGGAACAGCTCAGAAATGGCAAAGAAAGACATCGCTACCCCTCACCCAGCCGGTATTCCTGCCGAATATGGCTTTGCAAACGGCGGACCACTTCGAAGGCTTCCTTGAGGGTCTGTTTTTCGAGTTCGGAAAGATCCGCCGGATTGATGTGGTTGTCCGGGGGCTGTTGTTGCTCAATCATCCGCAACTGATGGATAAGCCGCATCTGCATGAGAAATTCATAGGCCTTTACGGTTTCGCTATACAGCTCATGGGAAAGATGGCCGTCCTCGTGGAGAATCTGGAGGCGGCCCAGGGTGTTGTTTTCGGGAATCCCGTGTTTTAGGGCAAAGAGCCGGGCAAAATCGACAAAGGGAACAAGGCCTTTTGTCTTGAGATCGAGGGAGTTTTTGTGTTCTCCGTCTTTTTCTACGATGAGATTACGAAAAAAAGAAAGGGGCGGTCGCGCCTCCAAGGCATTTTTGGCAAGATGCAGCAGGAAGATTTCCTGCTGCGGCACATTGCGCACCAAGTATTGCCGAAGACCTTCCGCCAGGGTCGCATCGCCATATGCGGCCCGGAAGTCAAAGAAAATGGTGGAATGCATGATCTCAAGCGGTTCGGGTCTGTGCAGCCAGCGATCAAAGTATCCGCGCCAACCGGTGATCGGCTGGCGCCATTTTTGGTTGGAGGCCATGATCTCGCCAGGGCATGGGGGATAACCGCAGCCGACCAGATGCCCGATAGCCTTTTCTCCCAGGGTTGTAAAATATGCGGCAGCCAGCTCGGCCTGCTCTTGGTTTTCTGGATCGGCGTAGAGTAGGGCGTTGTCCTGATCGGTGATGAAGGTTTGTTCCCTGCGGCCCTCGCTGCCCATGACCAGCCAGCAGAAGGGCAGGGGCGGGGGGCCGAGTTCTTCAACCAGCAGGGTGAGGAGCCGCTCTAAGATGTGGTCGTTGAGCACCGTGATCATCCGGGTGATGTTGTTGGCCTTGGCCCCTTCCTCAATAAGGGTGCGGATGACCGCCGGGACCTTCCTGGCCAGGGGGTACAGCCCTTCGATGGTCCTTTGTGCCACGATTTCCCGGAACAGGTAGAGGGGGGAGGTGCCCTGAAGAAGCATGATGTCGTGGGTGGTGATTACCCCGATGATGGTTCCCTGCTGTTCTACGGCCAAATGGTGGATGGAAAGCCGCATCATTTGCAGCATGGCATCAAAACACACCTGATGGGAGGGGATGGTCTTGAGCGGCGTCGCCATGATCTGGCGCACCGGGGCCTGGTAGTCGAGCCCGGCTGCGACCACCTTGGTGCGCAGATCCCGGTCGGTGATGATGCCGACGATCTTTTTTTCCTGGTCGTGGATCAGTAGGGAGCCGATATGCAGCTCTGCCATCCGGGCTGCGGCCATCTGGACGCTGTCCGTCGCGGCAATGGTTTTCGGGGCGCCCTTGACGATATCGCCCACCTGGGCCGAGAAAAGAAACAGAGCGCTTTCGGTGCGCGGAGCAACTTTATGCTGCCGTAGCTGGGCATATGCGGTTTTCACGAGTTTTTCGGACATGCTGCGCAAAAAATAATGTGTAACCTTGGGGCATGACTGGATGAGGTTGAGAAACGCCTCTCGTGGAAAGAGGAAGCAGAAGGTGTCCTCAACGGTCTCCACGTTGAGGTTCGCCATGTTGGTCCCCTGGATAATGGGCAGGGCCCCGAAATATTCTCCTTCGCCGCGAAAATCTTTGAGGGTTACGCTTCCGTCTTCGTCTTTGAGATATATTTTGACCCCGCCCTTCTGGATGAGATAAAAATGCCGGACTTGGGTCTGGGCCTGCCGGAAGATAACGGTGCCTTTAGGGAAAAAGTCGATGATGCAACTGGAGGCCAGGTTTCGCAGCGTGTCCGCCTCGAGTTCGTTAAAGGGGAGGGTGTGGGCCAGGAATTCAAGGACGATTTCCGGGGCCACGGCATGGATATTGTTTTTAGATGACGCGCTCATGGGTGCCTCATTCTGGGTTGCTTTCCTTAATTCAGGACTACACAAAGGTTTGTCTGCGGTCAAGGGAGAATCAGAAAAGTCATGTCATGGTCTCTTGACATGCAGTTGTGTAACATAGTAAAAACTCAAGAGAAAATCATTATGCAAACAATCAGGCCATGAAGGG
Organism: Deltaproteobacteria bacterium; assembly: GCA_026388695.1. Taxonomy (GTDB): domain Bacteria; phylum Desulfobacterota; class Desulfobulbia; order Desulfobulbales; family Desulfurivibrionaceae; genus Thiovibrio. The sequence continues at coordinate 40,164 of JAPLJH010000027.1, read as the reverse complement.
GAAATCAATTTCATGAAGAAAGCGCACGCGGTCATTATTCCGGTCATCCTTGCCGGAGGATCCGGCACCCGGTTGTGGCCTTTGTCTCGGGAGTGTCATCCAAAGCAGCTTCTTCCTTTGGTCAACGACAAGACCATGCTCCAAAATACGTTGTTACGGGTTCAGGGCCTGAAAGGGGTTGCCGTGCCCATCGTCGTCTGTACGGAAGAGCACCGGTTCTTGGTAGCCGAGCAGGTCCGTGCCATTGGCGGTGCTGCGACGATCATCATCGAACCTGTGGGGCGGGATACGGCTCCGGCGGTTGCCGTCGCTGCCCTGGAGGCGGTCCGGCAGGATAAAGAGGCGGTCCTTCTTGTTTTGCCGGCAGATCATGTTATCGGTAATGAGGGAAAGTTTGCAGAGGCCGTGGCCAGAGGAGTTTCTTGCGCCGCGCACGGGCATCCCGTCACCTTTGGCATTGTCCCGCAGAGCCCGCATACCGGGTATGGCTACATCAAAAATGGGGCGGAGCTTGAGTGGGAGGGGTCGCCTGTTTTCGCGATGGACTGTTTTGTGGAAAAGCCCTCCCTGGAAAAAGCCAGGCAGTATCTTGCCGAAGGCTATCTCTGGAACAGCGGGATGTTCCTGTTTCCGGCGGCGAGATTCTTGGCGACGCTTACGGAATTTGAGCCGGTCATGGCCGATTGTGTGGCACGGGCCTATGCCGCCCGCACCCATGATCTGGACTTTACCCGCCTTGATTCCGCAGCTTTTTCGGCAAGCCCTGCTAATTCTGTTGATTATGCGGTAATGGAGCGGGCCAAGGATACGGTGGTTGTCCCCCTGGATTGTGCCTGGAGTGATGTGGGCTCCTGGGAAGCCCTCTGGGAAATCGGCGAGCAGGACGGTAAAGGCAACATCTTCATCGGCAATGTCTTGGCTGAGGATGTGACGGGTTCTTATGTCCATGCAGGAGACAGCCTTGTCGCGGCAATTGGGCTTAGTAATCTTATTATTGTCGAGACCAAGGATGCGCTGCTGGTCGCCTCAAAGGACCGGACCCAGGAGGTGAAGACCATTGTCAAGCGCCTACAGATGGAGAAACGGGAGGAGGTCCGGCTGCATAAGAAGGTCTTCCGTCCGTGGGGCTCTTACGAATGCGTGGATTGCGGAGAACGTTTTCAGGCGAAACGGATCATGGTGAATCCAGGTGCTACCCTGTCGCTGCAACGGCATTTTCATCGGGCCGAGCACTGGGTGGTGGTAAAGGGCACGGCCCATATCATCAATGGCGATCAGGCCATCATTTTGACGGAAAATCAGTCCACCTATATCCCGCTTGGAGCAAAACACCGACTGGAAAATCCCGGCACCATTCCCCTTGAAATCATTGAGATCCAGACCGGCAGCTACCTGGGGGAGGATGACATCGAGAGATTTGAGGATTTGTACGGCCGATGAAGGGAGGTGTTTTTGTTGGGTTGAAATAGGCTGCTCTTCTTCTGGAAAAGAATTTAAAAAACAGCAAGTTGTCTCCATTATTTTATTTGCACTTTACAGGTAATGGGTATATTCACTTATGTGTTGCATGAGGGGCGTCTGGGGAGCCGTGTAGAGGAAGTGTTCATCTCTGCGAAAAGGTGAGAGGGGATGCAGCGTGTTGTGGTGCTTGGCGGGAGTGGTTTTGTCGGCAGGGCCCTGGTTCAACGCCTGGTTGGTGAGGGCATTGAGACAGCCGTGGTCGCACGGAATGCTTTTCCCGAAGCAGATGCCTTGGGCGTTCGTTTTCTTTCCGGTGATATCGGTGATGCGGATTTCCTGAAAAATTCCCTGGCCGGGTATGACACCGTATTTCATCTTGCCTCCAAGACTGGCCTGTGGGGTGCCAAAGATGAATATTACCGAACCAATGTTGTCGGCACTCAGAATGTTTTAGACGCTTGTCGTGCAAATAACATCCACGCCCTCATCTATGCCAGCACACCCGCAGTTGTTTACCAGAAAGATGACCTGTGTGGGGTGAACGAACGCACTCCCTATGCCCGAAATTTCCTTTGTGATTACGCTCAGAGTAAGGCCATTGCCGAGAAGATGGTCCTTGAGGCCAACTCCGACGCCCTGAAAACCATAGCTCTGCGACCTCACCTTGTCTGGGGGCCGGGAGACACCAATCATATCCCCATCCTTCTGGGCCAGGCCAGATGCCGACAGTTGAAACGGGTCGGGGACGGCCACAATCTTGTTGATGTCACCTATATTGATAATGCTGCGGATGCCTTTATCCTGGCTGCGCAAAATCTGCATGGCCCCGCCTCCGGAGCTGGCAAGTCCTATTTTATCTCCCAGGGTGAGCCGGTCAATCTCTGGAATTGGCTCAACAAGTTTTTCAGACGGCTTGATATTCCCATTGTCGAGCAAAGTATCTCTTTCCAAAAGGCGTATCTTATGGGGATGTTCATGGAAAAGGCTTTTCCCCTTGCACGGATTAAGAGGGAACCCTGTATGACGCGTTTCCTTGCTGTGCAGCTGGCAAAATCCCATTGGTTCTCCATCGAGAATGCCAACCGCGATCTTGGCTATTTTCCCAAGGTTTCGACGGCGGAAGGAATCAACACCATCCTGCAATGGGTTAACAAGAGCGAACTTTGATTTGCGCCCTTCCAACGTGTTTCTTCTGTTTATTCCTTCATTATTCAGAAAGTTTCTAAAAATATCTTGCAGAGAATTTCTATTTTTCATAATGTGACCGCCTGGTCATATTATGGATACCCTTCTTGTTCAGCCAAAACAAACCTTCGTCAATCTGTCGCCGGAAAAGCGCGAAAGCATCCTGCGTGCGGCGGTTTCTGAGTTTGCCGAGCACGGCTACCAGCGGGCAAGCCTCAATAACATTGTCAAGCGGTTGGGGATATCCAAAGGCTCGCTCTACCAGTATTTCGACAACAAGGAAGCCCTGTTTTTGCATGTGTTTGACCACTTTACCCAGCAGGTAAAGCACTATGTCAAGGCCTCGGTCGCGGGCAATGGCCGGGATGATTTTTTTGTCGTTGCCAGACAGGTATTGCTGGCAGGGATAGCCTTTATTGATGGCCACCCGGAATATTTCCAGGTGTATCTCAAGGTGCTGTTCGAACGCGATGTGCCGCGTCGGGAGGAACTGGTGGCCAGGGTCCGCCTCTTTTCCTTGGAATATTTTGGGCCGCTGGCGGATCGGGCCATGGGGCAGGGGCTATTGCGCAGCGATATCCCGGCGCATAAGGTGGTGTTTATTCTGGATGCGATGTTGGACCGGTTTCTGCAAGGATATGCCCAGCCGTATCTCGACGGAGGGCTGGCGCTGGCCGGGATGACCGCCGGGCGACTGGATGATGAGATTGACAGTATGGTTGCGGTGTTGCGCACCGGTTTGCAGCCGTCAGGAAATGGAGAATAGGTAATGGAACAGATGGTGGTTGCGGCAGGGCTTGGCGATATTCTGGAGAAGGTCAAGGCAGGGGAGCGGTTGAGCATCGCCGATGGCGTCCGGTTATACAAGACGAATGACATCTTGGCCGTCGGTTATCTGGCCAATATCGTGCGGGAGCGGCTTAACGGCGACCGCGCCTATTTTATCTACAACCAGCACGTCAATTACTCGAATATCTGCACCAATCTGTGCAAGTTCTGCGCCTTTGGCAAGGACAAAGAGTCGCCGCAGGCCTATGAGATGACGGTGGAGCAGGTCAAGGCCAAGGTGCGGGAGCGCCTGGTCGAACCCATCACCGAGGTGCATGTGGTGGGCGGCATTCACCCGGATTTGCATTACCACTACTATCTGGACATGCTGCGCGGCATCAAGGAGGTGCGGCCCGAGATCCATATTCAGGCCTTTACTTGCGTGGAGATTGCCCATCTGGCGGAGCTTGCCGGAAAGTCCGTGACCGAGACCCTCAAGGAACTGGTTGCCGCCGGGCTTGGTTCGATCCCCGGCGGCGGGGCCGAGGTGTTCAGCCCCCGGATCAGGCAGCGTACCTGCGAAAAGAAGCTTTCCGGCGAGGGCTGGCTCGAGGTGGCCAAGGCCGCCCATCGCATCGGGCTCAAGAGCAACGCCACCATGCTCTACGGCCATATCGAGACCATGGAGGAGCGGGTCGAGCATCTTGCCGCCCTCCGTGCGGCCCAGGATGAAACCGGCGGCTTTCTCACTTTCATCCCCCTGGCCTTCCACCCCAAAAACACCGAGCTGCACGAGCTGGCCAAGACCAGCGGCCTTGACGATCTCAAGAACATTGCGGTGGCCCGCTGTTTTCTCGATAACTTCCCGCACATCAAGGCCTACTGGGTGATGATCGGCCCCAAGCTGGCCCAAATCGCCCTTTCCTTTGGGGCGGACGATGTGGACGGCACGGTGAAGGAGGAGCTGATTACCCATATGGCTGGCGGGGAGTCCGGCGGCACCATGGCCGACACCGAGTTGATTCGGCTGATTCGGGACGCTGGGCGGCAACCGGTGGAGCGGGATACTTTGTATAATGTCATTAAAGAGTATTAGCCGCATGGATATCAAGCAGATTACGGAAAAGTCTTTGGCGGGCGAACGGATTACGGTTGAAGAAGGCTTGGCGCTCTTAGAAAACGGAGACTTTTACCAACTCGGCTTTCTGGCCAATGCCATCCGCCGACAAAAGCACCCGGAGCCGGTGGTCACCTATGTGATCGACCGCAACATCAACTATACTGACATCTGCATCTCCGCCTGCAAGTTTTGCGCGTTTTTCAAAGCGCCGGAAGACCCGGCCGGATCGGTGCTCTCTTTTGCCGAGCTTGGCGAGAAGATCGAGGAAACCAAGGTCCTAGGCGGCACCCAGATCCTCTTGCAAGGTGGCCTCCATCCTGATAAGTCTCTGGAATTTTATGAGGAAATGCTTCGCTTTATCAAGGGGCATGGCATCCATATTCATGGTTTTTCTCCGCCCGAGGTTTGCCATTTTGCTTCCCTGTCCGGTCTGCCGGTGCGGGAGGTGCTGATCCGCCTGCAACAGGCTGGGCTTGATTCCATCCCCGGCGGCGGGGCGGAGATTCTCTGTGATCGGGTGCGGCAGGAAACCGCGCCGCGCAAATGTTTAACCGATGCCTGGCTCGCAGTCATGGAAGAGGCGCACAACCTCGGGATGCGTACCACCGCCACCATGATGTTTGGGCATCTCGAAACCTTGGCCGAGCGGGTCGAACATCTTTCTCGGGTGCGCGACCTGCAAGACAAGACCGGCGGCTTCACCGCCTTTATTCCCTGGCCATTTCAACCGGACAACACGGCGCTTTCCCACATCCCCAAGACCACGGCTTTTGGCTATTTGAAGATGCTGGCGCTTTCGCGGATATTTCTCGATAATATTGACAATATTCAGGCCTCCTGGGTGACCCAGGGACCCAAGATCGCCCAGCTTTCCCTCTTTTTCGGGGCTAATGATTTCGGCAGCACCATGATCGAAGAGAATGTCGTAGCTGCAGCCGGGGTGGGCTTTCGTCTCACCGAGCAGGAGATTCGTGGGTTGGTCGAAGGTGCTGGCTGTGTGCCCAGGCAGCGTACAATGGATTACTCTCTGGTGTAAGATGCAGGAATTTCCTCGTTATCTCTACCGGGCGCCCTTTGTGGTGACGGGCGATGGTCCGGTCATTGCTGACGGCGCGGTGCTCACCGAAAACGGGCTGGTTGTAGCGGTGGGCTCGTATGCCGAGCTGAAAGATGTTGATGCTCAGGTGGAAGACTATGAGGACCATGTCATTACGCCTTCATTGGTGAATTGCCATGCCCATCTCGAACTCTCGTATCTGGCCGGTTTGGCCGGGGATTGTCCAGCGCCCGGCGACATGGTCGGCTGGATCAGGGGATTACTTGCCGCCCGGGCTGCCCATGGGGATGTGGCTGCGCAGAACGACGCCTCGCTTTTGGCTCTGGCGCGACTGTACGCCGGAGGTTGCCGGGCCGTGGTCGATATCGGTAATCGTGTGGAAAGCGGCCTGATTGGCGGCGGCTTCAAAACGGAAGTGCTTTTTTTTCTTGAACTGCTTGGGCTGTGCGGTGAGTTCGAGGAAGCGGCCCTAACAGCCTTGGCTGGGATCGATGCCGATGTCCGTTGTACGGCCCATGCCTCGTATTCGGCGGGGCCAGCGTTGATCCGGGCCTTGAAGGCACGAGCTGGCAATAGCCTGTTTCCCATGCACGTGGCCGAGTCTGCCCAGGAGATCGAATTTTTGCGCACCGGCGGCGGAGTGTTTGCCGATTTTCTTGGGGAGCGTGGTGTGGAGGTTGAGGGCTTTACCCCGCCGGGCATGGGCGCTGTCCGGTATTTGGATTCCCTTGGCGTGCTTGATAAGCACACCCTTTGTGTTCATGGCGTACATGTTAAGGATGAGGAAATTTTCCTCCTGGCTGCCCGTGGGGCTGCGGTGTGCTTATGTCCTGGTAGCAACCGATTCATGGGGGTGGGGATTGCGCCGGTGCAAAAAATGTTTGCCCAAGGCATCCCCCTGGTGCTGGGCACGGACAGTCTGGCCAGCAATCCCCACTTAAGCTTGTGGTTGGAAATGCAGGTGTTGCGGGAAGACCATCCAGATCTCTCGCCCGAGGCGGTTTTTGCCATGGCCTCTGGCAATGGCGCGCGTCTTCTCGGGATTGAAGGTAGGATCGGGACCATAGCTCCCGGGGTTTCTTCCTCCCTGCTGGCGGTGCGCTGCCCGGCCAAGAACGGGGCAGAGGTTCTTGAATTTCTAACGACTGCGGGTACGGATATCAGTCTGGAGTGGCTTGAGTAAGCGAATGAAAATCACAGCCAGAATCGGGATGGTGAATTACATCAACACCGCGCCTTTGTATGAGGTGTGGCGGCAGACCGTGCATCGCGCGGACTGGCAGGTCACCGAGGCAGCGCCCGCTGTGCTCAACCGTATGCTCCATGAGAACCGGCTTGATCTCGGCTTTGTTTCGTCCCACGAATATGCCCTGCATCCCGACCAGTACCGAATTATGAGCGACCTGTCCATTTCGGCCACCGGCACGGTGGGCAGCGTTTTCCTTTTTTCCCAACTGCCCATTGCCAGCCTGGGCGACCAATTGGTGCTGCTCAGCTCCCAGTCCCAGACCTCGGTGAGTCTGGTAAAGATCATTCTTGAGGAATTTTATCAGGTTCGGCCCCGATACCGTCTCGGTTTGGCTGAGGAAATCGGCATAGGTCTGGAAAGACCTGCGGCGGTTCTGGCCATCGGTGATGAGGCCTTGCGGCTGGCCGTGGCAGGAGAATATCCCCATCGGCTGGACCTTGGGGAGGCGTGGCAAGTCAGAACCGGTCTGCCTTTTGTTTTTGCGGTCTGGGCTGTGCGCGAGGATTTTTGCCGCGATCAGCCGGATACGGTTCTGGCCATTTACCAGGAGTTGCACCGTTGTCTGCGGCAGGGCAAGGAGCAGCTTCGTGAGATTAGCGCCACGGTGGCCTCGCGGGTTCCCATGGATGAGGAGGCCTGTTACCAGTATCTCCAGGGCATTGAATATGATTTGAGTGCGGAAAAGCAGGAGGCGCTGGCCAAATTTTTCGAGTATCTTATAGCGCGTGGTGAGGTTCCTGCTGCTGCGCTTCCCCTCAAGGTGTGCGGAAAACACTAAGCATATGAAGAATCCAGACGAAAAGAAAAAATTTGTTCAGGAAAAGTTCTCCTCGATCAGCGGGAAATACGATTTTCTCAATTCGGTGTTGAGTTTTCAGATTGACCGCTACTGGCGCTGGGTCACCACCCGGGAGCTGAAGGAGTTCCCCTCGGGCGTGGTGCTCGACCTCTGCGCCGGAACTCTGCCCCTGTCTTTGGAGCTGACCAGGCAGGCCAGGCAACGTCAGGTGCTGGCCGTGGATTTTTGTGAAGACATGCTGCGGGCCGGGATGCAGCATCTTCCACTCGATGATCGGAAAGACAGAATTGGACCGGTGTGCGGCGACGGGGAGCAGATTCCCGTGAAAACCGGCACGGTCTGGGGAGTCACCGTGGCCTTCGGGGTGAGGAATCTGGCGCGAACCCAGCAGGGCTTGAATGAAATGCATCGGGTGTTGAAGCCCGGCGGAAAGCTGCTGATTTTAGAATTCTCCAGACCGCAAAATCCGTTGATCAAGTTGGTCTATAATTTTTATCTCAACCGGGTGTTGCCAAAGATTGCCGGGCTTGTTTCCGGCGACACGGAGGCCTACGAGTATCTGGCCAGTTCCATCGCCGAATTTTATGCCCCAGAAGAACTGCTGGCCATGATGCGCCAGGCCGGGTTTGCCAAAACCTACCTCCGACCGCTGACCTTTGGGGTGGTAACGGTCTATGTGGGGGTAAAATGAAAAAAATCGTCTTGGCCATAACCGGAGCCACCGGAGCGGTGTATGCCCTGGAGCTTCTCAAGATATGTCAGGGCCTTGATGTTGAAGTGCATGGGATCCTCTCTGCGGCTGGCGAACAGGTGCTTGGGCTGGAGCTTGGGATGTCCCGTGCGGACCTGGACCCCTATGTGGCAAAGTGGCACGATGTGCACGACTTTGCCGCGCCCATGTCCAGTGGTTCCAGCGATTTTTCCGGTATGGCCGTCCTGCCCTGCACTATGGGAAGTCTTGCCGCCATTGCCAACGGTGTGTGTGGGAATCTCATCCACCGGGCCGCCGATGTCATGCTCAAGGAGCGTCGGCCTCTGGTTTTGGCGGTTCGGGAAACACCCTTGAATAAAACCCACCTCAGTAATATGCTCAAGGCGCACGAGGCCGGGGCAATTATCTGTCCGCCCATGCCCGCTCTGTATCACCGGCCGCAAAGCATCGAAGAGATGGCCCGTTTTTTTGCGGGACGGGTGGCGGGCCTGCTTGGAATCGAGGTTGCGGATCTGCCTCGCTGGCAGGGGCTTGATCCGGGGGGGAAGGCATGATAATGGGGCATAACCAGCGTTTTCCCAGAGAGGGCAGGTGATGTTGCGGAAAATAAAGGACCTGCTTGAGATGATCAAGTTCGGGCATACCATTTTTGCCCTGCCCTTTGCCATGATCGGAGCATTCCTGGCAAAACGTGGGGTTCCCGAGATCGCCACCTTTGGCTGGATTATTCTGGCCATGGTTGGGGCCCGGACCGCGGCCATGGGCTTCAACCGTATCGCCGACTGGAAGTTTGATGCCGCCAATCCCCGTACTGCGGATCGGGCAATTCCGGCTGGGGCGGTGCGGCTGGTGGAAGCCTGGGGTATGGTTCTGCTCTTCACCCTGCTGTATTTTTTCGCCTGCTATCAGCTCAACCCGCTTACCCTGAAGTTGTCTCCATTTGCGTTGGGGCTGACTTTTCTCTACTCCCTGACCAAGCGTTTCACCTGGCTTTGCCATGTGGTTCTCGGTATTGCCCTGGCTTTTTCGCCCCTGGGCGGGTGGGTTGCAGTTAAAGGGAACCTTTTTGATTTCCCCGTTGTCCTTTCACTGGGGGTGCTTTTCTGGGTCGCAGGGTTTGATACGGTGTACGCCTGTCTCGATGCTGATTTTGACAGGCAAGCCGGGCTCTATTCCCTGCCTTCGCGTTTTGGTCGGGAAAAAGCTTTCAAGTTAGCGGTTTTTTTTCATGCTCTGGCCTTTCTTTTGTTTATTTGCACGGGTATAGTGTCAGGGTTGAATTTTTATTATTACCTGGGAATTGCTCTCACGGCCGGAGCTCTTTTTTATCAGCATATCGCTGTTAACCCGAGGGATTTGTCCCGAATTCAGTTGTCGTTTTTTGCCATGAACGGGCTTATCAGCCTCACTTTGTTTGTTGCAACCTGGCTTTCTTTGGTCGTTTGACAAGAAAAACTCATAATAAAAGGAACTGTCATGCAATTTGGAAAAATTCATAAAGCCGTTCTCGTTTCGCTCGCCCTTGGAGCTACCGTTGTCTTTGCAACCAGCCTCTGGGCCAAGACGGAAAAGAAGGAAGAAATGGCGGCTTTGGTAAATGGCGAACCCATTGTAGCTGCGGCTGTGCAGGGAGAGATAAAGGGGATTCTGGCGCGTGCCCAGGAACAGGGTCGCAAGCCCACCGATGCGGAGATGGCCTCGCTCCGTGAATCGGTCCTTGAAAAAATGATCAAGCTCGAACTGTTGAGTCAGGAGAGCAAGAAAGCCGGAGTTTCTGTCAACAGCACCGATGTCGACAACGAGCTGAAAGGATACAAGAAGGGTTTTGCCGATGATAAGGCTTTTGCTAAGGCCTTGAGCGAGTCAGGCATTACGGAAGCTGAGTTGCGTAAGCAGATTGGCAAAAACCTGACCATCCAGAAATTCATTGATGCCAAGTTCAAGGGGAAGGTTCAGATAACTGAACAGGACGCCAAGGATTTTTACAACAGCAACCAGGATAAATTCGCCCAGCCGGAAATGGCGCATGCCCGTCATATCCTGATTACGGCAAAAGAAGCAGAGCCCAAGGCGGATAAGGATCGCAAGCGCGCTAAACTTGTCGAGATCAAGAAACAGCTGAAGGGTGGCGCTGATTTTGCCGAGTTGGCTAAACAGTATTCCGATTGTCCGAGTAAGGAGCGGGGCGGGGATCTGGGATTTTTCCCCAGAGGCCAGATGGTAAAGCCTTTTGATCAGGCGGCATTCAAGATGATGCCCGGCGACATCAGTGATATCGTGGAAACGGAGTTCGGCTATCATCTGATCAAGCTTGAAGAGAAAAAGCCCGCCAAGACGGTGAGCTTTGACGAAGCAAAGGCCAAGATTACCGCCTATCTCACCCAGGAAAAGATCACTGCCAATATCGAAGCCTTTGTTGCCGAGGCCAAAGGCAAGGCGACCATCAAGATACTGAGTCCCCAGGCGAAAAAATAAGTTCTGTCGGGATTTAAGTTAGATTCGGGGCCATGGTTGAGTGCAAACCATGGCCCTTTTTTTGTTTTTTTTGAGGAAAGGGGGCGGCGAAGTTTAGCGTGTGGATTCCATCCAAAGCCGTCCTGTCCTAATCAGCCTTTTAGAAGGAGGGGTCGCTACAGTACAGCCTGCGGAATTTTTCCATTTCCTGCTGTACCGCAGGAGTAAGCTTGAGGTCGTAGCGGGCGACATATTCCGCCGCCATGCGGTGGGTGTTGAATATGGGGCAGTTGAGGGTGAGGTTGGCGATGCATTTGTCGATATACTGGTCATGCAGGGCAGGGTCATAAAACAGCCGCAGCATTTCGGGGAAAACAGTATAGAAAGAGGCCGAGTCTTCATTGTAGAGAAGAGATGAGGGTTGCTCACTGAAATGCTCGTGGGAAACTGATTCTTCGTAGCCGAATTTCCAGCCGGCCCTACCTTCGTGGTAGCCTTCAACCCACCAGCCATCCATGATGCTGACGTTGGGCACACCATTCATGGCGGCTTTCATCCCGCTGGTGCCGCTGGCTTCCAGGGGGCGCTTGGGGCTGTTCAGCCAGGCGTGGGAGCCTGCCACCATCATTTTTGCCAGGTGCATGTCGTAGCCCGGAATAAAGACCAGTTTGGCCAAGCCATGACTTTTACGGTACAGCTCTTCCTGGATAGCCAGGATATTTCTAATCAAGTCTTGGCCTGGCTCGTCCGAGGGATGGGCCTTGCCCGCATAAATAAAATTCACTGGCCAGTTGTTTTCCGTAATCATTGCCGCCAGGCGGTCAATATCCTCAAAGATCAGGTCTGCCCGTTTGTAGGTGGAAAAGCGTCGGGCAAACCCCAGGGTGAAGGTCGTGTGTTCAAGGGGCGCTTCTCCTTCGCTACGGTAGGAAAGATAATTGGGCGGATCGATCCAGGTCGCAAGGCGCTGGTTGCGATGGGTGATGAGCATCTGGTTGACATAGTCCACCAGTATTTTTGTGTCTGTGCGCCAGGCCTGCTCAAAATAGGTGCGGAATTTTTTGTTTTGATGCAGGGCATGGGCTCCGGCAAAAACGCTGGGATCTCTCCGCCAGCCGTGCAATTCGGGAAAGCTGTCGTATAACTCCGCCTTGGCATCGCTTGTCCAGGTGAGATGATGCACACCGTTGGTGATCGCTGTGATTTTGTTCGCATACTGCGGGAACTGTTTCTGGGTTACTTCTTTGTGGAGGCGGCTCACGCTGTTGGTGGCCCGGTTGAGCTTCATGGCCATAGCAGTGAAATTGTAGACGGACTGGTTGTGCTCGTCCAGGGCCAGGAGGTTCAGGATGCGTTTGCAGAAAGGGTTGATTAAGTCTTCGTACACGGAAATGTTGAAGCGGTCATGCCCGGCCATGACCGGGGTGTGGATGGTAAAGACAAGGCGCTTGGCTACTTCTGTTGCGGCCGCGAGGATATCGTGGTCCGTGGTTTTTTTTTCATACTGGGCGCCATGTTTTTTCTGGAGGAGCTGGGTGATCAGGGCGAGAACCACGCTCACGCCGTGCTGTTCATTTAAATGAATGGTGCGGGAAGTAATGCCAAGAGCTTCCATGACCGGAATAACCCCGGTGCCCAGGAGCCGGCGTTGGGTCGCTTTTACTCTTTCTGAGCTGCTGTCGTACAGGTGTTGTGCGGCATCCTGAATCCAGGGGGGGGACTGCGGCGTCTGATAATCAAGGAGAATTTCCGGGACAAAGGAGTCGAGCCCCTCGCTTATCTCCATTTTAAGCCACAAGTGGGCGTGGGCCACGGATCGTATCCCCTGAAGATCATAAAAAGGCACTTCAATGGTGAGGGGCTGCGCGGGGGACTTTGGATCGTGCAGTAAGTACAGCCCCGGAGTATTTTCCGGTTCCCATTGAGAGGCCCAGGCCACCTGTCCTCTTTTGGAATCGACCATTTGGGAAAAATAACCTTTTCGATACAGCAGGGAAATGCCGACTGCTGGAATTTTGCAGTCCGCCAAACTTTTCAGGGTGTCTCCGGCGAGGATGCCGAGACCGCCGCTATAGTTGGGGATCTTGACGGGACCTTGCAAAAATAGTTGCAGGAAACGATTGATGGATTCGTCTGGATGCTCTGTAATCTCAAGTTGTTGGAGTTTGTCGCGAACCGGATGAAAAACATCCAGATCTGCCCCTATCTCCATGGAGATGTAGGTGACGGATTCACCGGCCGGGGAGGTGAGGGCCTGCCAGACCGAATCAAGGATTTTTTGGGACACCCCGAAAAAAGTACCGAATTTGTTTGTGGCCAGCATGTCATTGATGCGATGCTTACTGTTTGTCGCAGGTTGGGTTGGCGCTGATTTTTTGAGAATGGTTTTGTTGGGTGAGGGGATAGATGGTTTCATTGATCACGCGGGCTCCAGGGAATAAAGAGGTAAGTTGTTCTGGGGCTGGAACGCACAGGAGAATAGAAAATTAAAGGATTATTCCGTATTGCTTAGTGAAGTGTTTAAGATATAACGTGTTCACTCGGTCATGCAAGCGAATTATAAAGGTAAGTCTGTCTGGGCGATTTTTTGGGGGGGCAAAACGTCGGGTTATCTTTGTGTTAAAGCCTTTCTTGACGCATTAAAACGATATGAAAAAACACGTTGAAATTTCACAAAGAGTTCTGTATGATCTTCATAATTATTTAATTATACTTAATTGTATAAGGGGTTGTTTTCATATAAAAATCTGTTACAAGATGTATCAGGAGGAAGGAGAGAAAATGAAAAGAGGAATTCTGCAGTATCTGGCAATGGCATGTGTGGTTGGTTCCCTTTCCCTTATGGCTGGTGGTTGTGCCAAACAAAAGGTACAGAGCGATAAGGACATGGCTGGCGGCACGGGAGCTGGTGCGGGTCAGGAAGAGTCTCTTGCCTCAAAATGGATTGGTGGCGACAGTGGTGCGGTTCTGGAAGGTCGGACCACCGCTCCTATGCTGCCCATTTATTTTGACTTTGACAAATCCGACATTAGGGCTGACCAGAAGGATCGTATCAAGAAAGATGGCGATCTCCTGATCGGTTCAGCAAAAGTACGTGTTCGGGTCGAGGGCAATACCGATGAGCGCGGCACCAACGAGTACAACATGGCCCTCGGCGAAAGACGTGCTGTGACCGCCGTGAAGTATCTTGTCAATATGGGCGTTGCGGAAGGCCGGATTGACACCCTCAGCTTTGGCGAGGAAAAGCCCCTCAACCTCGGCCATGATGAAATGGCTTGGTCACAGAATCGCCGCGACGACTTTGTTATTGTAAAGTAAGCTTCTTTTCTTAAGAAGATTGTTAGAATCTGAGATGGGAGCATGTTTATGTTCCCATCTCTTTTTTTGCTTTGTAGTCTTGGCTGGCATGAAGCGACACCTGAAAATTTTCTGCTGATATCAAACCGGAGATATGTATGAAGATGAAATTCCTTAGGGGACTGTTTTTTGTGTGTGTGGCGTTGTGTGCCTCTTCGGTGCTTGCCCTTGCGGCTCCGGAACGTGGGAAGATCGCCACCATCAGCATTCAGAAAATTCTAGGCACCTCCAAAGCGGCGTTGGATGCTCAGAAAATCTTGCAGGCTGAGGTTGACAAATATCAAGCAAAGTTCAAGGCGGATGAGGATGCTCTCACCTCCATGAAAAACGATATTGAAAAGAAAGGTTCTGCCTGGAGCGAAGAGGTCCGTGCGGAGAAAGAGCGTGAGTACCAGAAGAAACTTCGCGATTATGGCGTGAAAACCGAGGATGCGAAACTTGAGATGCAGCAGCTTGAGAAACGCCATATGGAGCCGATCTTAAAACAGCTGCATAATATTATCGCTGAGTTCGGCAAGAAAAATGGCTATTCGCTTATTCTTGAGAACACCATGAAAGGTCTGAGTAACCGAACAGGGTTGCTCTATGCCGATGATGCCTTTGATGTTAGCGATCAGATTCAGAAGGAGCTTGATAGCCGCCTGAAAAAATAAGTAATCTTTAGAAGTTTTCCCCCAAAAAAAAGAGGCGTTGTGGTGAGTACTCCCGCAGCGTCTCTTTTTTTTGGTTTCTTGGCGAAGAGACCGGCTCAATGAAAATATTTTCTATTATACGGATCGATTTCTGTATATAATTTTTTATGCGACGATGTGCCAGGGAATAACAATACGTTTTTTCAGGCAGCGAGTATGGGCCAGCTTGGAGATTTTGCGGGATTGCTGGCGACGCTGGTAGGAGATAAGGAAAAAGTCGGTTGAGCTTTCGTGTTTTATACGGGTATCAATTTTTCCAAGGAGTGAATCATGGCCAGAAATATTATTATCATGGACAGTTCAGCCAGCATGCGGCGTATAATCCGGACCATGATTCAGGCCACGGTAAATGATGCGGTTGTTTCCGAGGCCCAGGATGCTGCGGAAGCACAGGGTCTCATCGAAGATGCGCGTTACCATCTGGTAATTTTTTCCAGGGAGTCCTCCAATAAAAAATGGCTCGAATTCGTCCAAAAACGACTTGCCTTGCCAGAGGCACAAAAAACAAATTTCATCCTGTTCACCTCAAGCAAAAAGCAGGATTACTTTGAAGAGATCAAGCGCTACGGCATCCAGGAGCATATCATCATTCCTTGTGCGCCCAATGCGCTTGGTGAGCTGATTATAAAAACTTGCACCCATTTCGCCATGCGGGCGACCAGGCGCTACAGTGTGCATGACACCCATGCCACTCTGGATCAGGGGAGCAATAGTTTCCCCGCGGAGGTCATCAATTTCAGTGAGGGTGGGGTGCTGTGCGAACTCGATGCCCCTGCGCAGTTACATTGGTTTATGCCTGTAATGATCAGGATGGAGTTTAATCTTGATGGTGCAATGCTGAAAGTTGCCGGCTTGTATTCCGTGGCCCGTCGTCTGAGTGTGGTTGATTCAAATTCGGATTACTCGCCAAAGCGTATTCGTTTGGCTTGTAGGTTTATCAGTGTCTCCGAGGAAAGCAAAAAACAGTTGATCCAGGTTTTTAGGTTGATTGAGAAACAGGAAGATACGCTTGGACAGGAAGTTTAAGACTCGCTAAACAGGGGCCTGTTTAGCTACGGCTCGTTAGGTTTTTACTACTGCCCCGCTGTCTTGGTTTTAAGAGGGCGGGATTGCTTTGTCGTAACGGTCTAGCGTTGTTTCCCGCAGAGGGCAAGGGCCTCGACGATGATCGCCGGGACATCGATATTTCCCTTATGCCGAAGCTGGGCCTGGGTGCCGTGCTCCATGAATTTATCCGGCAGACCCAGCACCTTTGTCTGAACTCCCCAGAGATTTTTCTGGGCAAAAAGTTCAAGAATGGCGCTGCCAAAGCCGCCTTTTTTCACGTTGTCCTCAATGGTTATCACCTTGCCGATTCGACTGGCCCACTCGCAGATCAGTGCATCGTCCAGGGGCCTGACAAAACGCGGGTTGATCACTGCCGCCTCAATCCCAAGTTTTTCCAGTCCGGTTGCCGCCTCTAGGGCAGCAGAAACCCTGTTGCCGATAGGGAGTAAGAGTATATCCTTCCCTTCCCGCAAAAGTTCACCTGTTCCCAGAGGGATGCGTTGCAGTACATCGTCCAGGTGGACGCCTTCTCCGTTTCCACGCGGATACCGGACAGCTGCGGGGCCTGGGTGGAGAATGGCCGTGTGCAGCATGTGCCGCAGTTCATTTTCATCCTTGGGAGCCATGATCACCAGATTGGGGATGAAGCGCAGGAAAGACAGGTCAAACACCCCGTGGTGGGTGGGGCCGTCGTCTCCGACCAGGCCGCCCCGGTCAATGGCCAGGGTCACCGGTAGATTGGGCAGGCAGACATCGTGTATGATCTGATCAAGGGCGCGCTGGAAGAAGGTGGAGTAGATCGCCACCACCGGCAGTAATCCTTCTGTGGCCATGCCTGCCGCATAGGTAACGGCATGTTGCTCGGCAATTCCCACATCAAAAAACCGCTCGGGAAACCGTTGGGAAAAATCGCTTAGGCCGGTGCCTGCTGGCATGGCCGCACTTATGGCAACAACGCGTGGGTCTTTTTCCGCGATCTGCACCAGGGTTTCGCCAAAAACCTTGGTGTAACTGGGCGGGGCAGGTGGGGAGGGGACGGGCAGGCCGGTTTCAATGCAAAATGGACCAACCCCGTGAAAATCGCCCGGATTTTTTTCTGCTGGCTCGTAGCCCTTGCCCTTGGTGGTCAGCACATGGATGAGGGTGGGTCCGGTACTGAAATCGCGGACATTGCTCAGGGCCTCAATAAGGTTTTCCAGCTTGTGGCCGGGGATGGGGCCGATGTATTCAAACTTGAGGGCCTCGAAGAGCATGCCGGGGGTAAAAAAGCCCTTGAAGCTCTCCTCGCTTTTCTTGAGCACCGAGAGGATGTTTTCCCCTACGTTGGAGAAGGATTTGAGGAAAATCTCCATCTCCTTTTTGACGCGCACCGCAGTTTTGCTGGTCAGTTTCCTGCTTAAAAAACTGGAAAGTGCCCCCACATTGGGGGAAATGGACATCTCGTTGTCATTGAGGATGACAATGAGATTCTTGTGGAGATGCCCGGCTTGATTGAGGGCCTCAAAGGCCATGCCGCCGGTCATGGAGCCATCGCCGATCACAGCGATGCTCTTGTGTGGGTCGCCTTTTAGATCCATGGCGGTGGCAATGCCCAGGCTGGCCGAAATCGAGGTGCTGCTGTGGCCGGTATCAAAGGCGTCATAGGGGCTTTCCGCTCTTTTTGGGAAACCGCTGAGGCCCTGGTACTGACGCAGGGTGTGGAACTGGTCTCTTCGGCCGGTGATCAGCTTGTGGGTATAGCTCTGATGGCCCACGTCCCAGACCACCTTGTCTTCCGGGGTATCGAAAACATAATGAATGGCCAGGGTGAGTTCAACCACCCCCAGGCAGGGTGCCAGGTGTCCGCCGGTCTGCGAGACAGTCCGAATGATTGTCTCTCTGATTTCCGCAGCCAGCGTCCCGAGTTGTTCCACAGAGAGCTTTCTGAGGTCAACCGGGGAATTGATGGTGTCTAGTATTGGGGTCTGGCTCATTGTGGCCTTTTCCTCCGGATGCACCCTGAAGGGTGTCCGGTTAGTTGTTCCGTTCGTAAATATACCGGGCAAGGGCGCGGAGCGGCTCGGCTTTGGCGTCAAAAATTTCCAGGGCAGTCACGGCCGCGTCAACAGCCTCCTGGGCCAGAACCTTTGTTTTGGCTATGTCAAAGAAGGCCGGGTAGGTTGCCTTGCTCCGCTGGGCATCGGCTCCGGCTGTCTTGCCGAGATCTTCCGTGGTTCCTTCAACATCCAGCAGGTCGTCAACGATTTGAAATGCCAGGCCGATCTGCACGCCGTATTGGCTCAGGGCGGCAAACTGTGCTTCATCGGCCTTGCCGAAAATCGCCCCGGCCTGCACGGAAGCGGTAATCAGCGCTCCGGTTTTGTAGCCATGGATTAGCCGCAGATGCTCAAAGGAGATGGCCTGGCCTTCGGCGGCAAGGTCCAAAGACTGGCCGCCGACCATGCCATTCGGACCGATGGCGTGGGCGATGATGTTGATCATCCTGAGCTGGGCGTCCGGGGTCATGCCCTGTTGCGCATCAGGATGGCTCAGCAGCTCAAAGGCGAAACTGAGCAGCCCGTCTCCGGCCAAAATGGCTTCTGCTTCCCCGAATACCACATGACAGGTAGGTTTGCCACGGCGGAGTTCGTCATCGTCCATGGCCGGCAGATCGTCATGGATCAGGGAATAGGTGTGGATGCATTCCAGGGCGCAGGCCACGGGTAAAAGATGCTCGGTGGTGCTATGCAAGGCTTCTGCTGCGGCAAGGGCCAGGATGGGACGGATCCTTTTGCCTCCAGCAAAAAGGCTGTAGCGCATGGCCCTGATATGGTTGGCAAGAGGCCCATCTTCTGTGAGCATATAGCGCGCCAGAGCCTGTTCGACAACCGTGCATTGTTGATTCAGATATTTTTTAAATTCCATGGTTGGGAAATTTCCGGTAATTGCTAGCGAGACAGAGGTTAGAGGTCGTCTTCATTAGGAGCCGCGCCAGAGGAGATAAAGGGAACGCTGATGAGCTTGCCGTCTTTTTTTAAAAGGAGATCAACTTTCTGCTGTGCTTCTTCCAGCTTGTGGTTGCACAGCTCTGCCAGTTTGATGCCCTCGTCAAATTTTTTCAGGGATTTTTCCAGGCTCAGATCGCCGTTTTCCAGCTCTTGGGTGATCTGCTCAAGGGACTCCAGGGCTTCTTCAAAAGATTTTTTGGACATGATCCCTCCCGAGGATTTCTAAAAAGAAAGGTCCTCGTCTGTAGGCAAGTATGAATAGAATTGTTTAAAATAAATGAAGTTGCGCTTCGGGGCAATGTCTTTCCAAAAAAACATGATTATGATAGGTTGTCGGGGCATCGTCTTATCATGTCCGGGTGGGCAATACGCTTTTTAAAAAAGAAAGACCTTTATGCCATACTCTTTACAGAATCTTCTCCCCCAATTCAGCCGCTGGCTTGCCGTGGAAAAGGGCTATTCCCCCAAGACCGTTGAAAGCTATGGCCGTGATCTTGTCGAATTTGCCACGTTTGTCGAGTCTGGGCAGGATGTTCGCCAGATTGAGGCCCGTGCTGTCCGTTCCTATGTCTATGCTCTAAACGGCAAAAACAAAGGCAGTTCCGTGGCCAGAAAGCTCTCCGCGCTGCGTACTTTTTTCCGCCATCTTCTCCGCGAGGGGGTTATCACTCATGACCCGGTCGCGCCCATTGCCACCCCGAAACAGGAAAAGCACATGCCTGTTTTTCTCACGGTGGACGAGGTCTTTACCCTGTTGGAGATGCCGGGCGCTGGCGATGCTTTTGCCGTTCGCGACCGGGCGATTCTGGAGATTCTCTATTCCACTGGGCTGCGGGTTGCCGAGCTTGCCTCCCTCGACCTGGAGCGCCTTGATGCCGAAGAGGGCATGCTCCGGGTCACCGGCAAGGGCAACCGGGAACGGCTGGTGCCGGTGGGCAGCCCGGCCCTGGAAGCCCTGAGTCAATACCTGCCCCAGCGGACTCTGTTGATCCGTGAACGGATCGCCCGTGGAGAAGCGCCGGAAAACAAGGCGGTTTTTTTGAACCATAGGGGTCTACGGCTCACCACCCGAAGCATCGAACGGCTGGTAAAATTCTATGCCCTGCGGGCCGGAATCGCCGCCAGGGTAACGCCCCATGCCCTGCGCCACTCCTTTGCCACCCATCTTCTGGAAATGGGCGCGGATCTACGCACGGTGCAGGAATTACTGGGACATGTCAGCCTTTCGACCACCCAGCGCTATACCCATTTGAACATGGATCATCTGAACGAGGTCTATGACCGGGCGCATCCAAAGGCGAGAATGTAAGAGACAATGGCTGATGGGTATGTCCCGCAGCTGATCCATACAGTTTTTTTTAGGTGACCATTATGATTGAACACGACTTGAAATACTGCCCGCAGTGCCGCGACGAGTACCGGTCGGAGATCGAAAAGTGCGCAACCTGCGCAATCGAGCTTGTCTGGGGGGCCGAGTTGTCGGTAATGGAGAAAAATAAAGGCGGCTCTCGCCAGAAGCGGAAGGGGGCGTTGACCCCCGATGACCATCTGGTCGTCATTTTTCAGGCTCCCATGGCTGACCTCAAGCACCTCAAGGCGTTGCTGGAGGCCGAACAGATCGGCGCCATGATCAGTAAGGAAGGTGGGGGTTGTGCCAGTGGCGGTTGCGCCCCCAAGTTCCAGCTTCAGGTGCGGCAGGAAGAGGTGCAGGATGCCTTGCAGGTGCTTGCCGAGGAGCACCGCCGGGCAACCGCCATGGCCGAACATGACGATACCCATGCCGGGGCGGTTTTCAATCCCGAGGCCGAAGAGGCAGTCTGTCCGGCCTGCGGCTTTGCCTTTGCCACCACCACCACGACCTGCCCGGATTGCGGGTTGTGTTTCGGCTGAGGGAGCGTATTACAAGGGCAGGTTTTTGCCGCCTCCGCCCTTTTGCCCGGAAAAGACTGCGAAGCGGTGGCTTTGGTACCAGCAATGCACCGAACTGAATCCTGTCTGTTGCAACCAGTCCAACTGGGAGTCCAGAGGCGACATCCTGTCTGCCTTCATCCGTTCCAGGGCCGCATTGAGGTCGGCGTCGGAGACGCCGAGGTCTCGCGCCTGCCGGAGCCAGGTTTCCTGGTACACCTGTTCGATTTGCGGGGTTGGTCCCAAAATTTGCTCGGCGTTGATGAATATGCCGCCATCGTGTAACGCATCATAGATGTTTTTGAACAGCTTGATTTTGCGTGCGTCTGTGAGGTGGTGGATGGACAGGGCGGAGATAATTACCTCGAATTGTCCTGTAAAGCCGTCGGCATAATCCCCTGCAATAAACGCCACCCGCTCCTCCATCCCGGCAAACCGTTCCCGTGCCTTGGTCAGCATCTCCTGGGAGATGTCCATCAGGGTGATCCTGGCCTTGGTAAACTTTTCGGCAACCAAGAACGAGAGCAGTCCCGTGCCAGCGCCGAGGTCCAGCACCCGGAAACTGGCTGCGGGCTGGTGTGGGATCAGCGCCAGTGCCGTGCCGTAAAAATCATCGAAACAGGGGATCAGCTGTCTGCGGGCGCGGTCGTAGGTCTGCGCGCCCTCGTCGAAAGCGGTTTTGACTGCGGCCATGCTCATTGTTGCGCCTGGCCGAGGACGCTGTTGATGAGTTGTCCTGCCGCTTTCTCAACTTCTCCCAACGCTCCGGTAATCGCCAAGCCAGCGCGTTCCGTTTTTCGGATCGCGGCTGAGTCGGGGAAACAGGCAAGGGGTGGCTCTCCCAGGGATTCGGTCAAGAAAGCCCGGTCGTCGTCATCCGTCACCAGATTGCCGACAAAGGAGATGCGGGGGATGCCCGAGTCCTCGGCGAGCTTCTTGATCTTCAGCGCCGTGCGCACCCCGGATTTTGAGGGGATCACCACGATCAGCAGATGATCCACCCCGGCGATGGTGCCCCTCCCCAGGTGTTCCACTCCGGCCTCCATGTCGAGCAGCACCACCTGGGAGGGGGAGAGGAGCAGTTTGGTGAGCATCCGTTTGAGCACGTTGCTTTCCGGGCAGGCGCAGCCGCCCTTGGCCGTCTGGATAGCGCCCAAGACCATGAGCTTGATCCCGTCCTTTTCCACGATGAAGCGGGCCAGCAGATCATCTACCTGCGGGTTGATGTTGTAAAAGGGCGAACCGTCCACCTTGCCGGAGCGCTCCACCAGCAGATCCTTCATCTCGGCGATGGGGGTGATCTTTTCGTCCTCGGCCAGGCCGAGGCTCTGGGCCATGTGTGGGCTGGGGTCCGCATCGATGACCAGCACCTCTTTGCCCTGTTTCTGGAGATATTTTGCCAGCATGGCCATGATCGTGGTCTTGCCCACGCCGCCCTTGCCGCTGATTGCAATTTTCATCGTAAGAACCCTCTCTATTTCAGATCATGTCGTGCGCCTGTCTCCTTTTTGATGCAAGAAGGCGGCCGGTTCGATTATATTCCAATGACTCTTGTGGCTAAACTAATCAGCCGTTGGCAAAGTGCAAAGAAAAAAATGCCGGTCATTCCTCCATCCTCTGAATCGGGAGCACCATGGTTACCCTTGGAATTGAGCATCTTGTAGCATCCCCCCCCGCGTATCTCGCAGGCAAACGCTTGGCACTGCTCTGCAATCAGGCCTCCACCGACAGTCGCCTCCGCCACAGCCGGGACCTGATCATGTCCGCTTTTCCCGGCCAGCTCACCTGTCTGTTCACCCCCCAGCATGGATTCTTCGCGGAAAAGCAAGACAACATGATCGAGTCGGACCACATGACCGACCCGGTCAGCGGTCTGCCGGTGTTCAGCCTCTACGGTGAGGTGCGTCGGCCCACCGCAGCCATGTACGAGCATTTTGACGTGCTGCTCGTTGATATCGTCGATGTGGGCACCAGGGTCTATACCTTTCTCTACACCCTGGCCTACTGCATGGAGGAGGCGGCCCGCCACGGCAAAAAGGTGGTGGTGCTGGACCGGCCCAACCCCGTAGGCGGCGAGGCGGTTGAGGGCAATCTGTTGCAGGATGATTGCCGCTCCTTTGTCGGGCTGTACCCGCTGCCCATGCGCCACGGACTCACCTTTGGCGAGCTGGCCTGTTTGCTCAATGGTGAGTACGGAATCGGCGCGGACCTTGAGGTGGTGACCATGCCCGGTTGGCAGCGGCGGATGCTCTTTACCGATACCGGCCTGCCTTGGGTCTTCCCCTCGCCCAACATGCCGAACCCTACCACGGCTCTGGTCTATCCTGGGCAGGTGATCTTTGAAGGCACCAACATCTCCGAAGGCAGGGGCACCTCCTTACCCTTTGAACTATTCGGCGCCCCATTTCTTGATTGGCAGACGGTTTTGGACAATATCCAGGTACCTCTGCCGGGGTGTTTTCTTCGGTCCCTGGCTTTTGAGCCCACGGCTAACAAATGGGCAGGGCAGCCCTGCCGGGGCTTTCAACTTCATGTCACGGACCCGCAGGCCTTTCTGCCCTATCGCACCTCGCTGGCTCTGTTGCAAGCCTTCATGCGCTGCTATCCGCAGCAGTTCGTCCTGAAGGCCCCGCCCTATGAGTACGAATTCGAGCGGATCCCCCTTGATCTGATCCTGGGGGACAGCAAGCTCAGGCACCAACTGGCGGCAGGTGCGGATATCCTTGAGCTTGAGTTGGGTTGGCAGCCGGAGATTGATGGGTTCAGCGAGATGCGGCAACGATATTTCCTTTATCGATGAAAATTGCCTCATAACAACAGTGCTTCGACAGGCTCAGCACCTATTTGCAACCAGCGAGACACATGACCTCCGTGGATGTGAGTGATACCAGCCGATTCATCACTAAGCTCTCCCCGTATTTTGTGGATACCCCGGCGGAGTGCCCCTACGGTCTTGACTGTCTGGCGGTCTACCACCAAGCGGGTTTCAGTTTTCTGCCCCCGGCCCTGCTGGAGGAGTTTCTTGCCGCCGGATACCGGCGCAACGGCAACACCATCTATGCCATGCGCTGCCCGGATTGTGCGGCCTGCGTGCCCATCCGGCTTGCGATGGAAACATTTCGCCCCTCCCGAAACATGCGGCGCGTCCGCCAGCGGAATCAGGATATCGAGATCAGCATTGGCCCGCTTGAGGTGACGCAGGAAAAGCTGCACCTGCTGGATAGCTTCCTGAACAGCCGCTATCCTGGTCGCGCCAGCACGGCCCAGGATTATTACAGCGGTTTTTTCGTCAATTCCCTGGCCCCGAGCATGGAGATATCCTTTCGCTTGTCCGGACAGCTGGTCGGGGTATCCATTGTCGATCTGGCCGAGAGCAGCATGAGCGCGGTGTATTTCTATTTCGATCCTGGCCTTGAGAAGCGAAGCCTGGGAACCTTCAATATTCTGTACCTGGCCGAGCTTGCCAGCCGGGAAAACTGCGATTATCTCTACCTTGGCTACTGGATAGAGCCGGTGGCGGCCATGGCCTACAAGGCCCGTTTCCGGCCACACTATCTGCTGATAAATGGCGAGTGGACACAGGTGGTTTGAGACACAAAGGAGCAGGGAAATGTTCGGTTTTTTTCGATCAGCAAAAAGCAGTCAAGGCGCTGCCCCGGAAGTGCTTGATCCCCAGACCCAGCACCAGCAGGAGCGGGAGCAGTTCCAGGAGGTGCTGGAATCCTTCAATGCCTCCCGCATCGAAGAGCGGCTCAAGGTGCTGGATATTTTTCTCTCCGTGGAAGAGCATCTGACCCTGACCGGGTTGGAAGGGATTATCAGGGCCAAAAGGCCGGAGCTGCTTGATCGGGAGTTTCTCAAGGAAACCATGGAGATGTTCTGCCAGTTCGGCTTTGCCCAGAAACAACTGTTTGAAACCCAGGAGGCGGTGTACGAACACCACCACCTCGGCATGCACCACGACCATTTCATCTGCACTCGCTGCGGCAAGATTCAGGAGTTTGCCAATAACGACCTTGAAAGGCTCCAGCACGAAATAGCCCGGCAGTTCCAGTTCCATCCCCTCCAGCACAAGATGGAGATCTACGGCTTGTGCGCCTCGTGCATGGCCCAGCGGGAACCGGCCCTTTCCCTACAGTATGCCGCCAACGGCGAACGGGTGCGGATCGTTACCATCCTGGGCGGTCGGGAGGTGCAGGCCAGACTTGCCGATATGGGCCTCGCGGTGGGAACATGTCTGGAAATCGTCAGCAATCATTCCGCAGGACCGCTCATCGTGGCAAGCAAGGGAACGCGCTTGGCCATCAACGCCGGTCTGGCCAAAAAGATTATGGTGGCGCACGCCTGCCGACAGGCTGATGAATTGTAAGGATGTCATCTCCTGTTGGTATCAGTCCCTTGACATCTTCCGTGAACGGCTCCATACTTTTTTTATATGGGGTGAAGCAATTCATGCCAGTCACGCTGGCGGGCTCTTCAATTTTGGGATGAGGAGGGATGTTATGAGCGGTGCGGAAAAAAAGGTGTGTCCTGAATGCAACGGCGAGAAGGTGATCCGGGGAACCTGCGAATGCAGCAGCGAGTGGCGCGGGTCCAAGGTTGGGGATGACTGGAACGATTGTCAGTGCGTGCCGCAGGTGATATGCCCCGTGTGCAAGGGGACCGGGTTTGTTGAGACCCCCTAGCCGGGGTTGGCTTCCGCAAAAAAGCGCGGGGAAAGGAAGAAAGGCCATGGACCACTTCAGAAAAAAACATTTCTTTGGCAGAACGCCCATCGGATTTCCCCAGAGCATGACTCTGCGAGGCGTGGGCTTCATGTTTCATGCCGGGAGCTGGTTTCCTGCCGCGGATGTATACGAGACCGCCTCGGCGATCATCGTTTGCATGGATATTTCCGGGATGGAAGCGGAGAGCCTTGCCGTGGTGGTAGAGGAGTCGCGGGTCACTGTTTCCGGAAGGCGGGGATATGAGCCGCAGGATCAGGTATCGAGCATCCATCAACTGGAGATTGAGCGGGGGTTTTTCGAGCGGTCCATCTCTTTGCCAAAAATGGTTGATGTTTCCAGGGTGGTTTCGGAAAGCAGGAACGGTTTTCTGCGGATTACCCTGCCGTTACGGCGCAGCAGAGGAAAGATCAGGATTACCGTGGGATAAGGCTGGAAATCGGCGGATTTTTTTCACCTGAACACACAACGATGCAGGTTGAAAATCATGGGCGAAGACGACAAGCAAAAAGAAACGGAAGTTTCGGAGCCAAAGGCTGAGCATCGCGGAAATCCCAGCGACTTGCCGGTGCCGGAGATTCTGCCGGTGCTGCCCCTGCACGGCTTTGTTTTTTTTCCCGGCATGGGTTTTCCGATGAATATCCTGCATCCGGCCTCCCAAAAGCTCATCGACGACGCGGTTCTGAAAGACCGCTTGGTCGCCATTGTCAGCCACAGGGAGCCTGCCGAGGAAAAGCAGGAAAAAGTCGAGCCCCAGCATCTTTACAAAATAGGGGTGTTGGGCTACATCCACAAGCTGGTCAAGGTCAAGGAGGGCGGCGGGTATCAGGTTCTGATCAGCGCCATCAAAAAGCTGGAGCTGGTCGGATTTGTCCAGGAAGAGCCTTACCTGACAGCCAAGGTTGCCGTCATCCCCATGACGTTGGAAGAGGACAAGGAGGCCGAGGCCTTGGTGCTCAACCTGCGCACCCAGTTTAAAAAATTGGCGGAGCTGTTGTCGCTGCCGAATGAACTCGTCAGCACCATCGAATCCCTTACCGATCCTTTTTATATCTCCTATCTGGCGATTTCCCAGCTCAATCTCACGCCGGTGGAGGAGCAGGAAATCCTTGAGATTCAGCCGGGCAAGGCCCTGATGCATCGAACCGCCCGTGAACTCAACAAGCGCCTGGAAACGGCCCAGATGAGCCAGGATATCCAAAAAAGCATCAAGGAGGATACGGATCACAAGCAGCGGGATTTCTTTCTGCGCCAGCAGCTCAATGCCATCCGCAAGGAGCTTGGCGAGGATGAGGAAAATCTCGACCTTAAAGAACTGCGGGAAAAATTTGCCAAGACAGAGCTACCCACGGAGTCCAAAAAGACGGCGGAAAAGGAACTCGACCGCCTGGCTCGCATCTCGCCGTCCTCGCCGGAATACACGGTTTCCCGAACCTATCTTGATTGGCTTCTGGACCTGCCCTGGCTGACCTCCACCCCCGATTCCCTGGATATCGTCAAGGCCCAGCAGGTGATGGATGAAGACCATTACGGCCTTGCGGAGATCAAGAAACGGATCATCGAGTTTCTCGCGGTGCGCAAGCTCAAGCAGGACATGCACGGGCCGATCCTCTGCTTTGTCGGCCCGCCGGGGGTGGGCAAGACCTCGCTCGGCCAATCCATCGCCCGGTCCATGGGCCGCAAATTCATCCGCATCTCTTTAGGCGGCGTGCGGGACGAGGCGGAGATCCGCGGACACCGGCGCACCTACATCGGCGCCCTGCCGGGCCGCATTATCCAGAGCCTGCGCAAGGCCGGGGCCAACAACCCGCTCTTCATGCTGGACGAGATCGACAAGCTGGGCATGGATTTCCGGGGCGATCCCTCCTCGGCCCTGCTGGAGGTGCTTGACCCCGAGCAGAACTTCACCTTTGCCGATCACTACCTGGAGATACCCTTTGATCTTTCCAAGGTGATGTTCATCACCACGGCCAATCTTCTCGACAATATTCCCGGCCCGCTGCGCGACCGGATGGAGGTCATCGAGCTGTCCGGCTATACCCAGGATGAAAAGCTCAACATCGCCAAGCGTCACCTCCTGCCCAAGCAGTTGGAGGCCCACGCCATCAGCGAGGACGATCTCAAGATCGATGATCAGGCAATCAAGATGGTGATCCGCTCGCACACCCGAGAGGCCGGGGTCAGAAACCTGGAGCGCAAGCTCGCCGCGATCTGCCGGGGGGTGGCCAAGGAGATTGTCACCGGCAAGACCGGCACGACCAAGATCGATGCGGCTAATCTTGCCACCTATCTCGGGCCCATCCAGTTTTTTCCGGAGACCAAGGCCCGGTCCTGGGGGCCTGGGCTGGCAACCGGCTTGGCCTGGACCCCGGTGGGCGGGGAGTTGCTGTTCATCGAGGCGGCCAAGATGAAGGGCAAGGGCGGCCTTACCATGACCGGCAAGCTCGGTGATGTGATGAAGGAGTCGGCCACCGCCGCGCTCACCTACATTCGCTCCCATGCCAAGGAGCTGGGCGTGGATGAAGCAATCTTTGCCAAGATCGATCTGCACATCCATGTGCCCGAGGGCGCCATCCCCAAGGACGGGCCTTCGGCCGGGGTGGCCATGGTCACGGCTCTGACCTCGCTGCTTACCGGGCGAACGGTGAGCAAGGACATGGCCATGACCGGCGAGATCACCCTGCGGGGGGATGTGCTGCCGGTGGGCGGGATCAAGGAAAAGGTTTTGGCCGCAGTGCGGGCCGGGATCAAGGAGATTGTTTTGCCAGCGCTGAATGAGAAGGATGTGGTGGAGATTCCAGATAACGTGAAAGAGGATGTCCGTTTTCATCTGGTGCAGGATATTAAGGAGGCGCTTGGTTTGTTGTTGGCCAAGGAGTGATGGGGATTAGCGGCAAGCATGGAGATTCTTTTCCGTTCGACATCGGCACGCGGACAGCGTATTATTGGGCAGATACGCAGTGAGGACATTAGCAAGTGAGGGCATGACCATGCAAACGGCGAAACAAGAGGTGGAGGAGTTGTTGAAGCAGCTCCCCGACGACAGCACCCATGAGGATATTCAGTATCATCTCTATGTGCTTGAAAAAATCCGGAAAGGCCAGGACGACATCAATCAGGGAAGAACCAGCGGTCATGCCGAGGCCAAAGAACGGTTGAGGAAATGGCTGGGTCACTGATCTGATCGGAACAGTCCCTCGGGGATATCGAGGCCATCGGGGAATACATCAGCCGTGACTCGCTCCAGCATGCCCGCCGCGTTGTCGAAGAGATTGTTGTCACGGCGGAACTTCTTGTTTTTCAGCCCATGATGGGCCGACCGGTGCCGGAAACCGGCTCCCCTCAGATTCGCGAACATTTCATCTACAGCTACCGACTCATCTACGAAATCCGGGGAGAAACGATCTATATCCTTGGCGTGATCCACGGCAGGCGGTTGCTGGAGTCCATCGATGGTCGTTTTGATGCGGGTTGAGGTGGTCGCTGAATTCAAAACCATGCGCCAGTATCTTGCTATGAGAAAACTGGGGGAGTGTCCCTAATTTTTCTTAATTTTTCTATTATTTCTTGGATTGGCGCTGTGTGCTTATATGGCGTCCTTAAGATTGGGAAAGAAGTGTACTGTGCAGTTAACACATAACAATAAAGCCGTAGGTCTTGTTTCGCTTTGCTCTACCCGACCTACCACTACCACTGATCAGCTTTTCGTTAGGGACCGCAGGTATGGATATCCGAACCATTCGTAATAATATCTTCATAAAATCATTAATATTAATTCTTGTGTTCATTATTTCTAGTGTGAGCACTTATTCATTTATAAATCGTGATCGCCTTTTTCCACTCAAAAACAAGGTAATAATTTACGGGCGCGAAAAATGCGGAATTACGCTAGAAGTTAGGGGGGAGCTTGAGAAAAGAAACATTGAATACATATTTGCAAACGTTGATATTCCTCTAATTGATAGTGAAATGTGGTACAAGCTGGGACCAAGATTTGAGAAAAAAACCGTCATATTTCCTGTTGTACACATTGCAGAAAAAATGTTACTCACCCCTACTGCCGATCAAATAGAGAAAGAAAAAATACAGTATGAAGAAGTTACTGATAAAATAAATTTAGATCGTGATTACACAACGTTTCTTAACGGAGCAAATCCGCCCCCACATTACTAACCACAAGAACAATCCGCACCTTTTCCACCAGGTGATCCGGCGAGTAACTTTCCTTAGCCCTGCGCAATCCGGGAATCCCCAGATCCTGCTCCCTGTTGACATAGCTAAATCCAGCAAGATTCTCTCTGGCAAACC
The DNA here is from genome assembly GCA_026388695.1 of Deltaproteobacteria bacterium. GTDB lineage: Bacteria > Desulfobacterota > Desulfobulbia > Desulfobulbales > Desulfurivibrionaceae > Thiovibrio. The sequence goes on along the minus strand of JAPLJH010000027.1, from coordinate 10,336 downwards.
ACTGGTTGATCAATTGGGCCAAGCCATGAAACTGGGGCATGGCCTTCTCGAAATGGGTGACTGCGGTTGAGGGGTTGAGCGCCTCACCCACGGTGAACGCCTCAATTCTCCCCGCAATCCGGATGGCGCCGCCGGTCAGGGGCAATTCCCCGTAATGGAGCAGGGTCTCTTCTATCGCCTGATCTTCCCCGCGTAATCCCGGTTCGATCTTGCACTCCCGGTCAGTGCACCAGCGCTCTTGCATGGCCAGGCATTCAGGAATTGTTTCCGGGGTGATGGTTTCGTACTGGCAGTCGTAGGCGGCCAGGCACTGGTTGATGTGGTTCCGTTTCTTGGTGAAATGCCTGCCTGCCAGGGAGGCCAGGTCTTCCCTGCGGTAGACATAATCCGCATTGTCCCGGTCCTCGGCTACCGTTGCTCCGGGCGGCAGGGCTGCATCCGTGAGTTTGTCCTTGGGGAAGCGTTCCGCTTCCGAAATCCTGCTGCCGTATGCATCGAAAACCTCGGCCAGCGTGACCGGGCCGATGGGGTTTCCCAGGAGAACCAATCCAGCTTTCGTCTCGGCAAAAACGAGGAGCGAGTCTCTGAACTCGTCGATCCAGATCGGCCGGGTGTGCCGCCAGGCAAAGAGATTGGTGAAGGTCAGCTCCGAGATCACAGGAGGAAACCGCCTGAGATATTCGGTCACGAACAGTCGGTCATCAAGGGTAAGCGGGCGCAGGTTCATGGGGCTCCTATGAAGGTGTGGGTAGGATCAGTATAGAGGCGTCGCAGGATTCTCGCAATTGATTCCCGTGCCAAGGGCGCGTTGCTTTTCTTGCAAATACGGAGAAATCCGTATAGATTGTCTGGTCTGTTGCTGGTCGGCGTACGAGAAGAAAATTTGGAGGGCAACCCTCCTAGAAAAAGGTGAACAGATGGAAGTGGTGCTTGCCAAGAACGCAGGCTTTTGCATGGGGGTGCGCAGGGCGGTTGATACCACCCTCGGCATGGTCCAGAAGGGCGAAACAACCATTGCCACCTTTGGCCCGCTGATCCACAACCCACAGGTTCTGAAACTCCTTGAGGAGCAGGGGGTGCGGATTCTCACCAAGATTCCGGCCCAGGCAACCGGCTCCATTATCATCCGGGCCCACGGCATCCCCCCTGAGGAGAAAAAGAAGCTTGAAGCCACCGGCGCCAGGGTGGAGGATGCCACCTGCCCTCGGGTTCTCAAGGTGCAGGCCATTATTGCCAGATACAAGAAAGAGGGCTTTGCCACGGTGATCATCGGCGACCGCGATCATGCCGAGGTGGAAGGGCTCATGGGCTATGCCGGCAACACCGGGCAGGTGGTGAACAGCGAGGCGGATGTCGCGGCCCTGCGGCTGAAAGGACCCTACATCATTGTCAGCCAGACCACCCAGGACGAGCATCTTTTTGAAAGGCTCAAGGAGTTGATCCTGCAAAAATATCCCAGGGGCGAGGTGTTCAACACCATCTGCGATTCCACCCATAAACGGCAGGAAGAGGTGCGCCAGCTCTGTCAGGAGGTTGAAGCCCTGGTGGTGGTGGGCGGCAAGACCAGCGCCAATACCAAACGGTTGGGGGAGATTGCCGAAAGCCTGGGCTGCCCGGTGTTCATGGTGGAGTCGGAAACGGATCTTGAGCCGCAGGCCCTGGCAAACTATGGCCGGGTAGGGGTTACGGCTGGGGCCTCCACCCCGAACTGGGTGATCAGCCGGATCGTGGAAGTGCTAGAAAATATATCGGCGAAGACGCCTTGAGAGGGATGAATAATGCTGGGTTGGTTTAAGAAGAAACTTGGGGGCGTGCAGGATACCCCTTCCGAACAGCCTCAGGATGCTGGCGTAGAAACTGCGACGCCTGTCGCCGAGATCGCGGAGCAGCAGGAGAGTGGGCCGAAGTTTTTTCTGCGGCTCAAGGAGGGTTTGTCCCGAACGCGGAAAACCTTTGTCCGCCAGATAGATGCGCTTTTTCTGGGCAAGAAAAAGATCGATGCCGAGCTGCTCGATGATCTGGAAGAGATTTTGATCATGGCGGATATCGGTGCCAACACCACCCAGGAGCTTCTTAATAAAACCAGGGAGCAGGTGCGGCGTAATGAATTGGCGGATGGGCAGGCTCTAAAAAAAGCGCTCAAGGAGATGATCCTCGGCTATCTGCGCAATACGGACCGGCCTGCGGATATTGCCCTGCCTGCGCAAGGCCCCTTTGTCGTCATGGTGCTGGGGGTCAACGGGGTGGGCAAGACCACCACCATCGGCAAGCTGGCCCACAAGTTCACCCAAGACGGGCAGAAGGTTCTGCTGGTGGCCGCCGATACCTTTCGGGCTGCGGCCAGCGAACAGTTGCAGATCTGGGGCAAACGGGTCGGGGTAGAGGTTGTGGCCCAGCAGGCCGGGGCTGACCCATCTTCCGTGGTGTTCGATGCCCTGGATTATGCCAAGCCCCGTAATTTTGATGTGGTGCTGGTGGATACGGCAGGGAGGTTGCACACCAAGGTCAATCTCATGGAAGAGCTGAAAAAAATCAAGCGGGTCATGGATAAGAAGATCCCCGGCGCGCCCCATGAAATCCTGCTGGTGCTCGACGCCACCACCGGGCAGAACGCCATTTCCCAGGCGCGGCTGTTCAACGAGGCCGTGGATGTCACCGGTCTGGCCCTGACCAAGCTGGACGGGACTGCCAAGGGCGGGATCGTGATTAACATCTGCCACGAGTTCAAGATTCCCATCCGTTTCATCGGCATCGGGGAACAGATGGAGGATCTCCGGGATTTCGAGCCGGGCGAGTTTGTTGAGGCCCTGTTTGCCGAGGGTGAGGCATGATCGTGTACCGTCAGCGCAACCCGCCCGGCTGTGGCGGATTTTTACTGGTTGTGGCCCTGATCCTGTTCGCCATGGGCGGCGCGCCCCTTATCCTTGATGTGCTGGGGTTTCTCTTTTTCACCGGGGTATTTTTGGTCCTCATGGTTTTTGTCGGGATATGGGGTTTTTCCCAGTATATCCGGCGCATGGCGGTTCGCTATGAGCGATCGCAAACCGAAAGCCACAACCAGTTTGTTTTCCTGCTGATCAATATCCTGATCCGTATCGCCCAGGCGGACGGGGTTGTCACCAAGGCCGAGCTTGGCCCCATCGAGAATTTCTTTCGCGTGCATCTGCGCTACAACCAGAGCCAGATGTATTGGGTGCGCGACCTGATTCAGGATGCCCTTGCCTCCCAGGTCTCCCTTGAAGCCATGCTTGCCGAGTTCAAGAATCAGTTTGCTTACGAGCCCCGGTTGATTCTGGTGGAGCTTATCTATCAGGTGCTGTACACCAATGCCCAGGTTTCCCAACAGGAACTGGCCATGGTGCAGACCATTGTCGATTTCCTCGGGATTACCGCCTATGACCATCACGCTATCCGCAGCAAATATGTCGGCGGCAGCGGCGGTCGGGCCTTCCCCGGCCAGGGCAGGAGCGAGGCCCAGTACTATGAAATCCTCGGGTTGGAGCCTGGCGCGTCGGCTGAACAGATCAAGAGCGCCTACCGGAAGCTGAGTATGCAGTATCATCCGGACAAGGTTGCATACCTTGGCGAGGAGTTTCGGCGGGTGGCTGAGGAGAAGATGAAGGAGTTGAATGAGGCGTACCAGCACTTAAAGAAAACGGCCTGAGCAGGGCGGGGCATGAACATCCTGGTCCTGGAGCCCTATTACGGTGGATCGCACAAGGCGTTTCTTGCCGGGCTGATCCAGCATTTGCCCTATGCCTTTGACCTGCTGACCCTCTCGGCCCATAGCTGGAAATGGCGGATGCGTCTTGCGGCCCCGCATTTCGCCGGGGTTCTTGCTGCCGATCCGCGCGACATTGCCAAAACCTATGACCGGATTCTCTGCTCCTCCCTGCTCGATGCCGCGGCACTGCGCGGCCTGCTGCCGCCGCACCTGCGCGGGGTTCCAATTCTGACCTATTTCCATGAGAACCAGTTCGCCTATCCCATGCAGGTGTCTGAGGCGCGGGATGTGCATTTCGGGCTGACCAATCTCACCACGGCCCTGGCCTCGGACAGGCTTGCCTTCAATTCGCAGTATAATCTGGATTCTTTCCTCGCCGGCTGCAAGGAGCTTCTGGCAAAGATGCCGGATATGTCCCTGGCTGGCTACGAAGAGGCGATCCGCCTCAAGGCGACCATCCTCTATCCTGGCCTGGATTTCAGCGGGATTGACTCCTGCCAGGAGGAGAGGCAGGCGGGCAGACCGCCGGTTCTGGTCTGGAACCACCGCTGGGAGCACGACAAAAACCCGGAATTGTTCTTCAATACCCTGTACGGGCTTGCAGACAAAGGGGTCCCCTTTGGCCTGATCGTACTGGGAGAATCCTTCAGAAACCAGCCCACGGCCTTTGCCCAGGCGAAGGAAAGGCTAGCCCAGCACATTGTTCATTTCGGCTACGCGGAAGATCGGCAGGAGTATTGCAGGCTGCTCTGTCGGGGGGATGTGGTCGTGTCCACCGCCAGGCATGAGTTTTATGGTATGGCCGTGCTTGAGGCGGTGCGTGCAGGTTGCCGGCCCTTGGTGCCGGACCGCCTGTCGTATAGGGAGCTTTTTGCCCCGGAGTTCCGCTACCATGATGGGGAGTTTTCCAAGAGATTGCTGGCCGCCATCAAGGCGGGAAGGCTGGCCACGGATGAGGCGGAGGCGCTGACCAGGCGTTTTTCCTGGCCAACGTTAACGGAAAGCTACCAGCGATGGCTGGCTTTTTCTGGAGATGCCGATGATGGGGTGTGTGGTTTACCCCTCAGTTGAAAGCATGCCCTGTAGCCACTCTATTTCTTTGATGAGAAGTTGCCGCTGGGTTTTTTCTTTCGGCTTCTTAGGGTTTGTTTTTTCCACATGGTGGATAGCGGTCTGAATCTGGAGAAGGAGTTGGTGGTCGCGCATGACCCGTTTGAAGCGGGCGCAGAATTCATCCATGGCAAAGGGCTTGCGGATGAAATCGGAGGCTCCGGCGTCCACCGCATCGATGTAGGTGAAGTCCGGGTGGCCGGTGATCACGATGGTTGGCAGGCCCGGTTTGTGCTCATGGATTTTATGGATCAATTCGATGCCGGTCATGCCAGGCATGCCGATGTCCGTTACCACCGCATCGAAGTCTTCGTGTTTGGCCTTGTTCAGGGCAATGGATGGGACAGAGCAGGTTTCGCACTGTATCGGGACGCCTTCTTCTTCGAGGAGTTGGAGAAAGGTCTGGCAGAACGCTTCATCGTCATCAACCAAAAGGAACTTGTATCTCCGTTTTGCTGTTGAACTTGCCATGCCTCCCTCCTTACGCCCGGCTTGCGGCGTTTTGTTGAGATTGCCTGATCTGAATCTTTCGTTTCGCTGAGTTTCTCGATTGTCGTTAGGGGTTGATCCCTCTTCAGCAGGGGCTGGAAGAACCAGGAGCTGTTCCGCTGAAATTTTTTGTCAGAAATTCGCATTCCGCAGGCGAGAGATCAAAGCGGATCTCCGCTTCCTTGATCACCGTGTCCCTCTTTTTCTGCGGATTACTGAGCATTTCTTCGCTCATCCAGCGCAGGGCTTTTTTCATCTTGTCACTGCCAGTTGGCAACCTACTGTCACAGCCCATTATTCCTCTCCTTTATACCGGCTTTACCATGATGCCCCCAAGAGGCGGAACCGAGACCAGGATATGGAACGGAGCTTCGCCCAAGGGTTCGGCAATGGCCTGCTTGTGGTCCGGGTTGAACACGTTGCTGCCGCCGAACTCGGCGGTGTCTGTGGAGAGGATTTCCTGGTACCAGCCAGCGGCAGGCACCCCGAGTTTATAGTCGTGCAGAACCTGGGGGGTGAAATTGAGCAGGCAGACCACATGGTCTTTTTTCTTTTTGCCCTGGCGGCAGAAAGCGATGATGCTGTTGTCCACATCCTTGAAATCTATCCAGCGAAAGCCGTCGTAGGAAAAATCAATCTCCCAGAGGGGGCGGGTCTCCTTGTACACCGCGTTCAACTGCTGGACGAATCTTTGCAGCTGCTGGTGCATGGTGTTTTGTTCGGTCAGGTGCCAGTCCAGGCTCACCTTGCAGTACCACTCTGAGATCTGGCCGAACTCGCCGCCCATGAACAGGAGCTTCTTGCCCGGATGGGTCCAGAGGAAGAAGAAGAGCAGGCGTAGATTGGCGAATTTCTGCCACATATCGCCGGGCATCTTGAAGAGCAGGGAGCGCTTGCCGTGCACCACCTCGTCGTGGGACATGGGCAGGATGAAGTTTTCGGTGAAGGCGTAGAGCAGGGAGAAGGTCAGCGCGTTGTGGTGGTATTTGCGGAAGATCGGTTCCTTGCTGAAATAACCCAGGATATCGTTCATCCAACCCATGTTCCACTTGTAGCCAAAGCCCAGGCCGCCCCAGTCCAGGGGCTTGGAAACCCCATAGAAGCTGGTGGACTCCTCGGCGATCATCAGGGTGTCTGGATAGCGGCTGTAGATGATGGCGTTCATGTGTTTGATGAACTCGATGGCATCGATGTTTTCCCTGCCGCCGTAGATGTTGGGTACCCAGTCCCCGTCAGTGCGGGCATAGTCCAGGTAGAGCATGGAGGCAACGGCATCGACCCGCAGACCGTCGATGTGGAACTTGTCCATCCAGAAGAGGGCGTTGGCAATGAGGAAATTCTGCACCTCCTTGCGTCCGTAGTTGAAAACCAGGGTGCCCCATTCCTGATGTGTGCCCTGCCTCGGGTCTTCGTGTTCGTAGAGGGCGGTGCCGTCGAATCTGCTTAAGGCATGGCCATCGGAGGGGAAATGCGACGGCACCCAGTCGAGGATGACGCCGATTCCGTTTTGATGGCACTGGTCTACGAAGTACATGAAATCCTGGGGCGTGCCGTGGCGGCTGGTCACGGCAAAATAGCCGGTGACCTGATATCCCCAGGACTCGTCAAGGGGATGCTCCATGATGGGCATCAGCTCGATATGGGTGAAGCCCATCTCCTTGACGTACGGGATCAGGGAGCTGGCCAGTTCCTGATACGAGAGCAACCGTGCTGGGTCTGCCGGATCGCGCCGCCAGGAGCCCAGATGGACCTCGTAGGTGGATATGGGCTGCTCGTAGCTTCTTAGGCCCTTTCGTTCCTTGATCCAGGCCGCGTCATTCCAGGCATAGCCGTCCAGCCCCCAGACAATCGAGGCGGTTTTGGGCCGGATCTCTGAGAAAAACTGAAAAGGGTCGGCCTTTTCGAGCAGCGCGTCCGTCTGGGTTTTGATCTCGAATTTGTAGGGTTCGCCCTGGCCGATGTCAGGGACAAACAGCTCCCAGATGCCGGATTGGCCCAAGACCCGCATCTGATGGACCCTGCCGTCCCAGTAATTGAAGTTGCCCAGGATGCTGACCCTCTTGGCGCTTGGCGCCCAGACGCGGAAGATGGTCCCGCTGACGTTGTCAATGGTTACAAGCTGCGCGCCCAGGGTGTTGTAAATTTCGTAGTTGGTGCCGTTGTTGAAGAGATAGCGGTCGTACTCGGACATCTGGGGCAGGAACCGATACGGATCCTTGAAAACATGGTGGTTTTCATCGTAATAGGCTGCCTCATACTCATAGGGGAAAGGCTCGGTGCAATCGGTAATGACAATCTCGAAAAAGCCTTCCGGCCTTGTCTTGTACATCTCCTTTCTTTCCCCGTTGGCTATCAGCCAGCAAGCGTTGGCGTTGGGCTGGAAGGTTCTGATAACCGAAGAGGTGGCATCGTGGTCCAGAACGTGGAAGCCCAGAACCTGAAAGGGGTCATGGTGTTCGGAGGCAATAATCCGGTTGATTTCGGAATTTATATCAGAGGTCATATGCGGGTTCTTTTGGTGTGGGTTGGTGAGAACTTTTCAAGTTGCTGCAAGAGTAGATGTAGAATTCTAGCACGGAACAGAGCGGAAACTCCAATTCTTTTCCTGGGAGGTGCAAATTTGTTGTTGGTGCGGGATTTCTTGACTGACAGCCTGGACAAATGCTAAGTTGCAGGCGGATTTGAATCGGTCGCCCGTGGCGATCAATATTTAGAGAGAGCAGACATGGGGCACCCCTCCCAGATGATCGAAACCCTGCAAGGTTATTTCCTCATTGCCACTCCCCAGATGCCGGACCCCCGTTTTGCCGGAAAGGTGGTCTATCTCTGCGCCCATAACGACGAGGGGGCCATGGGGCTGGTGGTGAACGAGCCCATTGCCGATATCAGCCTGGCGGATGTTTTTAAAAGCGCCGAGATTCCGTTGCCGCCGGGGCTATTACCGACGGTGTATCAGGGCGGGCCGGTGGAGGTGGCAAACGCCTTTTTTCTGTACAGCTCCGAGTACCGGACGCCGAATTTTCTTGAGGTGAGCAAGACCGTCCATCTGACCAGCGACCCGCAGTTGCTCTATGATCTCGCCGCTGGCCAGGGTCCGCAGAATCTGTTGGTGGCCCTGGGCTATTCCGGCTGGGGGCCAGGCCAACTGGAGATAGAGCTCACCGTAGACGGCTGGCTCATCCTGCCTGCGGATGACGACATTATTTTCCACACGCCGGACAGATTGCGATGGCAGAAGGCGGCGCAACGGCACGGCATCGATATCGCCCTGTTTGGGGATGTGGTGGGTACGGCCTGAGTGGCCGGGAATTTGACCAAGGATTACTGCAAAAAACCATGACGCATATCGCACAATTTTTAGGGGAAGAGGCCGACCTTGGCCCGGAAAAACGCATCACCATTCTCTCGGCGCCGCTTGCTTCCTCGGTGAGTTGGCTGGGCGGCACCGAGCTTGGGCCGCAGGCGATCATTGACGCATCTCCGGCCTTGGAGGTGTTTGATGATGAGCTTTTGTCCGAGACCGTGCGGCTTGGTATTGCCACCAGACCGGTGCCGAACTTTACGGCGATAACCGCAGCCGAGGCTTGCCGACAGATAGAGGCGGCAGTGGCCGAGGAGCTGGCCGGGGGGATGTTCCCGGTTCTGCTGGGCGGGGAGCACACCGTGACCGTGCCTGCGGTTCAGGCCTGCCTGGCGAAGCACCCTGATCTGCATGTGGTGCAGATCGACGCTCACCTTGACCTGCGTGACCAGTATGACGACAACCCCAACAGCCATGCCTGCGTGATGCGGCGGCTTGATGATCTGGGCATTCCCTTTACCCAGGTTGGTATCCGTTCCTTTTCCAAGGAGGAATACGATCTCGTCCAGGCCAAAGGCTGGCACCCATTTTTCATGTCGCGTATCCATGCCGAGACGGATTGGATCGAACAGGTTTGTGCCGGGATCAAGGGGCCGGTCTACCTCACCTGCGATGTGGACGGCCTGGACCCGGCGATCATGCCGGCCACCGGCACCCCGGAACCCGACGGCCTGACCTGGCGTCAGACCATCGGTCTGCTGCGCGGGATTGCCCGGCGGCACCGCATCGTGGGCATGGATTTTGTCGAATTTTCGCCGCGGCCCGGCGCGGAACATGCGGCCTTTACCGTGGCCAAGCTGATCTACCGGACCCTGGGGTATATCTTTCAGGAAAATAAAGCCGTAAGGAAGTGAAGAACATGAATGACTTGTATGACGATATTTACAACGAGCAGCGGATATTCGACTGTCGGCAATGCGGCCATTGCTGTCATGGCGAGACCACGGTTTCTTTGACGCCGGACGACCTTGCGCGCCTGGTCGCCTATCTCCATCTGCCGGTGGAGCAGGTGAAGGAGCGGTATCTGCGGATCACCGACGGGGTGGTGCAGATGAAGACCGTGGACGGCCACTGCATCTTTTTTAACGAAGGCTGTACGGTGCATCCCGGCAAGCCGTGGCGTTGCACGCAATGGCCCCTGCATCCGAGCATCCTGGAAGATCAGGCCAATTTCGAGGCCATCAGGCAATCTTGTCCAGGCATCAAGGGGGAGATGGGCTACGAGGAATTTCGGGCCAGGCTTGCGGCGATTCTTGAGCGGAAACAGGCAGGGCGGTGAAGATCATCCTCCCGTTCCTGGGTAAAACCAAGGAACAGTACCTTGCCGCCGGAATCGATGATTATGCCGGGCGGCTCAGGCGTTATGCCCAGCTTGACCTGCCGGTCTTGAAAGAAAAGAAGAACGCCACCAAGGAAGATACGGCGCGGCAGCAAACCGAGGAGGGGCAGATACTTCTTGGCAGTCTGCCGCAATTGGGCGGGGCAACCAAGGTGGTGGCCCTTGCGCCGGGAGGCCAGCAGCTCAGCTCCGAGGATCTGGCTGATCTGTTATGTCGCTGGGAGGATCAGGGGGTGCGGGAGATTGCCTTTTTGATCGGCGGCCCCACCGGGCTTGCACCGGAGCTGGTCCAGAAGGCGGATTATGTGCTGTC
>JAPLJH010000022.1 GCA_026388695.1 Deltaproteobacteria bacterium | reverse complement strand
ACTCTATTCTGCCGCAATTCGTAAGGCTCTGGCGCCTGGCATTGTCAAGGGTGGGTGGGTCTGCTATGATGCGCGCAAGGAGCAGGGTGCAATGCGCCCCAGAGCAACCAAAGCAGAATGGAATTTTCATGCAGCAAAGCACTGCCCGGGTGGTCACAATTTTTCTGTGTATTCTGTTGAGGTTCGGCTGCGGTGATCCGGAATCACAGGCGGCCCTTTCGACGGGCCAGGACGCGATGGAGGAGACCGGAACCGTGCCTGCGACGACGGGGGTGTCTCCTGACCAGCCTTTTTCTTTGGAGGAGTTCCGAGCCAACTTTGGCAGGCAGGGGCGCGATACGGATGAATGCTTCCAGTTGCGTCCAGGGGGCAAGGGAAACCGCTGCGAACCTCAGAGTCTCCCATTTGCCCGCTGCCGGAGCGGCATTATCAGTTGTCGCTCCGGTCATGAAAACGGTCCGCTTACCTGGTTTACCTGTGAGAAATGGCGCGGCAACACCTCGCTTATCCCCAAACCCGGCAGTATACTCATTCTTGCTGCCAATGGCCGGAGAAAGATGCCCACCGGGCATGTTGCCTATGTCGAGGAGGTCGTTGCTCAAAGTGCCACGGTCTACCGACTGACCTTTACCCACACCAACTATGACCGCAAGTGCAGTCTGGAGTCGAACATCAAGGCCACTTACGACAGCGCCGCCCAAACCCTGGATATCCACGACGGCGCTTGGGGCGCCTGGGGCAAGGGGCTGCCGGTTGCCGGGTTTATCCTCGAATGACAATCAACAGGGAGGGGCATATGGGAAGGGTCGAAGCGGTTTGCACCAGCGAAAAAAAAGGCATGGTCAAGAAAGAGGTGTCTGAGATTCGCCTCAAGGAAAACTGGGGGATCGACGGGGATGCCCATGCAGGGGACTGGCACCGGCAGGTCTCCCTGCTTGCCGGGGAAAGCATCGATACGGTGAAACAGAAGATGCCCCACCTGAAGCACGGGGTATTTGCCGAGAACATCGTCTGCCGGGGCCTGGAGCTGACCGCGCTTGCCATCGGCGACCGCCTGGTCATCGACGGCAAGGTGGTGCTCGAAGTCACCCAGATCGGTAAGGAATGTCATAATGCCGGGTGCGCCATTAAGAAGGCCACCGGGGATTGCATCATGCCCAAGGAAGGGATTTTTGCCAAGGTCGTTCGCGGCGGGGTTGTCAAGGCGGGCCTTGCCATTACGATAGAGCGGATGGGTGTTACGTTGTAGGAAAAATATCTCTTTGTAAAAACGACTTTTGTTGGCATTCTATGTCTGCGGCTGTAATTTCTCTTGTGTTATATCCGTATATCCAGATATAAGAAATAAGTGAGTCTGTGGAGAAGGAGAATCGTACCCCATGCACACCACCGCACCAATTTTCAAGGCCCTGGGCGATGAAACTCGGCTCAGAATCCTTGGCCTCCTGACCCGCGGAGAACGGTGCGTCTGCGATCTGATGACCGTGCTCGATCTGCCGCAATCCACGGTGTCCCGCCATCTCGCCACCCTGCGCAATGCCGGTTGGGTCGCGGGGCGTCGTCAAGGGCTGTGGATGTATTATAGTCTGGCCGGAGAGGAGAACCCCCTCCAGCACAAGGCCCTGGAGTTGCTCCGGCGTGAACTTGCCGCGCTGCCCCAAGGGAAAAAGGATCAGGAGTCGCTTGTCGCCTACCTTGTCACCAAGAATGAGGCCGCCTGCCGCTGAACTGTTCCGTGGTCGTGGTAATCCTAGGAGAACCGCCGTGCCGGAAACACCCAGAAAACTTTCCTTCCTCGACCGTTTCCTCACCCTGTGGATATTTCTGGCCATGTTTGCCGGGGTAGCCGGAGGGTATCTTTATCCTGGCATCCGTGACGTCATCAACTCCTTCCAAGTCGGCGCCACCAACCTTCCCATCGCCATCGGCCTGATTCTCATGATGTACCCGCCGCTGGCCAAGGTACGGTATGAGAAGCTCCACGAGGTGTTCGGCAACGCCAGGGTGCTGCTGCTCTCGCTGGTCCAGAACTGGCTGATCGGCCCAATCCTCATGTTCGGTCTGGCAGTGACTTTTCTCTCCGGCCAGCCCCAGTACATGGTGGGGTTGATCCTCATCGGCCTGGCCCGCTGCATCGCCATGGTCATCGTCTGGAACGATCTGGCCGACGGCGACCGGGAGTACTGCGCCGGGCTGGTTGCCTTCAACTCCATCTTTCAGGTGCTCTTTTTCTCATTCTACGCCTGGCTTTTTATCACCGTCGTTCCCGGCTGGCTGGGGCTTGAAGGCGCGGTGGTGGACATCTCCATGGGGCAGATCGCCGAGAGCGTTTTCATCTATCTTGGCATCCCCTTTCTCGCGGGCATGTTCACCCGGCTGCTCGGGCTACGGCTCATGGGCGAGGAGTGGTACCAGCAGCGATTGCTGCCGAAAATCAGCCCGCTTACTCTGATCTTCCTGCTTTTCACCATCGTGGTCATGTTTTCCCTCAAGGGCGAATACATCGTGCAGCTGCCCCTTGACGTGCTCCGCATTGCCATCCCTCTCACCATTTATTTTCTGGTGATGTTTTTGGTCTCCTTTTTCCTGTCCATGAAAGCCGGGGCCACTTACGAGCAATCGGCAACCCTGTCCTTCACCGCCGCCTCCAACAATTTTGAGCTGGCCATTGCCGTGGCCATTGCCGTGTTCGGCATCGACTCCGGCCAGGCCTTTGCCGCAGTGATCGGGCCGCTGGTCGAGGTGCCTGTGCTTCTTGGTCTGGTTCATGTGGCCCTCTGGTTTCGGGGTCGTTACTTTCCGCATGTCAGGCAGACCCCTGCTGGCGTCTGCCATGTGAGCTGCAAATCGTAAGCAGTGGTTGGTGGAATGTGAAAACACTCAAGAGGAGGAGCATCATGAGAAGCGTTCTGGCAGTTCCGACGGTGCTGGCCCATCTGTTTTTGATGGCCGCGCCAGCCTTTGCCGTGGTCGGCGGCGGGGAAATCACCATGCAGAACAAGGGCGGCAACGTGGTTTTTAGTCACGAACTCCATGTGGCCGGGCTGGGGAATGCCTGTCAGGCCTGTCATTCCAAGCTCTATACCACCAGCAAGCAGCACAAGGCCGTGACCATGAAGGCCATGCAGGCCGGAGCATCCTGCGGCGCTTGCCACAACGGCGCCAAGGCCTTTTCGGTGAAAGGCAACTGCGCCAAGTGTCATACGAAATAACACCACAAGGAGAAGCCATGAACGACATTCTCGTTACCATGCACGAAGAGCTGGCGCAGGCGCTGCAAAGAAAGCCCGAAGAGCGACGGTGGGCCATGCTCATCGACCTGCGCAAATGTGTGGGCTGCCATGCCTGCACCATTGCCTGCGTTTCCGAAAACAAGCTGCCCCCCAAGATGCACTACCGCCCGGTGTACGAATACGAGCAGGGCAAGTACCCCAAGGTTTCCCGGACCTTTCTGCCCCGGCCCTGCATGCAGTGCGACAAGCCGCCCTGTGTGGATGCCTGCCCGGCCAAGGGTGAGGCGACCTGGAAGGAAACCAAGGGCATCGGCGCGGGCACGGTGCCCATCGATTACGCCAAATGCATCGGCTGCGGCAAGTGCGTCCCGGCCTGTCCCTATGGCGCCCGGACCATGGATGCGGGCAAATTTCATGGCGAAGGCACTCCCTCCATCCAGAAATACGAGACCATGCCCTCTTTTGAGTACGGCAAGCAATGGCCGCGCTCCGGCAAGAACCAGCCCATCGGCAATGCCCGTAAATGCCATTTCTGCGTGCATCGCCTGCAAAACGGCATGCTCCCTCAGTGCATCACCACCTGTATCGGTCGGGCTGGGTATTTCGGCGACGAGAACGATCCCAAAAGCCTGATCGCCCAGGTGAAAAAGGCCAACAAGGTGCAGATCCTCAAGGCGGGCAAGGGCACGGCCCCCAGGGTCTATTATGTGTCCAACGACAAGCTGGAAACCCTGTACCGCTAACGCCGCCCCGCATGAAACTATCTCTCTGGAGGAGTTATGAATAATCTGAAAAAAACCAAGGAAGAACAGCCCGGCCTGTCCCGGCGGGATTTTCTGCAAAAAACCGCCTTGGCCGGTTGCGCGGCCCTGGCCGCGAGCCAGCTGGATTTCGCCCATATGCTGATCGCCCGGGTCGAGGCCGGGGAGCTGACCGCCGCCGAGGCCTATGAGTTGATGAAGGCCGAAAACACCCTGTACACCGTGTGCCTCAACTGCAACACCGGCTGCGGCATCAAGGTCAAGGTGCTGGACGGGGTGGCGGTGAAGATCGACGGCAACCCATACAATCCCTTCACCCTCCATCCGCATCTGCCCATGAAAGAGGATGTTGGCGTGGCCGCCAAGCTGGACAGCGGCATCTGTCCCAAGGGTCAGGCCGGGCATCAGGGCGCTTACGACTCCTATCGGATCACCAGGGTGCTGAAACGGGCGGGCAAGCGCGGCGAGGGCAAGTGGCAGGCAATCCCCTTTGACCAGGCGATCGGCGAGATCGTGGCTGGCGGCCTGCTTTTCAAGCATGTACCCGGCGAGGAGAACCGCCAGGTCGCGGGCTTGAAAGAGATCTTCGCGCTTAAAGACGCCAAGGTCTACGAGGAGATGGGCAAGGATGTCGCGGCTCTGCGCAAGAAGAAGACCCAGGAAGAGAAGCTGGCGGCCATCGCCGAGTTCAAAGTCAAGCACGCCGCAAATCTCGACAAGCTCATCGACCCGGACCATCCGGACTTCGGCCCCAAGAACAACCAGTTCGTCTACATGTGGGGCCGCAAGAAAGGCGGGCGCGCCGATTTTGCCAAGCGCTTCACCGAGCAGTTCGGCACGGCCAATACCCATGGGCACACCACGGTCTGCCAGGGGTCGCTTTACTTCGCCTCCAAGGCCTTGAGCGAGCAGTACGTGGGCGACACCTTCAAGGATGGTCAAAAATTTTACTGGCAGGCCGATCAGGAGAATTCCGAGTACATCATGTTTGTCGGGGCCAATCTCTTTGACGCCAACTACGGCCCATCCAACCGCAGCCCGCGCATCACCCAGCGTCTGGCCGACGGCAAGCTGAAGATCACCGTGCTGGACCCCCGGTTTTCCAAGCTGGCCAGTAAGGCCAACCGCTGGGTGCCGGTGCTGCCCGGCACCGATGCTGCTTTTGCCAACGGGGCAGCCCGCTGGATTTTGGAAAACAAGCGCTTCGACGCTAAATACCTGGGCAACGCCAACAAGGCTGCGGCCACAGCTGGCAAGGAGACCACCTGGTGCAACGCCGCCTGGCTGGTAAAGCTCGACAAGGAGGGCAACCCCTCAAGCCTGCTGCGCGCTTCCGACATCGGCCTCAAGGACAAGGAAACCCGCAAGGACAAGGACGGCAAGGAGTTTTCCTTCGAATACCTGGTGGCCATGCAGGGCGGCAAGCCAATGGCCTTTGATCCCAACGATGAAAAGGAAGCCGTGGTCGGCGACCTCTTCGTCACCGCCGAGCTGGAAGGCAAGGACGGCAAGAAAATTAAGGTCAAGAGCGGTTTGCAGGTGCTGCTGGACACGGTGCGCGAAAAAACCATCCCCGAGTACGCTAAAATCTGCGGTATTGAGGCCAAGGTGATCGAGGAGGTGGCCAAGGAGTTCACCAGCTACGGCAAGAAGGCCTGTGTGGATATGCACCGTGGCCCGGCCCAGCACACCAATGGCTTTTACAACATCTCGGCCCTGTATGCCCTGAATCTGCTGATCGGCAACTTCGACTGGAAGGGCGGCATGATCGTGGCCTCCACCTTCAACACCGACGGCACCAAAACCGAGGCGCAGCCCTTCAATTTCAAGAAGATCACTCCCAAGGCGGGCAAGGCCTTTGGCCTCTCCATCATCCGCCACGACGCCAAGTACGAAGAGTCCACCATCTTCGACGCGACGAAATACCCGGCTAAGCGCAACTGGTGGCCGCTGTCCTCGGATGTCTACGAGGAGATCATCCCCTCCTGCGCCGATGCCTACCCGTACCCGATCAAGGCGCTTTTTTCTTACTGTGGGGCGCCCACCTACTCCCTGCCCGCCGGGCACACCCAGATCGAGGCGTTGGTCAATCTTGAGCGCATCCCGCTCTACTTTGCCAGCGACATCACCATCGGGGTGACCACCGTCTACGCCGACTACATCTTCCCGGATCTCCACTATCTGGAGCGCTGGGAGATGCAGGGTTCGCACCCCAACATGCCGGTCAAGGTGCAGCCCATCCGCCAGCCGGTTATCCCGTCGCCCAACGAGATCGTCACCGTATTCGGCGAGCAGCAGCCCATCTCCTACGAGGCGGTCTGGCTGGCGTTGGCCGAGAAACTTGGCCTGCCGGGCTTCGGGCCCAGCGGCTTTGGCGAAGGCCAGCCCCTGACCCGGCCCGACGACTTCTATATCCGCATGGTGGCCAATGTGGCCACCGACGGCAAGGAGCCGGTGGCCGACGCCTCTGCGGCGGAGATCGAGCTGTTTACCAAGTCCCGCAGGCATCTGCCCAAGAACGTTTTTGACGTGGATCGCTGGAAAGCCATTGCCGGGGCGAGCTTCGCCAAGGTGGTGCATGTCCTGAACCGGGGCGGTCGTTTCGAAACCCAGGAGAACAGCTACAAGGGCGACCAAGTGGCCAACAAGTGGGGCAAGTACATCAACCTCTATCAGGAGAAGACCGCCAAGTGTAAGGACGCCTTCACCGGTAAGCACTACCTGGGCATGGCCAAGTACATGCCCATCGTGGACACCCTGGACCGTCCGCCCACCGAGCAGTCCAAGGGCTACGACCTGCACATGATCACCCAGAAGGACGTGCGGATGACCAAGTCTCGCACCATCACCCAGCAGTACCTGAACGACTCCACGGGGGAGAACGGCATTGTCATCCATGCCAGCGATGCTAAGCGGTTGGGGCTCAAGACCGGGGATAAAGTCAAGGTTATTTCGGCTACCAATACGGAAGGAAGCTGGAATCTGAAAAACGGCACAAAGAAGCCGATGGTCGGTAAGGTGCAGGTCACGGAAACCATCCGTCCTGGCATCATCACCGTTCTCCATGGCCAGGGCCACTGGGCCACCGGTGCCGTGGATCAGACCATCGACGGCAAGGTGATCAAGGGTGATCCGCGCCGCGCTATGGGCATCAACGCCAATGCCGCCATGTGGGTGGACCCGCATCTTAAAAACACCTGCATGATCGACAAGGTGGGCGGGAGTGTCTCGTTTTATGACACCAAGGTGAAGCTGGTGAAGGTATAGTCAGCGGTTTTCCGAAAGGGAAATAAAAAAAACGGGCTGCCGAAAGATCGGCAGCCCGTTTTTGCGTGGCAAGCGAATAACAGCCCTGCTTTTACACAAAGGGCCTGATCAGAAAATATATCCCCAGTCCGGCGATCAGCATCCCCGCCCCCTTGCGGAACCAGGCGCTGGCTTCCCCGAAGGAGGAACTGGCCAGCAGCCGTTTCACCGTGGCGGTGGAACTGCCAGCCACGGCAATGGGCAGGCAGTGGCCGATGGCAAAAAGAAGGATGAGCCACGGAGCACTTGGCAATGCCCAGCATGTCACCGGCCACCCAGAGCAGAATCACTCCCACGGCCATGGTCCAGTACGGCCCCACATCCCCCAGCATCCTACCGAGCAGGGCGCAGATCACCCCCACCAGGACGATGGTCAGGAAAAGGCCGACACTGAACAACACTGCGTAGTGTACGGCCTGCCTGCCCTTGACCAGTTTTTCCTGGCCGCCCACATAGGCCACCACCAGTGGGATCGAGGCCAGGTGGCAGGGGCTGAGCAAGACGCTGATCATTCCCCAGAGAAAACAGCCCAGAGCGGCAAGAGCGATGCCCGCGCCCATCCATTCATTGACCAGGAGAAAAATGGTGTCCATCACTTACCACTCCCGGAGGCGGGTTGGGCAACCCCCATTTGGGAAAGCTGGGCGACAATGGTCTTCTTGTCCATGAAGCCGCTGTGGCGGTAGACCTCATTGCCTGCGCGGTCGAAAAAAATCTGGGTGGGGATCATGCTCACCTTGAATTTCTTGCCCTCGTCTGGATTCTTCCAGACATCGATGAAGATGATCGCCGCCTTGCCCCGGTACTCTGCTTCCAATTCCTCGATGATGGGCGCCATCATCTTGCAGGGGATGCAGGAGGTGGCGCCGAGATCGACCATGGTCACCGTGTCGGGAACCGGCACCAGCGAAGGCGTGCTTGCCGCCGTGCTGTTAGAGGTGTGCAGGACTACCAATGCGGCCAGTAACAATGCAAATCTGACAATTGTTTTCATGCGTTCTCCTTGATGTTGTAGGGATGCTCCCTTTCAAACGGGAGCTATTGCAAAGCATCTTATTGTGCCGGGGCAGTGACGAAATCCCTGGCCGCGTCGCCCCGGAGTAGTTCGGCAAGCCCGATCAGACCGTCATGCAGGTACCTGACCTGATACCCTTTGGTAGTGAGATACATTCTGGCTATATGCGAGCGGTCATTATGGGGGCAGGCAGTGACGATGAGTTTATTCTTATCCAGCTCGCCCAGACGCGAGGGCAGTTCGTTGAGCGGGATATTCTTGGCAAAGCCCATCCGCCAGGCCGCGACCTCTTCGGGAAAACGGATATCAATGAGCTGGGCTTCGCCTTTTTGGAGCAGCCCCACCAGCTCCTTGCTCTCGATCTTCATATCCTTGCGTTCCTGGTAGGTGAAGCCCGCCAGATATTCGTCAAACTTGTCGGCGTTGGACGTGGCTGGCAGCATGAGAAACAGCGTCAAGGCAAGAAAGGCTGCGGGTACGGATGGTGTTTTCATCGGTCGCCTCCTGTGGATGGCTGAGATTGTTGGAATTGCGCAGCTCCGGGTGCCGCCGCCTTTCCGGGCCAGCAGCACCCTTGACTTTTGTTGTTGGTATGGCAGAGTCCTTTCCCGTCCTCCAATTCTATCTGTAAGGTGGTGTGGTGGATATTGAAATCGTGGTGCAGGTGTTCGGCGGTATGGTGAAGAAAATCGTCATCGCCGCCCCCTGGCATGACTAGATGGGCGGTGAGCACGGTTTCCGTGGTGCTGGCCGCCCATATGTGCAGATCGTGAACGCACTGCACCCCCAGCAGTCCGGTGAGATAGTCGAGCACCGCCTCGGCCTCGATATGGGCTGGGACGCCTGCCATGGTGAGATGGAGGGACTCCTTCAGCATGCCCCATCCGGCGATAAGGACAATGATCGCGATGGCCATGGAGATCAACGGGTCGAGCCAGTTCCAGCCGGTGACCATGATGGCGAATCCGGCTGCTACGACCCCGGCCGAGACTGCGGCATCGGCGGCCATGTGTAGAAAGGCGCCTTTGATGTTGAGATCGTTTTTCCGTCCCGAGACGAAAAGCAGCGCGGTGACGGTGTTGATCACCACCCCGATGGCGGCCACCACGGTGACGGCCATGCCATTGACCTCGGCAGGGGCGCGCAGGCGGGCCACCGCCTCCCAGAGGATGATCCCGATAACGGCGTAGAGAAACAGGGCGCTGCCCAATGAGATCAAGATGGTGCCTTTTTTGAATCCGAAGGTGTGCCTGGCCGTCGCCCCGCGTTTGGCCATGATCATGCCGCCCCAGGCAAGGAGCAGGGTTATGACATCACTCAGGTTATGTCCGGCGTCGGCTACCAGCGCCAGGGAGTTGGCAATGAAGCCGTAACCCCCTTCCACCAAGACAAAGGCGAGATTCAGCGCCGTGCCGATGGCAAAGGCCCGACTGAAATCGGCAGGGGCGTGATCGTGACCATCGTGGTTGTGTTTATGCGCCATGGGAAATTACCCGCAACGAAATTTTTTTATCCCCGATCATATTCGCTGAGCGATCACCGTGCTATTTTTCCAAAGGGTAGCTTCCAGCAGTTCCAGTAGCGATGGCCTTGAGCGTTGCCGCTGTGGATGGGACGACATTCCATGCCATCATTCCCCATTTCATTCCATAAGCGTTGTAGCCGAGCATTTTGAGAATAGAGAGTACCTTGGTCGATTCATGGCCGGAATTGCAGTAGAGGATGATTTCCTTATCACGGGGAAGCTTGGCAAGGTTTTGCGCATTGGCAATGTCTCGATAGGGGATATTAATCGCCGTGGGGATATGCCCTGCTTGGAAATCCTTGGCAGAACGGACATCCACCAAGACATAATCCTTGGCACTCGACTGAATGCGCTCATAAACAGCTTCGGGAGCAATCAGAAAAGTGCTTTCCGGGGTAGAGCCGAGAAATTCAACGGCGACTTTTTGCACAGTCTTCGCTTCTTCAGGGGTGAGTGCATACGACATGGAAGAACAGCCAAGGGAAAGAACCAGAATTCCCAGCGCTGCTTTTGACAGTGTTGACATGGTGAAGCTCCTTTATGAAGATTATGGAGGTATTTTACAATTTGATTACCACCGAATTCAGCTATTTTTTCGAGGCGCAGGGGCACACCAGCAATTATTGGTTGCCCACCTGCGGCCCCCGCACTGCCCGCACATAGCCGGTATTTTTGTATTCGATCTCCTGGTCGCCCCGGCACATGCAGGAGATATCGAGCTTGATCGGTTGTGTTCCCTTGTGTGTCTCCAGCGTCCAGTATTTGTTGTCGAATTTCGGGAATTCGATGCCGCCATTGTTTTTGATAACAAAGACCCGCAACAGATCCCAGCGTTCTTCAAGGGTAGGCAGGCGCCAGTCATGGTAGCCGCCCAGCTCAAGAGAGCTGGCATATTGGGCCGCTTTTTCCTTGGAGTCGAACTGTTCGGGACTTTTGTCGAGCTGCCAGATGAGCCCGGTCTTGGTGTCCTTGACCATGGAGTTGTCAAGCTGCACCAGTCGCGCTTCCCCGGCAAGGGCCAGCGAGGCGGTGAAAGCGGCCAACAGCACGAACACGAGACAGAAGTGGTTTTTCTTCATGGGTTTTCTCCTTTGGGTTGTTATGGGGGTGCTTGCCGGAGTCGGCGCAATCACCCATCAGAAGGAAAACGCTCCAGATAGGCGGTAAGCTGTTTTCTCGCTTCAGGCGACAGAGCCGGGCAATGTTCCGCGCCCTTGCCGCCCTCTGCCGCCAGGGCGGCGAAGACCATGCAGGTGGGTTGACCGCATTTTTTGCAATTCGTTTTGGGCAATAGTCGCAGAATCTGCAAGACCTGCGGTCGTGGGGCGGCCTTAAAGCTGGGGGTGATTTCAGCCCTTCTCTCCCAGGCATCGTTTATTTCTTGTTGTAGCCACAGGAGGATTTTTCTTGCTTCATCGACGTCCTGCAAGGCATTGATGGCGATGTGATCGGCATGCACCGAGATGAGTTTGCCTTGGTTGCGAAAGGCCACGGAAGGGGGCTCATTGATATAGATATAGCCTCCCAACACTGCGTTGAGATAGGGAATCGCCTCTCCGATATTTTGCTCCAGCCTGGCAATGCAGTGCACTGTCTGGGCCTCGGGCCGACATTCTGCCCGGGTTATTTCCTCTGTCCATCCCTTCAGTAGCATGGTGCCCTCCCGTCCATTCGTAGTCTCTTCAATTTCATGCTGCTCACAGGAGAGCCGGAATAAAAAGAACTGGCTGCGCGGCATGCCGGGCGACATGGTGCGCCACGCTGCCCAGCAGGATTTCCCTGGTGATGCCCTTGCCCTGGGTTCCCATGAGGATCAGGGAGCAGCCGCAGGATTTGGCCCTCTTCACAATTTCATCCCCTGGATTTCCTTGGATGAGGTCGATGCGCACATCCGGTGCGCCCAATCCCTTTATCCAGCCTTGCAGTCGTTGTAGGCGGAGTCCGTCAAGTTCTTGCAGCTCCTTGAGACGATGGCCGAGATGCGGCGCCGGTCGGGACCGGTCCTGGACATGCAGCAAGGTTACCGGACACTGTGTGGCGCGGACTATGGTTTCGAGATAGGCAAAAGCAATCTCCGCCGTGTCGGAAAAATCGGTGGGGAAAAGGAGATGAGAAAAAAGTTCCGGTGGTGCATTCCCTGTTTCCTTGGTCGGCAATGCATTCGGAACGAGAAGCATAGGCCGATGACTCAGATGGAGAAGTTTGGAGGAGACATTGCCCAGCGGGCTGCCAGCCAACACCATGGATTCTAATAGTCCCCTGCCATGCGTGCCAATGATGAGGAGGGATGCGTCTTCTTTTTCCGCGAGAGCATTGAGGGCATGGGCAGGAATCCCCGCCTCCATTGCAATGGAGGCCTTGAGTTTCGCTTCTTCAAGAATTTGTTTCTGTTGCTCCATCTCCGGCCGTGCCTGTTCGCGTAGCATGGTGTCAAGTTCAAGGGGGGCGTCCGCGAGAATGTGCGCTAAGATAGTCTCCTCCGCTCCAACTTGTTTCAGGGCAATAGCATGGGAAACAAGGGTATTGCTCGGCGGGTACGGATCAACGCACAACAATAGCTTTCTGAACATTTTATCCCTCCTTGGTGATCTGGCGTACCACGGGCCTTTCCTTATTTGAGCCAGCCCATGGCCTCGGCCTTGGACGGTACCTTGCCGACGCATTTGATCTGGCCGTCGATGACTACCGCCGGGGTGGAAAAAACACCGTGTTTGGCGATTTGTTGAAAGTCGCTGACCTTCTCGATGGTGGCGGCAACCCCAGCCTCCTCAACCACGGTCCGCATAATTTTCTCCGCTTCGTGGCATTTCGTGCAGCCAGGACCCAGTACCTTGATTTCCATGTTTGACTCCCTATCAGATAATGATGTTGAAGAGATAGCCCACCAGCATGATGCCGATGCCCACCACGCCAATGAACACCGCAATGAGTCGCGGCTTAAGCACCTTCCGGAGAATGACCATCTCCGGCAAAGATAGAGCGATGACGCTCATCATAAAGGCGAGCACCGTGCCCAGTGCCGCGCCTTTGCCGAGCAGGGCCTGAACCACCGGCACGATGCCAGCGGCATTGGAGTACATGGGGATGCCGATCAGCACCGCTGCCGGTACCGACCACCAGACGCCCTTGCCCATGATCGAGGCCATGAAGCCCTCGGGCACATAGCCGTGGATTCCGGCTCCCACCGCGATCCCCAAAACCACATAGATCCAAACCTTGCCCACGATGTCCCGCACCGCTGCTTTGCCGTGCCCGAGCCGTTCGACCCAAGTCAGTTTTTCGTCTGGAATGTCAGAGGCATTGACATGCATCTCCCGTACCCAATCCTCAATGTGGTGCTCCAGTTGCAAGCGACCGATGGTCCAGCCGGCGACAATAGCGATTAGGAGTCCGGTTCCTAAATAGAGCGCCGCCACCTTCCAGCCCAGTAAGCCGTACAAAAGCACCAGGGCGACTTCGTTGACCATGGGAGCGGAGATCAGAAAGGAGAAAGTCACCCCCAGGGGTATGCCTGCGGTGACAAAGCCGATGAACAGCGGTACGGCCGAGCAGGAACAGAAAGGGGTGACGATGCCGAGAAGGGCGGCAAGCACATTGCCCACGGATTCGCGCTTGCCGGCAAGGATTTTCCGGGTGCGTTCCGGGGTAAAGAAGGAGCGCAGCACCCCGACCCCGTAAACAATCAGGGTGAGCAGCATCAGCACCTTGGGGGTGTCGTAGAAAAAGAAGAGCATGGCCTCGCCCAGACGGCTGCCAGGTGTCAGGCCGAACAGGGAAAAGGCAAGATATCCGGCCAGGTTGTGCAATTGCCGGTACAGGGAAAACCAGAGAGCAAGCCCGGCAAGGCCGGTGAGGATTTTAATTTTCGCCGAGGGCGCATGCAGCGGAGCGGATTGCGGGTTTACGACCGAATTGTGTAGGTTGTCGGGCTGCATGACGGGAGTCCTCAAGACTTACAGATGTTGTTTCGGTCGATGGCGGGTAGAATTTTGAATATTTTCTGTATTTCCGAATCCTCGGTGAGCCATTGGTGAAGTTGTTTGAGCATGGCCGCCCCGTAAGGAGAAGGGCTGGTAGTATTCAGCCGGTAATTGACCCAGAGTTTCTCCTTGCTGCCGACGATGAGCTCCGCGTCTTCCAGAACCTTGAGATGCTTGGATACGGTGGGCTGGGCCAGCTTCAGCACAGCCCGCATCTCGCAGACGCACAGGTTGTTTTTCTGCTGGAGCATCTTGATGATCTTGACCCGGTTCGGGTCGGAAAGGGCCTTCATGACCTTGACAAAATTTTTCATGCGCACCCCCAGGTTATATAGCTAAATAGTCATATGGCAATTTAGCTATGGCACGGGGTTGCGTCAAGTGCTTTTTTATCCGCCTAGGCGGGTGGGTGCCATCATCCGGGGCTGGCTGCTTATCCGCCAGGCAAAGGGTGCGCTGACTCCCGGCACATGCACAACTTCTAGATGCGCCGGCTGTTGTTTCGAGGAGAGCGCCTCGGCCAATATTTTGGCCCGGTTTTCCGTCAAGGCCCCTTTTTCCAAGGCCATGATCCGCTGGCCTTCCATTTCCACTGCCTGGCGCATGGCCAGAAGTTTTTCCAGGCTGTCAGGTCCGGCCATGATCCGGGCGATATCGTCGGCCAGTTCCTTTACCAGGGATTGATCTGGATGCTTATGTTGGGTTGCGGTAAAAATCCGGGCGAGTTGTTGCCACGTTTCGGGGGCGGATTTTTTCTGCTGGCGCACTGCCTGGATGGCCGTGTAGAGCAGACCGGCAGGGGAGATGGCCTCACGGAGGGCCTTGAGTCGAGGGAGATTATCCCGGACGATCACTCCGTCGGCGTGATGGCAGATAAACAAATAACTTCCGGCAAAAGCCAAAACCCGATAGACCTCCTGTATCGTAGCCGAAACGTTGCTGTACTCAATAGCGAACTGACTGGTTATTGCCTCGAACTTCCCATCATCAAAGGGAAGATTTTCAAGCCTGGTCCCGGGATACAGGGTGATGGCTTTGTTCAGTTCGGGAAGCACGGTTGCGTAATCGACGCCGGTTAATCGCAGGTCGGGACGAAAGGCTTGTGCCTCGATAAGCACGGCCCCACCGCCGGTACCCAGGTCCAACAGCCGTGCTCCCAGGGGAAGGCTGGCAAAGAATTGTAGCCATATTTCTTGGATATGATCAGCCGCTACGCCAGGCAAATCTGGCAGGCAGCCGCGTGGCTTGGCGGACGCCTTGGACCAGTAATGGGTCCAAGCGTTCGCATCCTGTTTCAGAGGCATGTTTTTTACTGCGTGGTTCGGTTTTTCGACGGGGCTTTGGTGGTGTGATTGGTTATTCAAAAGTATTCATTCTCCCCCTTGTACTGCCGGGCTGATCGGTCATCATTCATCAAAATGAAAACGGCTCAAGTAGGTAGCCAGTTCTTTTCGTGCATTGGGCGGCAAGGCCGGGCAATCTACTTCACTCATGCCGCCCTCGGCAGCCAGACAGGCGAAGGCGGTGCAGGTCGAAAGGCCGCAGCGGCCGCAATCGGTCTTGGGTAGGAATCTCAGAATATCCGCAGGCTTTGGCCACGGGGCGGCCGTATATTTGGGGGTAATCTCCCCCCGGTTTTCCCAGGCCACGTTGATTTCCTGCTGGAGCCAGGTCAGGATTTCCTGGGCCTCGATTGGGTTTTTTACGCAATTGATGGCGATGCTGTCCGCATCCACAGTGATGAGTTTGCCCTGGGAATAATGGAAGGTGAGCAAGGGCGGTTCCTTGATATAGGTGTAGCCGCCTAAGACGGCATTCAGGTAAGGAAGGGCCTCGCTCACATTCTGATCGAGACGGGCGAGGCAACGCAGGGCCTGCCCCTTGTTTCGACAGCAGTCGGCATGGGAAAATTCTACGGTAAAGGAGGTGAGCAGCATTTCTTTCTCCATGGCAGCGGGAAGCAGTCCGAGATCAGGGGTTGCGAGAAACATGGCCTAGGCCCGGTCATCCTTGAGGAATTTCGCTGCATCGAGCCAACGGTATGTCCGTGTTGTTCTCCAAGACCCGCTCTTGCACGGTGTTGTCAAAATTGGCTGACTCTGTGGCGGCATAAACGGATTTGTATGCCAGATACCGCGCATCGTATGAAAGCTGTGGGATGTGCGCGTTTTCCAAGATAAAGCATTCCAGTTGTTTGACCAAATCGGTGGAAAGCTCGCCGAAGCAGATCCGTCTTTCCCGGATAAAGTAGCCGCTTGAAAAAAAATTGCCATGAACGTGATCGCTTATGCGCTCAAAGGGGATTTCATGAATATATGTGCCGCCGACTGTAAAGAGCATCCCTTCCGGCGGAAATTCTTTGGTAGGACGATTGTCGGCAATGTATGTAAATGTTACTCCGTCCATGCTGATGTCGAGAACTCTGCCGACCTCATTATGGAACACATACATCTCCTGGTTTGGGGTGAACCGGGGGAATTTTCCGCAGTGCCCGTTTTCTGTTTTTTTCATGGGCGGTTCTCCTGTGTGGGGCCTACCGGGTTCGGCCAAGATCTATTTTTTATAAGTTTTTTTTGCAAAAGCGAGTAAGTATTACCTGTATACAGGTCAAAAATGCATTCAGGAGGACAGGCAATGGTCAACGGTCCGGATTATCATTTTCTGCAAGCGATCCCTGTTTTTTCCGGTCTTCCGGACGAAATGCTCCGGGAGTTGCTGGTCCGTTGCCGGAAAAAGAAATTCCGCAGCGGTCAGCATGTTTTTTACCAGGATGACGTCGTGGAGCATCTCTACATTGTCGAGATGGGCTCGGTGGAGATCTATAAAAGTGACGTCAATGGCCGCAAGGTTACTCTCTGGCATGTCGATGCGGGGAAGGTTTTCTGTCTGGCCAACCTCTTTGCCGGCAGATCCTTCGCCAACGCCCTTGCCCAGGAGGACAGCCTGATTTTTTGTCTGCCGCGCCGGGATCTGGACTGGATCGTGGCCCAGCATCATGAACTCGCCCTGCATTTTATCACCTGTATTTCTTCAAAGCTGGCAGCCTATGCGACTCTGCTTGAAGATTTCACCTTTAAGAATGTGCAGGAGCGGCTGGTCAAGATCCTGCTCACTAATTCTCTGCCGGGTAAGGACAACATCCCGGTGTGTAGCCTTTCCCAAAGCGAGCTGGCCTGTCGGCTGGGAACCTGCCGTGAGGTGGTCTCCCGCAGTCTGACCAAACTTAAAAATGAGGGGCTTTTGGATACGAAAAGCACGGGGAAATTGTCGTGTATCATGCTGAAAGACCCTGACAGGTTGCAGAATCTGGGTGAATCCATCTGATTGGGTTTGTGGTTGCAGGGCTGTAATTTTCAAGAGGTATCCGCTGATTCTTTCTCTCTGGGGGTAAAGGCCCCGGCTGGCCGCGGGAGGCCAGCCGGGAAGGAGATAAGTGGGTACTACAAAGGGCCGTCGCCCTGAATAGCTTTTTTTAAAAATACACCCAAGCGGTACTTTGCCGGGTAAAGGCCCCGGCTGGCCACGATGGCCAGCCGAGTAGGTGATTCAGGCACTACAAAGGGCTGTAACTGCCCTGAATAGCTTTTTTACAGCGCGCCCAGGGCCTTTGCCGCCAGGTGTTTAATCTTCGCCTTTCGGCTCTGCCCACTTGAAGCGAATCAATCGTTCTTTCCCGTTCTTAGCTTCAACCTGTTCTGGTTGAGAGTTAACGGTTTGTTTTTCTGCAGCAGGTTGTTGGGCCCTGGCCGTAGGCTTGGCTGTGGTTGGCATGTCCAGCCCTGCTATGGCATCGGTCTTCCCTTGGAAGGTTACCCCCTGAATGGCCCCCGTGTATTGGATCACCACCGCATTGCCGGAGGTAAGATGCACGACCAGCTCTTCGGCAAAGGCAGTGCTGCTTGGGATCAGGCCAAGCAGGACGAAGAGAATTATTTTTTTCATTTTTTCTCCTGAGGGTGTTTTCTGCCGTGGTGTTTTGCCCCCAACTTAAATTGGGGAGAACAGGCCTTCCCGCCTTGCCGGGCAAGAAGGCCTGTGAAAAAAATCATGACGGGTTAAAATGAAACCATGAACATGGCCGCCACGGTATCGTAGCTGGTTGTTGTGGCGACTGCCGGGGTGAGCCAGTCTGTATAATCACCAAGATTCGTGGGCTTGTCAAAGTCGGTCCGGAAGTATTCCAGGGTGAATCGTATCTTGTCATCGCCTTTCACATAGTAATTCATCCCGACTCCCCAAATTTTCACGGTCTGATCATCGACCCCCAGGAAGTTTGCCACATCCCAATTTTCATAGCGGGCAAAGGGCTGGAGTTTGCCTTTCGGACCCACGGTGAGAGGGAGAACGTAACCAAGTTTTGCATAATAGCCCTCCCTCTGGCCGGTGCCTGAACCCACTACGGTTGCCAGATCAGCAGGAGCACGGGCGGTCTTGTAGGCATCGTCAAAATCAACCTTGAGATAGAGGGCGGTGGCAGTGATAACCCCGCCATCGGCAAAAGGGTGTTCGAAGAAAATATCTGCGGTATAGGCCGTGTAATCTACGGTTTCATCATTAAGAACCTCGGCTGTCAAGGCAGTAGGAACACCACCTGTAGCCCGTGTGTTTTTATAGGCGGCATCCGCCTCATAGGCTGCACCTCCGCCAATGGTCAAAATCGTGCCTTTTTTCCCGAGATAGGTGCCTTTGTACCCGCCAGCGCTGGCACTGGTTTCTGGGTCCAAAAATGAATAGTGGAGCCGTGCCACATATTGCATGTTGCTGCTGGGCTCAGCGCTTGTGATATAATCCTTGTCCCTAAAAGGGTTATAGAATGCGGCTGCGCCTTCTCTTCCCTCCATGATACCAGCGAAGTATTTGAGGCGATCATTTGAAAAGGCGCCGGTGGCCACAACGCCCATATCCCGACTGTTCTTGGTGGCGTCTGTGCCAAAAGGCGAATAGACAAAGGAGGATCGCTCGTGGCTCAGCGGAGCAAAGCACTCATCCAGATTGGCGCGGGTGAGAGGAGTCTTGGTCAGACCGACCTTCAGGTTGAGTTCATCATTAACCATCCCGATGAGATAGCCATCGGTCAGCCTGATCTGGGAATTGGTCTTGCTGTTATTCTTGGCAAGCTCATAGCCGCCGCCCCCGACATTACGGGTGGCGCTTGATGCTCCACAGGTCTGGAATTTGGCACCCCAGGTGTCGTCAAACATGCCGGTGAAGACAATTCTGGCCCTCCGGAGATCAGCATCCCAACGACTTGCCTGGCCATCTGAGCCGGAACCAAAATTTGTGTGGTCTAAAATTCCTTGAAATTTCACATCAAGTTGCAGGTAGCCGCCATCATTGCCGAAATCAATGGATGGTCCGGCGTTGGCCTTGTCCGGCAAGGCCAGTCCACCCGCAAGGCATGAACAGAAGGCGGTTGCCGCAAGAACCGTGTACATTTTTTTCATCTCTCTCCTCCTTATGAAGATTGAAAAAGAACGCTCAGGCACAATGCCTTTGTCTCTCTTAGCAATAAGAGGAAGAAGAAAACAATGACCGGAGTCATTGGATGATGTGACTTTAGTCACACTGGAGACAAGGTGTGGCGAAGAAAAGAGAAGATTACAGACCGAGGGTTGTGAGGCGCGCTGTCTATTTCCCGCGTATACTTTTCACCGGTTTTGGAATAGAATGGCCGTGCGAGGCTGCTTCTGATCGGGCTTTCGAGTAATGGAAATTCACAGTGCAGGACAAGGCTGAAAAACGATGAACCGCATCGCCGCGCCCCATACGCATTCCGCCTTCCACCGCCTGACCCCGGACCTGCTCCTCGGCTTGGTGGAAAAGGCCCTGGATATCCGCTGTACCAACCTCTGCCGCCCCCTGGCCAGCTACATCAACCGGGTCTACGAGCTGGAAGGCGAGGACGGCGAAGGGCTGGTGGTCAAGTTCTACCGACCTGGACGCTGGACCCGCACTGCGCTGCAAGACGAGCATGAGTTTCTCCTTGAGCTTGCCAGCCGGGAGATTCCGGTCATCGCTCCTCTGGTTTTGCAGGGCAACGGCAGCCTGGGTGAGCATGAGGGGATGTATTTTACCGTGTTTCCCAAATGCGGCGGTCGCAGTTCGGATGAATTCAGCGACGAGCAGTGGCTGGAGATCGGCCGGTTGCTGGGCCGCACCCATGCCGTGGGCGCGGGTCGGATTCCCGAGGGGAGGATCACCATGACCCCGGACAAGTCAACACGGCAACAGGCGGACTATCTCCTGGCCGGCAAATTTCTGCCCGCCGACCTTGCCCCGCAATTCGCCGAGCTGGCCAAGGATCTGATTGCCGAGATCAGCCCGCTGTTTGCCAATACCGAGATGATCCGCATCCACGGCGACTGCCATTTCTCCAACCTCATCTACAGACCCGGCGAATCTTTCTATCTCATAGATTTCGACGACATGGCCCTTGGCCCGCCGGTGCAGGATTTTTGGATGCTGCTGCCCGGCTATCGGGAAGAGACCTTTGCCGAGATCGACCTTTTTCTTGAAGGCTACGAGACTTTTCGGGATTTCGACCGGCGGAGCCTGCGGTTGATCGAGCCGCTGAGGGCCATGCGCTTTATTCACTACATGGCCTGGTGCGCGTATCAGGTGGCCGAAGAGGGCTTGAGCCGGGTGGCCCCTGATTTTGGCACCCGCGAGTACTGGCAGCGGGAGCTGCGCGATTTGGCCGAGCAGATGGAACGGATCAGGACCGCACCCGAACCCCAGGGGAACTGGCTCTGAGAGCCGCGGCTTGGTTCGTGGGGGAGCGGTTGGCGAGCTGCTACCTTTTTATCCCCCTATTTCACCCGCTTTCGTTCGCTTTTTGATCCCGATTTTTTCTTGATTTCTTCCAAGGTCTGCTTGAAATTTTCAAGCATCGGCCCGCCAAGCTCCACGGCTCGCTGCGCCATGGCCAGAGCCTCTTTCCGCTTGCCCTGTTCGGAGAATACCTGGGCCAGGTTGTTGAAGGCCATGCCGTTTTTGGGTTCAAGCAGAGTGGCCCGGCGAAAGGCTTCGGCTGCGCCGGCGAGATCGTGCAGGCGGTAGCGGCTGTTGCCAAGGCCCATCGAGGCGGCAAAGCTCTGCGGCCATCGTTTTAGAGCCGTCGCGTAGCCGATTGCCGCCCCCTGCCATTGCCCGCCCTTTTCCAGGCCAGCAACGGCCTCAAGCCAATCCCCTTCTGCAACCTTACTGGGCAGCCGGTTCGGCGGCAGGACCAGAAGCCCCCAGTACTCGCCCCGTTGCCAGGTATTGAGGAAAACCCCGGATTTGAGATGTTCGTTGGCCGTGAGCCCGGAGTGGAGGATAACCTCGTCGCGCTCCTGGTCAAAGCCGATCACCACGGCATAATGCCATTTCGGGTACCAGGACAGGCCGAGATTGACCAGGACGATGACCGGATGACCGGCAGCGACCTCGGCCAGCAGGGCCTCGCTGCCGGTGATGGGGTAGGCGACCCGGCCATGCCTGCGGGCGGCACCGATCAGGGCGCTTTGCAGGCTGCCATTGAGGCTGGGGGTGAAGACTTCGGGAGTGAGCTCGGCGGGTTGGATGGCAACCCCGCTCCAGTTAAGGGCCATGGCCAGAGCGGCCGGGCCGCACTGCAATTCTTCCTGGGCAAAAAACGGCACCTTGGCAATCATGGCCTTGGTTGGCCCGCCCGGCGCCTGGGGCAGCCGCTCCGATGAGAGGAGGCCGCAGCCGGAGAGAAAAATGGGCAGCGCTAAAAACAACAGGCCGACAATCATCCGACTGTCGGCCTGAAGAAAACGCGCTGGCGGCTGGCGCTTAGCGCTTGTGGTTAACAAAGGAAAAGACATGGGTGAGGCCGACGATGTCGGTGATCAGCAGCACCACAAAGATGAAAACCGCAGCGCCGATGATCGTCCCGATGCCGCCATCGCCACCGGCTGGCAACTGGTCCATGGCCTGGGAAATCTTGGCCAGCTCCGCATCGGAAAGGCTGGCCACCCGTTTTTGCGCCTCAACAGCATCGACGCCGTGCTGCACCATGACCTGCTGCACATCGTCACGGCCCAGGAAGGAGGCAACCCGCTCCCGGCTCGTGTCCTGCTTCTGTGCTGCGATCACAGTGCTGGTGTCGATCATCTGCGCCTGTGCTGTCTGTACGGAAAAGTCGAGGAGAAGAAAGGAGAAAATCAAAAAGAAACTCATGGGCCTGATCATTTTTTGCAGCATGGATATTCTTCCTTATCTTGAAGTTTGATAAAAATCCGCATAATTAAAAACACTCTTTCTTTATAAATAATAGGGGCAAACACTGCAATGGCTTTCCTGCGTTTTTTCCGTTTCGTTTGCCAAAGTTTGGGCTCTTGAAAGGTTGTCCCTGCGGATGTTAGAGTATTTCTATGATCTGGTTTTTTGCCCCAAAGGTAAAAGCCGCAGCTTATTTCCATATTCGCATAAGGAAGCAGACCATATGCCCGATGAAGAACTCGACAACCTGCTGCGGGAGAACCGCGAAATCATCGATGCTCTTAGCGAGGTGGCAATCCAGCAGGGCAAGGAGCAGAAAGATGAGCTGAAGGTGCTGTTCACCCTGATCCATCGAGACATCACGCAAGAAATCATTCGTGCGGTGGGTCTGGAGGCGTTCGATAATCCCAAGTCTCTGCTCAGGTTTAACAAACATTTTGCCAATGCCTACCTGCAAGCGGTCAAAAATCCTGCGGCCTCGCCAAAGTGGAAAAAGGCCTTTGCGGAATGCGAGTTCCAGAGTGGCCTTGTGCGTCAGGCATTGGCGGACGGGTTGTCGAATGATTTGTCGCCGCTCATGACGCAGATGCTCGCCCAGCGGCGATGCACCGAGGCCGAAGGCGACGTTCATATCAACAACGACATGATGGAGGCGCTTATCGCGAGCCGGGAAAATGGCAACTACACGGTGTCGATGCGGGACTTCGGCAACATGCTCGAACTTGTGCAGCGCGGAACAAAGAGCGGCATCAAGGATGTGGCGCCTTCCGTCATCGGCCATTTCGAGGCCTTTGTGAAACAGTACCTGCTGCCCTGCGTTGAGGAGACCTGGCGGAACAATGTTTTCAGGCAGGTTTGCGGGGAGGAGGTTGAAAAACCCGAGCCGCAGTTCAAGAGACTGGTCGGGCAGGCGGATACGGCCGGGAAATGAGGGGCAGGTTCAGCTAAAACGGCTCATGCTCGAGGGCGCCCTCGAACTCTTCGGGGTAGTGTTCGCTGCGGAAGAAGGAGCAGCGCAGGCAGCGGTCACTCTTTTGGCTGAAGGCGAAGATGGGCTGGCCCGAGCCGATGGTTCCGGCCAGCAACGCACAGTTCTTACCCGAGCCTGGGAAGGCCGGGCAATTCTTTTTCTTTTCTCCGCAGTTGTGAAAATCCCAGCAGTGCATGGCGGTACTCCATCGGCAACACGATCAGGTAGCGGGGCAACGACTTGATTCGCTGTGTGATCGTACACCTGGAAGATTCCGTGGGCAATACTGAATAAATACTGGGATTGTCGCCAGTAGTCTAATCCGGGTCTTTACCAATTTGCCGCTGCAACAGGCACTGTCGCGCGGTCGATGAGGCGGATGGCCTCGTGTTGGCAAGCGGGGCGGCAGATACCGCAGCCATAGCAGGCGGCGGCATCGACCACGCATTTCTTGTTGTCGCGGTCAAAACCGATGGCTTCAAAAAAGCAGCGCTTGCGGCAAAGGTTGCATCCGGTGCAGCGCAGCGGGTCGATTTCGGCCACGTACTCCGCCTTCCACATGGTGCGCGTCACCCCCAGAGTGATCTGGGCCCGGTAGGCCATGCAGTCCTGGTCGCAGTTGCAGATCGCGCCGATGAACGGGGTGTTGAAGGTCCAGACGCTGTGGGTCTTGCCCTCCTGGTCGAGCTGGCGGATGAAGCTGATGGCCTGTTCCCTGGTCCAGTACTCGAAGGCGGCGAAATCCGGCACCTGGGCCAGGATCGGGGTCAGGTCCATGCCCACCCCGAAGCAGTAGCGCTTTTCCGTGCCCAGGGAGACCCTGCGGCAGACGCAGGGCAGTCGGACGATGTGTTCCATCTGCGAGAGGATCGCTTCCACATCTTCCAGCGGCACGATCTGGCCGAAGTGGGTCTTTTCCATCTTGCGGCTGAGGAGCGGGTAGGCGATGAGGCGGTAGATGCGGGGAAAGCGGCGCTGCCAGCGGGCAGCCGTGGCGACATCGGCCCGCAGCGATTTGCTGAAACCGCGCAGGAAGCGGAGGAGGTTCTGCTCGGAGTTGACCTGGCGGAACATCTCGGCCGTGTAGTTGGCCATGTTCTCGTACCACTTTTTCCCCTCTCCATGCTGGGTGCAGAATTGGCACATGCGCTCATCTCCGGATGCGGTCGCGGGCTTGTTGCGCCGTCTTAGTTCGGTAAAAATTGGGCGTCATCATTGCTTCTCAAGCACAGCAGCATGACTCAAGGATATTATAGGAGAATCAATGGGCTTGAAGCCCAGTTCTTGTGCGATGGACAGCGTTTTTTTGAATTCGCTGAAGGTGACGTGTCCCTTGGGTTCGGCCAGTAAAAGCTTGCCCGATTGTTTCAGGATTGCATGGACCTGCCTGAGAAAATTTCTTTCATCCGGGGTCTCGTGCGCCATCCAGAACGCCAGGGCGAAATCCACTGCTTCGTGGATGCCGATACTGTTTTCACCGCACAACCGGGTGGTGATGCGGCTGGAAACGCCCGCTTTTCCCGCGCGTTTCCTCAGGGTGTCCAGCATCTTTTGTTGCAGATCAACGGAGATTATCTTTCCAGTTTCACCAACAATCCTGGCCATGCCGATGGAGAAGTAGCCCATGCCGCAGCCAAGGTCGATGGCGGTCATCCCTGCCTTGAGATACGGGAAAAACATTTTTTCCGGTTTGTGGAAGATTCGCCGCAGCGGGTTGTCAAAGGTGTAGGCCAGCCACCAGGGACAGACGTGTTTTGCCATTATTGGTATCCCCGTTTCTGATTAGATTTACACAGAAGAAGATGGGGCGTACGGCGCATAATCCGTATACCCCTTGGCTCCTGGAGTATACCACAGCGACATGTCCTCGGCAGGATTGAGAGGCCAATTGTTCTTGAAGCGTTCGGGTAGATCGGGGTTGGTAATAAAAGGGCGGCCAAAGGCGATCATATCCGCAGTGCCTTCGGCTAATCGCTGCTCCGCCAGTTCTTGCGTGTAGCCGCAATTGCCGATGATCCGGCCCTGGAAAATCGGTCGGAATTCCGCCAAGGTCATTGGTTCGCCTTTGCCGTGAAAGCCAAAGGCCAGGCCGTCCATGATATGAAGATAGCCGAGCTTGAAGGTGTTCAGCTCCTTGGCCGTGTACAGATAGGTTTCCCGGAAATCCGCGCTGCCCATGTCGTTAAAAATTCCGTTGGGCGAGATGCGCGCACCGACCTGTTCTGCGGGCCAGACCTCAAGGACCGCCGTAAGCACTTCCCTGAAAAAACGGAAGCGGTTTTCCAGGCTGCCGCCGTATTGATCTTGGCGGAGATTGGTTTTCGGATCGAGGAATTGATTGATCAGATAGCCGTTGGCGCCATGCATCTCAACCCCGGAAAAACCGGCCTCCCTGGCATTGATCGCGGCCCGGCGGTAATCATCCACGGTTGCCGTGATTTCCTCCGTCGTCAGTGGACGGGGAATTTCGTATGGTTTCTTGCCGAGCGGGGTGTGGATGGAATCGCCGTTTAGTTGCACGGCAGAAGCGGAAACCGGGAGCGCGCCGTTGTGGTAATCGCTGTGCGAGGCCCTGCCGCAATGCCAGAGCTGCAAAAACATCTGCGCTCCGGCTGGTTTGATCGCATCGGTAACCTTCCGCCAGCCCGCAACCATCTCTGCGGTGTAGATGCCCGGCGTATCATGCCAGCCGATACCCTGCTCGGAGACCACGGTTGCCTCGGTGATGAGCAGTCCGGCCAAGGCGCGCTGGCGGTAATATTCGGCCATCAATGCATTGGGTACCCGCTCAGAGCCAGCGCGGCTCCTGGTCATGGGCGCCATGGCGATTCTGTTTTTGAAATGGAGATCGCCGATGGAGAGTGGTTCGAATAACCTGCTCGTTGTCATGATGTCTCCTCAGGGAATTTTGCTTGGTAGCCTAGTTCATTTTTTCGCGCCATCCTGATGAACCGCAGGGATGTTAAAGAGCAAGCCCGGCTCATTGCCGCCAGCCAGCACATCGGGCATCTTGCCGTTCCACTTGGAGATTTGCTCGCGCATGATCTTCAGCCGCTCCCATTCCAGCAGACGCGGCTCCAGAGATGAAGCCAACGCCCGGTTGGCCGCCGCCTCGCCTTCGGCAATGGCGATCTTTTTCTTGGCCTCGGCCTGGGCTGCCCGGACTTCGTTTTCTACCTGGATGGATTTCTGGATGGCCTGGGTTTTGGCATTGACCGCCTCAAGCAATGCCTGCGGAGGCCGGAGCGAGCCGATCAGCCCGAACTGCTGGATGTTGATGCCGTACTGGTGCACGGTTTCGTCGAGCGTTTTCCCAACCCGTTGCAGGAACTCCTCTTTTTGCGAGCCGTTTATGTCGTCAAAGTTATATTCCGAGCCGATATTGGCCACGATGTTGCGGGTGGTATCCCGCAGAAAGCCGTGGGTAAAGCGGTCGATATTGTCGGCACGGAACTTGGTGTAGAACTCGGCCACCCGCGCCGCTTCCAGTTGGTAGCTCACCGCCACATCGATGTTGACCGGCACGGAGTCCTTGGTGTTGAAGGTGAGCTCTTCGTTTGCCGGGGTCCCTTCCGCCTTGTCGTGGGTCCAGGCGACCCGCTGGATAAAGGTGGGATAGGTGACGATCGCCGTCTGGATGGGGTTGTAAAAAATGAAGCCGGTGATGATATCCTCGCGGGTGATCCCCTTGTTTACCAGCCGATTGATCTTGATCCCCGCATAGCCCGGCTCGATCACCTGCCACGAGATTACCAGCCCGCGGACAAAGGGCATGATGATGAAGGCAGCCAGCACGAGCAGCAGGTACTTGCCCTTGCCTTTGAACTTTTCGGGTAGTGCGCCAGTGGACTGCGGGATGTTGAAATCAAAGTTGCTCATGGTTCATTCTCCTGGAAGGTGATGATTGGTTTTCGTAAATGTTTCAATCGAACGACCAAAGACAGACAAAATGTGGCTGAATCCCGATATTTTACTTTTTTTCACCGCCTGCCTTCGTTTCTCTGATAGCCCAAGAGACTATTTCTTCCGAAGCGATTGTGAATTTTATGTTGTGGCCTTCAGAGCTGTGTTGGAGGTAGGCCTCTTTACCTAAACGGGAAAGTATTAAAATATTTTTTGCGACGCAGATGTCTGTATTTTGTTCGGCTATTTCGATTCCTAAAGCAGCGAAGGACTTACAAGCCTCCTTTTTCATAACTAGTTCTGTTGTTTGAATGTTTCCGAACTTGTATAGCTCCATGACTCTGACAGGTACACGATGAAACTTTTCGAAGGTACTGAGAACGACGAAGAGCGTGATAATGCTCAAGCCAAGGTGCCAGTAGAATGGTTTGACATGCGTTGGAGTTGTTGCGGCAAGGACGTTCACGAAGATAATGAAGCATCCAGACAAAATGCCAGCTACCCAGGCTGGCATTCGAAGAGATGCATCCTCATGAAGAGACAGATTCAACACCAGCAAAAGTGGAACGAAAATAAATGCTGACGCTATAAGAATAGTTCCGAGTAGAGTCAATACTTCTTTTACTGAATGCTTTGGGGTGAATTTGCGTTTGAATATTACAAACAATAAAAAGCCCCCGAAGATCCCCATCACGATGAACAAAGCGTACCAGCCGATGAAGAAGCTTGCGATAGAGGCTCCGTAGATGGAAACGAGAGGAAGTGCGAACCAAAGGCAGAGGCCAAGAAAGGTTTTGTTCCCTTTTTCGTCGGTCCAGTAATTTTTCAGACTAGACTCCGCCCCCCAAGTATTTCCCCAGAACGCGCCAGGTAAAACCATTACACCCAGAAGGACAGTGGTGATGATGGTTGCAGTAACTGCCGCGGCGGCAAGGATAGCGATTGACGATTTTAGGTCGAAATCCGGCATGTATTCTATATGAGCGTAGTACGCAACGAAGATGCCGCCGCCAAGCAATAAGAATGACGACCAAAATATCGTCGCTATGTTCGAGTAGAAATAGCTCTTCAATTTTTCTTTATCCATAGCGGTTCATGCCCGTTGAACTTCTAACGCTTAAGCTTGAGAAAACGAGGGGACTTTCCCCGGTTTTCTTGCGGTGGTTTTCAAATAGAGCGATATTGCTTGATAGGATATGGAAAACCAAGGGAAAAGTAAATCGATATCTAGTCCAGCAATCCTTGAAGTGCAGACGGCAAGGGGGCGGAAAACTCCATTTCCATTCCGCTTACCGGATGGTTGAGGCGCAGACTCGCTGCATGCAAGGCCTGGCGGGGAAGACGGAGCAGGGCGTGGTCGGCGGCGTTTAACCGGTCTTCCTGAAAACGGAGGAAAAGCTGCTCGTCCACGCCGTAGAGTTTGTCGCCCACCACCGGAAAGCCCAGGTGTAAGAGGCTGGCCCGAATCTGATGGCAGCGCCCGGTGTGCGGTCTTGCTTCCAGCAGGGACAGGCAGGCGGTGCTTGCGGTGGAGATGCGCCGGAATGTGGTGCTGGATGCCACCGCTCCGGGTGGTGCATCCATTTGCGTCGGATAGAACCGCATCTTTTTGCGGATCGCGCTGTTCGGGTCCGATCCTAGCCAGCCCGTGGCTTCAACCGGCACGACCGTGTCCGGAAAATCCCCTTCCACCAGAACCAGATAGACCTTCTCCACTCGCCGTTGGGCAAACTGCTCCTGGCACAGGCGGGCAGTGGCCTTATTCTTGGCCACCAACATGATGCCGGAGGTTTCCCGGTCCAGCCGGTTGATGAGCCTCGGCTCGGCAAGGCCGTGCTGTTCCTTGAGCAGAGCCCAGAGGGTATGGGCGAAGAAGCGGCCGCCGGGATGGCAGGGCAGGGGGGCTGGTTTGTCGATCACCAGCAGGTCATTATCCTCGTGCAGCACAGTGTAGTCGGAAGCAACAGGGGGTTCGATCAGGGCGGGCATCAGGTAGACGAGGCGGTCTCCGGGAGCCAGGATGGCATCACCCCGCGCCTCGGTATCGTTGAGCAGAAAACGGTTGGCCGCCAATTCTGCCTGCCATTCCTCTTGGCTCCGATAGGTGAAGCGCTGGCTGACGAAATCGAGGAGCTGCTGGCCTGCCTGTTGGGGCTGGATGAGGACCGAGTTTTTTCTGTGCATCATTGCCCTGTCATCCGCAACACACCCCTGACTTGAGAAGTTACTCTTTTGGTGCAGCAGAACTTTCGTTGCCCTTACCCTCTTCCGTCTGCCAGCCGCCGCCTAGGGCCTTGTACAGGGCGACCAGATTGGTGGAAACCGTGCGACTAGACTGGGCCAGGCTATCCTCGGCGGCATAGAGGGAGCGTTGGGCGTCCAGCACGGCGAGGAAATCGTTTTGGCCCGCAGTGTAGAGGAGGGTGGCCAGTTCCACCGCAGTGCGGTTGGCTGCCACGGCCTGGGCCATGGACTTGCGGTGCTCTTCTTCCTTGGTCGAGGCGATGAGGGCGCTTTCTGCCTCGCGCAGGGCATTGAGTACGGTCTGCTCATAGGCCAAAAGCTCCTCTTCCTGAACGGCTTTTTTCAGTTCCAGATTGGCGCGGGTGCGGCCCATGTCGAAGAGCGGCCAGTTCAGGGCCGGGCCGAGGGACCAGAAACTGCTGGCCGGGTTGAAGAGCGCATTGGAGTTGATGTTCTGGTAGCCCAGGGCGCCTGAGAGGGTGAATTTTGGAAAGAGATCGGCCTTGGCGACGCCGATGCGGGCGGTGGCGGCATGGAGCTTGGCAACGGCCTTGCGGATGTCCGGCCTGCGCAGGAGCAGATCCGAAGGCAGGCCCACGGGCACTGTGGCCTGGGCAACGGGCAGGGGGCCGTCCGGGGTGAGTTCTGTCAGCAGGGCTGAGGGTTCGCCGCCCAGCAGCAGGCTGAGGCTGTAGATCGTTTGCCGCACCTGCGCCTCAAGCAGCGGAATCTGTCCGGCTGTGGTGGCGGCTAGAGCCTCCGCCCGTACCACATCGAGTTTGCTGGCAAAGCCTGCGTTGAAGCGCTGGCGGGTGAGGTCGGAGGTGTGTGCCTGGGCCTTGAGATTCTCTTGGGCAATGGCGAGCCGCTGTTGCAGGGAGCGGAGGTTGAGATAGTTGCTGGCCACCTCGGCGCTCAAGCTCACCAGCAAGTCGCTGCGGCTTTCCACTGCTGCCTCGTAATCAGCGCCTGCCGCCTCGACCCCGCGCCGCAAGCCGCCGAAAAGATCGATCTCCCAGCCGGCATCAAAGCCCATCTGGTAGAGGTTGCCGGTCATCACCTCGCTCCGGCTTGCGGAGGCCGGGGTCCGGCTGCGGGTAAGGGCGGCGTTGGTGTTCACCGTCGGGCCAAGGTCTGCTCCGGCGATGCCCATGGAGGCGCGGGCCTGGCGGATGCGGCTTCCAGCCATGCGCAGGTCCAGATTGGCCTGCATCCCCCGCTCGATCAGGGAGGTGAGCTGGGCATCGTTGAACACCGTCCACCACTGGGCCAGATTGTGTTCCGCTGGCGCGGCCTCGGGGGCTGTCGGCGTCTGTCCCAGCCATTGGGAAGAGACCTTGGACTCCGGGCGAAGGAAGTCGGGGCCTATCGCGCAACTGGTCAGCAGGGGCAGGCAGAGGCAGATGGCCAGGCTGGTTCGGTAGGTTGTGCGGTGCATGGGGTTACTCCTTATGAGATGGGCAGAGAGACCGCCTAATTTTTTATTCATAGCGTAATGCCTCGATGGGATCAAGCCGCGAAGCCTTCCAGGCTGGATAAAATCCGAAGATGATCCCCACTCCGGCCGAAACCAGCACTGCTGCGGCGATGGCCGTAAGCGAGGTCTCCACCGGCCACTTGAGCAGGAGCTTCACCAGCAGGGAACCGCCATGGCCGAGGACGATGCCCATGGCCCCGCCGGTGAGGCAAAGCACCACCGCCTCCACCAAAAACTGGCG
Source organism: Deltaproteobacteria bacterium (assembly GCA_026388695.1). Lineage (GTDB taxonomy): Bacteria > Desulfobacterota > Desulfobulbia > Desulfobulbales > Desulfurivibrionaceae > Thiovibrio. The sequence continues at coordinate 13,582 of JAPLJH010000022.1, read as the reverse complement.
GAGGATGTCTTTGCCCCGTGCGCCCACTGCCATGCGCAAGCCGATTTCCCTGGTGCGCTCGGTAACGGAAACGAGCATGATGTTCATGATCCCCACTCCGCCCACGACCAGCGAGATCATGGCCACGGCCAGCAGCAGGTTGGTCATCAGGGTGGTGGTGGTGGAGAGGGTTTTGGTCAGCTCGGCCATGTCGCGGATGTTGAAGTCGTCCGGTTCGCCAGGGCGGAGATGGTGGCGTTCACGGAGGACCGCGCCCACCTGTTCGATGGCATTGGCGATCTCGCCGGAGTTGATGGCTGCGGCCATGATCTGGTCGATATTCTCGAAGCGGATGGGCATGGGGTTGTCGGCCTGCTGGACGCTGGCCTTTTCCGGGTAGAGGCCGCCTTGGGTCGCAGGATAGAGATTGCTCAGGGTGTTCACCGAGTCGCTGCTTGTGGAACTGGTACTCTGGTTGGAGGTGGAGGAACTCGCGCCGGTAACCCGGTATTTGATGGTGGTCCAGGGCGCGAGGATCACGTCGTCCTGATCAAAGCCCATCATGTTGGCGCCCTTGGGGGTGAGCACCCCGATCACCTTAAAGGCGATGTTCTTGAGCCGAATCTCCTTGCTCACCGGGGATTCGCCTTCAAACAGCTCTCTCACTATGGTTTGCCCTACCAGGCAGACCCGGTTGCCGTTCAAGACATCGCGGTCGCTGAAGGGCTCGCCCTGGGCCAGGATGGTCCAGTCCTGCACATCGAGATAGGCCGGGGTGGCGCCGTAGATGGCGTTGGGCACCCAGTTGCGATTGCCGTACACCACCTGAACCCTGGCGCGGACCATGGGCGTGGCGTTGCTGATGGAAGGGCACTCCCGCAGGATGGCCTGGCTGTCTTCCGGGGTCAGGGTGGTGGTGCTGCCCGCCCCGAAGGAGACCCCTCCGCTGGAGGCGGTGCCGGGCCGGATCACCAGAACGTTGGCCCCCATGCTGGCGATGGTTTTTTTAAGGGCCGTGGAGGAGCCTGCGCCGATCTCCATCATGGCGATGACCGCGCCCACGCCGATGACGATGCCTAAGGTGGTGAGCATGGCCCGCATGGGATTGCGGCGCAGGGCCCGGAAAGCGGTGCGGGCGGTGGTGTAGACCCTCATGCCTTGCCTCCCGTGGCGGAGATCGGGGCCGCATCCTCAAGGATCACTCCATCGCCCATGCGGATCACCCGTTTGGCGTGCCCGGCCACCTTGGGATCGTGGGTCACCATGATGATGGTGATGCCGTCTTCGGTGTTGAGCCGTTCGAACATCTGCAACACCTCTTCGCTGGTTTTCGAATCCAGGTTGCCGGTGGGCTCGTCGGCAAAAAGCACCGGCGGATGGTTGATCAGCGCCCTGGCGATGGCCACCCGCTGCTGCTGGCCGCCGGAAAGCTGGGCGGGATGGTGGTCCAGCCGGTCGGCCAGGCCCACCCGGACAAGCATCTCCGCAGCCCGTTCCCTGGCCTCGCGGTCGTTTAAGTCCTCGGCGGCGTAGGTAAGGGGCATGGCCACGTTTTCGATGGCGCTGGTTCTGGCTAGCAGGTTGAAGCTTTGAAACACAAAGCCCAGCTTGCGATTGCGGAGCAAGGCCCGCTCGTCGGTGGTGAGCTGGGAGATTTCCTGGCCGTCCAGCCAGTATTCGCCAGCGGTCGGGCGGTCCAGGCAGCCCAGGATGTTCATCAGCGTTGATTTGCCGGAGCCGGACGAGCCGGTGAGCGCGACCAGCTCCCCCTGCCGGATGGCTAGGGAGATGCCCTTCAGCACAGGCACTGCGATGTCGCCCATCTGGTAGGTTTTTTCAATGCCGCGCAGGGTGATGAGATCCATGGGGCTCTACTTGTCTCCCTTGGGCTTCTTGCCCCCGGCAGTGAGATTCGGGGTGAAGGGGTTGCCGCCATTGCTTTTGCCCTTGTCGGCTTCGGACATCCGCATTCCAGTGATTACCTGCATGCCTTCGCTTAAGCCAGCACTCTCCACCACGGTGTTGATCCCGTCGCTGGCCCCGGTTTGTACCTCGACTTTGCGGGGTTTTTTGTCTTCGTCAAGCACCCAGAGGATGCCGCCGCTCTTGGTCTTGCCCGGGGCGGTTTTTTTGTCCTCTTTCATCCCCTCTTTTTTCTTGCCGCCCTCAGCCTCGCCCTCCTTGGCAGGCGGGTTCCAGCGCAGGGCCGCGTTGGGCGTCTGCAAAACATTGGCGAGCTGTTGCAACTGAAACTGGACATTGGCGGTGAGATACGGCAGGAGGCGGCCATCGCTGTTGTCGGTGGCGATCTCCACGGTGTAGGTCACCACGTTTTGGGTCATGGAGGCGTTGAGCCGAATCTTGCCCACCTGGCCCTTAAAGGTCTCGCCGGGGAAGGCATCCACGGTAAAGGTCACCGGCAGGCCGGGGTGGATGCGGCCGATGTCCGCCTCGTTTACCGCCACCCAGACCTGGATGCGGGTGAGATCCTTGGCCAGCAGAAAGAGGCTGGGGGCGTTGAGGCTTGCCACCACGGTCTGGCCGGTGTTGACTCTGCGGTCGATGATGATGCCCTTGACCGGCGAGGTGATGGTGCAGTAACCGAGGTTGCGTTGCGCACGTTTGAGTGCTGCCTCGGCCTGGCGGATTGCGGCCTCGCTCACCGCCACCTGGGCTACTGCGGTTTTGTATGTCGATTCGTAGGTGTCAAAGCTCGATTGCGATAGGGCATCGGAGGGGCCGAGTTGCTTGGCCCGTTTCCAGTCCTGTTCCGTCCGGGCAAGGTCTGCCTTGGCCTTTTGCAATCCGGCCTTGTTGGAGAGAAGCTGGGCCTCGGCCTGGGCCACATCCGCAGCGTAGAGCGAGTCGTCGATCCGGGCCAGTACTGTGCCGGCTTCAACTGCGGAGCCATAATCCACGGGCTTGCCCTTGGCGTCTGTACCAAAGGAGACGATGCGTCCGGCCACCTGGGCGCCGACATCGATGACCTCTTCCGGCTCCACCGTGCCGGTGGCGCTGATGGTAACCACCAGATCACTGCGCTTGAGCTCGGCGGTGCGGTAGGCGTTGCCCTTGCTTTTGCTGCGGGTAAGCTGCCAGGCGGCCAGGCTGCCGAGAAGGAGCACGGCGATCAAGATGACAAGGGATTTCTTGCCCGGATGTTGTTTCATGAGCCAACCTCGTTGTTGGATTGTTGCGGGTGGAGGGGGCGCAGTGCCCGGATACCGGCAAGGCTGAAGCGGGTGACATGGTCCGCCAGGTGTTCCACATCTTCGAGCAGGGGCTCCAGGCCGGTGGGGGGGAGTCCCTGGGCGGTTTTTAGGCGGCGGGCGTGCATCAGGGGGCCAAAACACTGGGCTCGGATGCTCATGACGCAGAGTTGCACTTCTTGCTCGTGTGGTTCTACGCCCAGCAACTCCCCGACCAGGAGGCCAAGGCCATTAAAAATCGGCTCTACCGATTCTTGGATGGCCTTGGTCAGCAGGCCGGTAGGGGCTGCCATCTCCTTGTAAAAAAAATCGAATTCATGGCTTTGCGGGTCGATGATCCTCCGCATGATCGCAAGAATTCGTCCGCGCAATTGTTTTTCTGCCGATGCCTTGGGCGAAATTCCGCCATCAAAAGGGTAGGTTTTTATTGATTGGTTGAAGGCGTAGCGCCAGCTTTCCACATACAGGGCTTCCTTGCTGCCGAAATGGTAGTTGATCGCGGCGGTATTGGCCTTTGCCTGCTTGCAAATCTCGGCGATGGTTGCCTCCCGAAAGCCTTTGCGGGCAAAGATTTCACTCGCGGCCGCCAATAGGTTTTGCCGTGTTTCCTGGCCATCGCTTCGTTGTTTTCTCAAAGGGTGGTTCCTTTTTAAATAAGTTAAATGCATATTTGACTTATTTGTTTGATTGCGTCAAGGGGTTTTTGGGTGGGGGTTTTCTGTTGCTATACTTTGAAACCGGGAGGGGAATATGTTACAGAGTGGGCATGGATATGCAGCCAAAACAACCAGTGGCGGGGAGTGGGCAGGCCGACCTGCGCGATCTCACTCCAAGCCAACTCAGCGACTATATTGTAGACCTAGGCCTGCCTGTCAGCCGGGCCAAGCAGATCTTTGCCCGGCTGCACCGGCCTGGGGTCTTCGATTTTTCCCAGATGGGGATCAGCCGGGAGGTAACGGCACTGCTGGCCAGCCACGCCACCATGAGCAGCCTTACCCCTGCCGCGGTGGAAAAATCGGCGGATGGCACCGAGAAGTTTGCCTTCCGGCTGGCGGACGATGCAATGATCGAGAGCGTGCTCATCCCCGAGGACGGCCGCCACACCCTGTGCATCTCCTCCCAGGCGGGCTGCGCCATGGGCTGTGGCTTCTGCCTCACCGGGGGCCAGGGCTTTACCCGCAACCTGCGGCCTGCCGAAATCGTGGGTCAGGTGCTGGCGGTGATGAATCATATGGTCGCCAACGGGATTAAACGGGCCACGCCGAGGGAATTACTTAACAATCTGGTCTTCATGGGCATGGGCGAGCCCCTGGCCAATTACGACAACCTTCTGGCCGCGTTGACAATTCTCATGGATGACCATGGCCTGGGTTTTTCCGAACGGCGGATCACCGTTTCTACCTGCGGTCTTGTGCCGCGCATGGACGACCTGGGCCGGGACATCCGGGTCAATCTGGCCGTGTCGCTGCACGCCGCCGATGATGCGGTCCGCAGCCGCCTGATGCCGGTGAACAAAACCTACGGCCTGGAATCGCTGCTTGCCGCCTGCCGCAGGTATCCCCTGGGGAAAAAGAAGGTGATTTTGTTTGAGTACATCATGCTCAAGGGGATCAACGATTCCCTGGCCGATGCGCACCTGCTGGCGGAGAAGCTGCAAGGCATCCCCAGCCGGATCAACCTGTTGCCCTACAACGGTTCCGGGGAGACCGAGTACGCCTGCCCCGATGAGGCGCAGACCCTGGCCTTTCAGAAGGTGCTGCGGGAGGCGGGCTTCAACACCTTTATCCGCCAGAGCCGGGGTGCAGATATCTCCGCAGCCTGCGGTCAGTTGGCGGGCAAGGGTTAAAAGGATTGCCGGAAGGTGCAGCGGCGGCAGAGGGGTTCGCTGAGTCGGCGTTGGGTAAAGCCGGTGCGGATGGTGGTGGCGCGGGGGCTGGCGCAGATATCTGCAAGTGATTGGTGGTGGATGTTGCCCAGGGGGATATCTGCCTCGGCATCGAGACAGCAGGGCACCACGGTGCCATCTGCTAATATGGCGACATGATCTCGCAGTCCTCGGCAGGTTCCTTTGTCGCCCAGGTCCGGGGCCGGGGCATGGGGCCAGGTGAACCGGGCGTTCTGACTGAGGAAAACCTTGGGGGCCAGGGTGAGGCCGTGGCCGGGGGCGAGCCTGCCGGTGAGCGGTTCGGGTAGGGCGAAAAAATCGGTGATCCGGTTGAGGATGTGTTGATTGTGGCCGTTGCCTTCTGCCGCGGAAAGATTCCAGAGCCGCAGGCTGATGAAGATCGGGGTGCGCATGGCCTCTTGGACAAAGGCCAAGACCCCGGCCAGCGCGGCTTCCAGAGCCGGGGCATCGGGCAGCTCGGCAAGACCGTGCAGGGAGATGTTCACCTGGCGCAGGGCCGGACTGGCCAGCAGAAGTCCCTGGCGCTGGGGCAGCAGGGTGCCGTTGGTGGTCAGGTTGACCTTGAGACCGTGCTCCTGGCAGAGGGCAAGAAGTTCGTCAAGCTCCGGGTGTAGCAGGGGCTCGCCCAGTACGTGCAGGGCAAGATGGTCGGTGTGGTCCTTGATTTTGCCGAGGATGGCGCGGAAATCCTCGAGGCGCATGAAGGCTTTTGCCCGCTCGCTCCGGGGGCAGAAGCTACAGGAAAGATTGCAGCGGTTGGTGATCTCGAGGTATATTTTTTTGAATTTTTTCAATCGGGATCAATCAAAGATTTCGATGTCGCCGTGTTTGCATTCGGAGCAGCGGAGCATGGGGTCGATTTTTTCAAAGGCCACCCGCCAGCCCTGCTCGCTGATGGTTTCGGCGAACTCTTCTTCACATTCGGAACAGAGCCAACAGTCGCCCTTGGGGGTAACAAATAGTTTCATTTTTTTCACCTGCCTGCGAGGGGTAATGAGAGCATCGCCATTTGCGGCTTCGGGGCGATGGTGTATTCTTGCTTAGGCAACATAGTTGAAATTGGGGAATGCGGCAAGAGGGAGCGTGGGGTTTGGGTGCTGCATTGCGATGAAAGAGTGTAGTGCTGGGTTTTTTGGCGAAGAGGGTGTCTTTATCTACAGTTCTCTTTTTCTTCTTTCGTTTGCCCAAAAGAAGAAACAAGAAAAGGGCACCCCGCCACTTGTCCCGCCGAAGGCGGGATGCCCTGTGCTCCTCGATGCTGCCGGGGCTTTGCAAACTCGGCTGCGCCTCAAACAGTGCAAATCCCCTTTTCGGCAGCCTCTCCGGTGCTCGGCTGCGTGACAATGGGATTTTCTCCTCCCCCATTTGTCCTGCCGCGCCTCGCAGGCGAGGGCGGAAAAGACGCGGGAACTGTTTGAGGGCGAAGCCCGAGTTTTTCCGCGTCCCGCCCTTGTCGAGAAGTAAGGGAAGCCCGTAGGGCCAGGACTGGCTGGGGTGCCGTTTTCTTGTTTCTTCTTTTGGGCACGCAAAAGAAGAAAGGAAACAAAAGCAGCAAGGTCCCTCTTGCTGACCTTCTCCGGAATTTCCGGATGAACCGAAAAGGACAATCCAAAACATGGCAGCAAAGAAATTTTACGCAATCCTGGCCGGGCGGGCGCCCGGCATCTACGATAACTGGCCCCAGGCCCAGACCCAGGTCATCGGCTTTCAGGGCGCCAGATTCAAGGGCTTTCCCACCCGGGCCGAGGCCGAGGCCTGGATGAAGAATCCCACCTCAGGCCAGAGCGGGCCGGGCAGCGGCAAGAGTGCTGCGAAGGCCACTCCGCAGGCAGGCGATACCTCCCCCAAGGAGGGTGTGGTCTGCATCTACACCGACGGCGGCGCCCGCTATAATCCGGGGCCGGGCGGCTACGGCGTCGTCCAGGTCTACAATGGTGAGCGCAAGGAACTGTGCGGCGGTTTCCGCTTGACCACCAATAACCGGATGGAGCTGATGGGCTGTATCGTGGCCCTGCGCGAGCTGGAGCACCGCGATCGACCGGTGGCGCTTTATTCCGATTCCAGCTATGTGGTGAACGGGATCAGCAAGGGCTGGGCCAAGGGCTGGCGGAAACGGGGCTGGGTCAAGGCGGACCGACAACCCGCGGTCAATCCCGATCTTTGGGGCCAGCTGCTGGATCTTGTTGAGGGGCTGAAGATCACCTTCAACTGGGTCAAGGGCCACAACGGGAACCCCTTTAATGAGCGCTGTGATGAACTGGCCGTGGCCTCGTCCCGCCAGGACGATCTGCCGGTGGATGCCGGATACAAGGGCTGAAAGTAAAGGCTCCTCGACGTGTTATGTAGCTTCGGATAAATCCAGACGGGGTGCGCCGATAAAAAAGATGAATTTGCGACCAGGAAATCGGCTGCCTGATATCCATTAGGAATGAATTCTTCCTGGCATGACTTTGTGCGCTTTTCCGGAGAGATACTATGTACTCACCCCTTATTGAATTGACCTACAATCTTGCCATCCTGGTAGCAATGTGCGCGATGTCAGGTTTTATCAGGCAGCGTTGTGAGGACAAGGTCTGGGGGGCTGTTTTTCAAGGAGTACTTTTTGGCGCAGCGGCGGTGATCGGGATGATGCGTTCCCTGATCTTGGGGCCGGGGCTTATCTTTGATGGTCGTTCCGTGGTAATCACTCTTTGCGGCCTGTTTTTCGGGCCTCTGGCTGTCTTCATTTCCGGTGGGCTGGCAGCGCTTTACAGAATCATGCTCGGAGGCGATGGCGTCTATATGGGTGTACTCGTCATCGCCTTGTCGGCACTTTTGGGGTTTGTCTTTCATTGTCGCTGGAAGCGCAAGGAGGTGCCGCTGACCGCAGGCAGATTGTTCAGCCTTGGTTTATTGGTCCATGTGGTCATGATCTTATTGATGTTCACCCTGCCTGCGGGGAAGGGTCTTGATACCATCAAACGTCTGGGCCTGCCGATCCTGTTAATCTATCCCTTGGCTACTCTCATAATCGGCATGCTCCTTTCCAGTCAAGAAGCAGGAGTCCGCTCCCTGAAAGCGCTGCAGTTGACTCATATTAGCGTGAACTCCGCATCCGATGCCCTTTTCTGGATGACGCCTGATGCCCGCATCGTGGATGTTAATGCAGCCGCATGCCGCTCGCTTGGCTATACCCGGGAGGAGTTGCTCCGGCTGAAGGTTTCCGATGTCGATCCCCTCTACGACGCGCAGGCATGGGAGCAACATTTTCCCGAACTTCAGAAACATGGCACCTTAATGTTTGAGTCCGAACACCGCACTCAGGACGGCAGGGTGTTTCCTGTGGAAATTGGTGCCAATTATGTCAAGCTCGGTCACGAAGAGTATGATTGTGCTTTTGTTCGCGATATTAGCGAACGCAAGCGAGCAGAGATGGAAAAGGCAGAGATGGAGACACGCTTGCTGCAGGCCCAGAAAATGGAGGCCATCGGCACTTTGGCTGGCGGGATTGCCCATGACTTTAACAATATCCTCTCCGTTATCTTTGGCTATACTGAGCTGGCCAAAAGGGAGCAGGGTGATCCGGAAAAACGGCGGCAGGAACTCGATCAAGTTCTTGTAGGGGCAAGACGGGCCAGGGAGCTTGTCCAGCAGATTCTTGCATTCAGTCGCAAAACCGAGCAACAGAAGCAGCCCTTGCAAATTTCGCTGATCATTAAAGAAGCGCTGAAGATGTTGCGCGCTTCCATTCCTGCCACCGTTGAAATCAGACAGAATATCTCGTCCGAGGGCACAGTGCTGGCGGACCCCTCCCAGATTCATCAGATCATCATGAATCTTTGCACCAATGCATATCAAGCCATGCGAGAGACAGGGGGAATCCTGGCCGTCTCTTTAAGGGAAATTACAATTGATGAGAAAGATGAGCGTTATGGCGAATTCGTTCCGGGAAGATACCTGGAATTTGAGGTCAGCGACACAGGCTGCGGGATCAGTCCTGAAATCCGGGAAAAAATCTTCGAGCCTTATTTTACCACCAAAAAAACAGGAGAAGGGACGGGCCTTGGTTTAGCGGTGGTGCATGGGATTGTTAAAAGCCACCATGGTCATATTACCGTCTACAGCGAGCCAGGGAAAGGAGCAACCTTTCATGTCTATTTGCCGTTGGTTGAAGATAAGGCTTTCGATCTGCCGATAGAGGTGGGCCTCGCAGAACTCACCGGCAATGGAGAACGAATTTTGTTTGTCGATGATGAAGAGCAAATTCGTGACATCGCAAACAGGCTCTTTTCCGCGAACGGCTATCAGGTGACGATCTGCAAACATGGGGTAGAGGCTCTTGATATATTGCAGAGTTCTCCGCACCAATTCGACATGGTCATAACGGATATGACCATGCCGTATATGACCGGGGCAGAACTTGCCCAGAAGATTCTCGCCATCCGGCCTGATATGCCAATCATTCTCTGTACTGGGCAAAGTGAGCTTGTTAATAAAGGGAAAGCCTTGGCCATGGGGATTTGTGAATACCTCGCTAAGCCGGTTTTACAGCACGATTTTCTCTCTGCGGTCCGCAAGGTCCTTGAAAGGAAAAATTCCCCGCATCTGCCGAGCTAATTTGACTTGCCGCGCTACGACGCATTTCCACATAAAACGCCGACGAACCAAGATAAAGGGGATTGCGGGTGAGCGAAAAAGATAGCCGACTCATGGAGACTTGGCGCAGGCAATTGGCCCAGGAATATCGCCATCTCTGTTGGCTGTACCGGGTGCGGTTGACACTGCCGCTCTTTGAGATCCGCGAGGGACAGAGCCGGGCCGGAGCCTGGGCGCCGGGGTTGGACACCCTCAGCCTTGCCTCCTGGCTGATCCGGGATCATTCCTGGGACGTGGTGCTGGAGGTGTTGAAGCATGAGATGAGCCACCAGTATGTCCAGCAGGTTTTAGGCCGAGGGGATGAGCTGCCGCACGGACCGGCCTTTCAGGAGGCCTGTGACCGGCTGGGAGTGCATCCCGAATTCCGCGCCTCTCAAGGGACAATCCCGCGCTTGCTCAACGGGGAGGGCCAGGGGGCTGGAGCCATGCTGTCCAGGGTGGAGAAGCTCTTTGCCCTGGCCCAGAGCGCCAACGAGCACGAGGCCGCCCTGGCCATGCAGAAAGCCAATACCATCCTGCGTCGGTACAACCTGGAACGCCTCCACCGCCAAGCGGCCACGGACTATGATTATCTGATCATCAATCCAGGCGGCAAGCGGATCGCTGCCCACCAACGGCTCATTGCCGCGATCCTCAAGGATTTTTTTTACGTCAATGTGGTTATTGCTCGGCAATTTGAGGCACACAGTGGTGAAACCCTGCGGGTGATCGAGCTGACCGGGGCCAAGGAAAACCTGGCCGTGGCCGGGCATGTCTACCACTTTCTCATCCGGCGGCTGGATTATCTCTGGCAGGAGTACCGAAAAAGCACGGGGGCTTTGGGCCGGGAGAAAAATTCCTATTGGCTCGGGGTGCTCAACGGTTTTCGGGAAAAGCTTGCAACCCAGGACCGGGAGGCCATGCGCACCACCGGCAACAACACGAATTCCAGCCTGATCTGCGCCTCCGATCCGGGGCTGATCCGCTACTACCGGGCGCGTTATCCCCGCCTCCGCACCGTGCAGCATAACGGGCCTCGGGTGCATGCCAATACCTATCAGGCCGGGCAGCAGGAGGGGAAGCAACTGGTGATCCACAAGGGGGTCGGTGCTGATGGCGGCAACACGGGTTTGTTGTTGGTGGAGGGCTAGCGGGCGGCGGGCTCTCGATACCGAAGCGCCAGGCCTTTGAGGAAATTTCGGAGAAACTGGTCGCCGCACTCCTTGTAGTTTTTATTTCCGGCCTTGCGGAACAAGGCGGACAGCTCGGATTTTGAGACCGGATTGCCAGCCTGCTGTAAAATGTCGAGCATGTCGCTTTCCTGGAGTATCAGGGCGATGCGGAGCTTTTTCAGGATGGAGTTATTGGTCAGCGGCTCGGCCGATTGTGCAGGCCGCTCCGGTTTGCCTTCCTGCCTGCCTCGTTTGTAGATAATGAGGCCACCCAAGAAATCTTCCATAAGCGCATCCGGGCAGGCCACAAAGCCTGCTTCCTCTTCTTTTTTCAGGAAATTGAGGATTTTGTCTTGGGTAACTGTTTGCCCGGAGATGCTGAATATCTCAGCCATGGCAGCAGTGGGGAGAGCCAGGGCATACCGCACCCCGCGTAACACATCGTTGTTCGTCATTTTTTATCCTTGAGTAAGGCTCCGAGAGCGGCAAAGGGATTCGAGGTGGCAATCGCTTCCTGTTTTCCTTCCGGTTTTAGCGCGCCATAGGCATCGGCAACGCTCTCGCGGTCGTGTTCGTTGTCGTGGCAGTAGATGCACAACAACTCCCAGTTGCTGCCGTCGGGCGGATTGTTTTCGTGGTTGTGGTCCTTGTGGTGGACCGTGAGGTCGCGCAACTTTTTGCCGTTGAACTCACGACCACATCTGCCGCAGATCCAGGGATAGATCTTGAGCGCTTTCTCTCGATAGGTCTGCGCCCGTAGCTCCTGCGCGCGCTGGGCTTCGGAAAGCATATCGGGTTTGGGCGGTGGGGCCATGGGTGTCTCCTCTGTTTACTTGAAGATACCCTTGAAGGTATTCCCCAACTCCTCGAACGATTTTTGTAGATCCTCGACATTTTTCTTCAGGTCATTGCCTGGCTGCGCAGGGGTTGGGGCAGGTGCCGAATTAGGCGCAGGCGGCGGTGGCTGTTTTGCTGCCGGTTGTTCCGTCCGGCTGTTTCTGAACCGTTCGCCAGCCGCGCCGATCCACTTGTCGCGCTCTTCGCCCTTTTTGTGCTCGTCAAGCTTGTCGTAGGCTTTTTTGGCCAACTTGGCCGCGCTCTGCTGTTTTGGCGTCAGCTTGGTTAGAACCTCCGGCTGGTTGAGATGATCCAGGTACTTGCCGCCCACGATAGTCCCGAGATCATAGAAAAGCGACTCATATTCGCCCTTGCCGAACTTGCACATCAGGCCGGTGGCTGAGGTCAGGGCATCCACCACATCGCCGCCGGGCAGCATCTTGGCGGTTTCGAGCATGGCATACTGCACCTCGTCCTGGGCCTCCAGGGAGCAGACCAGGCTGGTGAGCCAGTGTTCCGGGGTGTCGCGGGAAATAAGGGCCAGGGCTTGGCCCTGCTGCATGCCCTCTTGGATGAATTCGCTGAAGGCATCGTTGCTGTCGAGCAGGACAATGCCGCCGTTGATCTGGTAGGCATGTTTGCCGTCGCTTTTCATCACCACAGCCGGATAGAGGTGCTTGCCGAAAAAGTATTGCGGCTCGCCAGGGGCCTCATTCTTGCCGACCACCAGCACGCTTTCTCCCACAGTGGTCGTGACGATCTTCGTGGTGCCGACAAAGGCTTGATCCGGCGATGCACCCTCGGGAGCATTGACCCAGGTGGTCCTGAGCTTGATCCCCACCTGCCGGTCGCCCCAGATTCCCGCTTCCTGGGCGCTGTACAGATACTGGCCGAGGTTGAGCTTGGGATAAAAACGGCTCTTGACGCCAAGGGTAAAGGCATGGGTGTCCAGCATGTCGCCTTTGATTGCCTGGATGCGGTCAAAGGCCAACCCCAGGCCCACATTCACGGTAACCGTCTCCCTGCGGCCCGGGGTGGAGACTCGCACCTCATAGGCCAGTGGGGCCTTGATGTTGGGGCCGGTATAGAAAAAGAGGGTCTCGGCCACCCCGTTGCTGTCTGCCTTGACCGTCAGGCGGGTGCCCTTGTTGGCGCCTGCCTGCAATTGCGCCTGTTTGCCGGAGACGATTTCAAAGGTCGTCGCGGTGCCTGGTTTTGTTTTGGCCACCAGCTTGGCTGGCAGCTTGGTCGAGGCGGGAAGGTAGGCGGTGCGTCCGACCTGTGCCGAAGAGGGGGCGGGATAGGCCTCGACCATCAAGTCGGGGTTTTCGATCGGCGGCGCTTTTTCTTCGGCTTCCACTGCGGCGACTGGTATGTCAGCCTGGCCGGTGCGCGGCAGTTTGGCGATGATCTCGTTCATGAGCCGGTCGGGCAGGGCATCGAGCAGGCCGTTTTTACATCTGACCTCGATCTTGACATGCACGTTGCCGGCATGGAGATAGGAGTGGATTTCATACCAGTCCTCGGGCGGGACGGCCCGTTTCTTCATAAAGGCAAGGTAATGGTAGTTGCCGATCATCTTCGGCATGACATGGCTGCGGTCGTATTTGGTCGGGCCCTTAACCACCAGGCCCAGTTCCTCCCGCTTGACGTTGTTTTTGATGATGTCATAGGCGTAGGTCGCCGTGGTGTTGGCGTCGATCACCTTTTCCCGCCGGTTGTAGTCGTACTCATGCACATAGAGTTCGGCGGCATAGCGGATGCCTGCCTGGTCAAAGGCGCAGACCTGGGGAGAATATGTGGTGCCACAATAGCCGTTGGTGGTCTTGCGGTCGTAAACCCGATATTGGACCAAGGCGGTGTTG
>JAPLJH010000106.1 GCA_026388695.1 Deltaproteobacteria bacterium | reverse complement strand
CGAAGAGATCAGTCAAATCATCAAGGGGCAGATCAAGGATTACGAAAGTAAAGTTGATCTGAGTGAAACCGGCACCGTAATCTCCGTTGGTGACGGTATTGCTCGTGTGTACGGGGTTGAAAAGTGCATGGCCATGGAGCTACTGGAGTTTCCCGGCGGCGTACTGGGCATTGCTTTGAACCTTGAAGCGGACAATGTTGGTTGTGCGCTTCTTGGCGACGTGCGGAAGATCAAGGAAGGCGACACCGTAAAACGGACCGGTCGTATTGCCGAGGTTCCCGTCGGACCTGAGATGGAAGGCCGTGTCGTTGACGGCGTGGGTAGCCCCATTGATGGTCAGGGTCCGCTCAATGCCAAGCACAGTTCCAAGATCGAGGTTTTGGCTCCCGGCGTTATCGCCAGAAAATCTGTACATGAGCCCTGCTACACCGGCGCCAAGGCCGTTGACGCCATGACTCCGGTTGGCCGCGGCCAGCGCGAATTGGTCATCGGTGACCGTCAGATCGGCAAGACAGCCCTCTGCGTCGATGCGATCATCGCCCAGAAATACACCGATGTGCATTGCGTTTATGTGGCCATCGGTCAGAAGAAATCAACGGTGGCCCTGGTTGTAGAGGCGCTCCGTAAGCATGGCGCCATGGAATACACCACCGTGGTAGCAGCCTGCGCCTCCGATCCGGCGCCGATGCAGTATGTCGCCGCCTTTGCCGGTTGCGCCATGGGCGAGTACTTCCGGGACAACGGCCAGCACGCCCTGATCATCTATGACGATCTTTCCAAGCAGGCGGTCTCCTACCGTGAGTTGTCCTTGCTCCTTCGTCGTCCGCCTGGCCGTGAAGCCTACCCCGGCGACATCTTCTTCAACCACTCCCGTCTGCTGGAGCGTTCCTGCAAGGTGAACGATGCTTTGGGCGCCGGTTCTCTTACCGCTTTGCCCATCATCGAGACCCAGGCTGGTGACGTTTCCGCCTTTATCCCGACCAACGTTATCTCCATCACCGACGGTCAGGTATACCTTGAGCCCAACCTGTTCTTCGCCGGTGTTCGTCCCGCGATCAACGTTGGTCTTTCCGTATCCCGTGTAGGTGGTGCGGCCCAGGTTAAGGCCATGAAGCAGGTTGCCGGTACTCTTCGTCTGGATCTGGCCCAGTATCGTGAGCTTGCCGCCTTTGCCGGCTTCGGTTCCGATCTTGATGCTGCCACCCAGGCGCAGTTGACCCGTGGTGCCCGTCTGGTTGAGATCCTGAAGCAGCCTCAGTATCAGCCGCTGCCCATGGAAAAACAGATCTGCATCCTTTTCGCCGGTACCCGCGGTTATCTCGACACCCTGCCCATTGACTCTCTGGCGGAGTATGAGCAGCAGCTGTACGCACATATCGAGAAAAACCAGCCGAGCATCTACGATGACCTGAAGGAAAAGCAAGCCATTGATGCCGCCCTGGAAGAAAAAATCCGGGCTACTCTGCAGGCTTTCGGGGAATCTTTCAAGGCTGCCAAAGGCCTTAAATAAGGGGGGTAAGGTCTCATGCCGAGCCTAAAAGATGTAAAAACAAAGATTGGTGGGGTAAAGAAAACCGCCCAGATCACCAAGGCCATGAACATGGTTGCTGCGGCTAAGCTTCGCGGGGCGCAGCAGAAGATGGAAGATTTTCGCTCCTATGCCGAAAAGTTCAACGCGGCCATGGGCAATCTTTCTTCGGCCATGGATTCGGGCGCGTTTCCCCTCATGGAGAAGCGTGAGGTCAAGACCGTGGAGATCCTGGTGGTCACCTCGGATCGCGGCCTGTGCGGAAGCTTTAACGCCCATATTATGAAGATGACCGACAAGCTTATTGCCAAGCTTGAGGGCGAGGGCAAGAAGGTTTCTCTGGTGTGTGTTGGCAAGAAGGGCGCTAGCTATTTTCGGAAAACCGGTAAGATTCGGGAGCGGTACACCGACCTGATGGGCACCTTCCAGATGTTCAATGCTCGGACCATCGCCCAGGATATTGCCGGAAACTTTTTGGCCGGTGGCAGCGATGAAGTTCGGATTGTTTTCGGTAAATTCAAAAGCGTTGCCGTGCAGCGTCCTGCGGAGCAGATGTTTCTGCCCATCCAGCCGGATGCCGTCGCGGCAGTGGGGGCAACTTCTTCGGCTGCCGGTTCTTATATCTATGAGCCGAGCACCGAGGAGATCATGGAAGTGCTGCTGCCGCTCTACATGAATGTCATGGTTTACCATGCCATGCTTGAAGTCAGCGCCAGTGAGCATGCCGCCCGGATGAGCGCCATGGATAACGCCACCAACGCTTGTAAGGATATAATTCACAGCCTGACCCTGATTTACAACAAGGCGCGGCAGGCTGGTATCACCGCGGAATTGATGGATATTGTCGGCGGTGCCGAGGCTTTGAAGTAACCAGGTGAAATCAGGCTGATTCATTCAGCTGTCATAGATTGTCAACGTACGTACTAGCTGAGGAGGCTTTGCAATGAGTGCAGCAAGAATTGGTAAAATTGTTCAGGTCATCGGACCTGTTGTAGACGTTGAGTTTGAGCCGGACAACCTGCCCGAGATCATGAATGC
>JAPLJH010000073.1 GCA_026388695.1 Deltaproteobacteria bacterium | reverse complement strand
CGCCAGTTCCCCGTCTTCCGAAGAAGCCGCGTTTGCGACGATGGACAGCGCCACCTGGTCTGATTATCTGCATAAAATCCCCCTGGAGATTCTGCGGACCCGTGATTATTACGCCTCCATCCAAAAGGGTGCGACCATCCGAAACATCTTTGTCGGCGGAGCCGACGCCTTCTGGATCGAGCTAACCGAAAACAGCAACAACCTCCTCGGCGTCCAGTGCAAATCCTTGACTGCCACCACCGGCAGCCCGGATTGCTCGCCCTTGCTGCATGTCCTGGCCCTTGGCACAGGCGCGAGGTGGTGAGCCATGCTTGAACGGATCAACCTTGTTCCCCAGCTGCCCCTGGCCGAAAGGATCAGAAAAATCACCCTGCCTGCGGTCGGGCTTCTTCTGGCCCTTATTTTCCTGTTTCTTGCCGCAAGCGACCGGGTTCTCAAAAGCCAAATCAGCTCGTTGAGCAAAGACATTGCCATCGCCCAACAACGGGCCACGGAAATTACCGCAACCCAGGCAAAGATTGCCCAGCTCACCAGCAGCATCAAGCAACAGAAAGACGAGAAAGAGCAGTTGAGCGTTCAGGCGGCAAAACTCACCGGCATCCAGGAGCGGAAAAAATATTTTTCCAGGGTGCTGGCGACCATTACCACGGCAATGCCCTCTTCGGTGCGCTGCGACAAAATCACCTTTGCCAAGGATGGCGGCCAGATTAGCGGCAGCGCCCTCCAGTATCGGGAACTACCCGCCTTTGTAAAGGCGCTGGGCAATAACCACCTCTTTGCCAGCGTGATGCTCCATAACCTTGACCGGAGCCCCGACGCCAAAAAGACAGACTTCACTTTCACCATCACCTTTCAACTGAAACGAGAGGGTGATCCATCGTGAACGCCCAACAACTCATCACCCTCGGGAACAAACTGAAGGAATGGTTTTTCCTGTTAAAGAGCGACCCGGAGGCCTTTGCCGAGCTGCGCAAGCTCTGCCTTGGGGTTCTGGTCTGCGCCGCAGTGCTCTATGCCGGTTCGACCCTGCTCCTGGCTCCGCAGAAAAAAGAGCTGCACCAAAAAACTACCCAGAAAAAAGAGGTCGAAAGCGCCGCGCCCGCCCAACTGGGCAGTGCGCTTGCCGTGCAGGTTTCCCAGCTTGAGACGGAACAAAAGGCCCTGCGGGAACAGACCGAGACCCTGGCCTTGCAGATTCGGCTTGTCGAGGAACACTGGCAATCGCTGACCGACCGGGAACAGTTCTCCAAAACACTTTTCACCCTGCATGCCAACGCACCGATCAACCTGGAAAATAATTTGCAGCAGATGAGCCAGTTGGAAGACCGCTCCATAAACGGCTTTACCCTGAGCAGCGTGAGTCTGGCCGGAGAGGTTTCCTTCCCGCAGCTGTACACCTATCTGCAATACATCGAAGGCCGACCCGAAATAGGCATCATCGAGGATCTTGCCGTGGAACGCCTCACCAGCGCGGGCTACGATCAGCAGGCCAAGGTTAAATTCAGCATGGTTGTCGGCAGAACAACCCTGGCCAAGCCATGACGAACACCCTCCGCATCCAGTCGCTGCACGCGTTCGCAAAGGGCCGGGCTGGCAGAGTCCTGCTGCTGGCAGTTTTGCTCCTGGGCCACGCCCTGCCGCTTCAGGCTGGCGAGCCCCAGGTCCTCACGGTACGGCCGGAAAAAATCGAGGCCATGCGAGGCCCAAAAACAGCCAACCAGCCCCTGACGCGGGACCCCTTCAACTGGAGCCGTGAACAGATCAGCTTCTTCAAAAACCAGGAACCACGGGAAAAAAGCAATTCCATTGGCGGATTGACCCTCTCTGGTATAATCTGGGACAAGAACAACCCGCAAGCCGTTGTCAATGACCGGTTGGTCACCAAGGGAGAAACGGTGGGCGACGCGGTTATCAAACAGATACTGAAAGATCTTGTTGTTTTCGAACAAAATGGTATCTCCCATGAACTGTGGCTTGAGTCCTCACCCAGGCCCCTGCCCATGAAGGATAAAAAACACTGATGCGAATCTCTTCTTTGCAGGCAATGCTCTTCTCGGCAGTGCTGGTCCTGACGCTGGGGCTGCTCCCCGCCCCCGTCCTGGCCGGGGCTGCTTCGACAGACCCGGAAAACGACGCCCCCATTTTGGCGGTCCTGAAAACCTTCCCCGCCTCCATGCGCACGGAGAATCTCCAGGTTTCCCTGCTCTTGCGCGGCATGGGCCGCCAGGCCGGAATCAACATCATGGTGGCGGACAACATCACCGACACCATCAATCTCGACGTGGAAAAACTGAGCCTGTACGAGGTGTTCCAGGTAATCATGGACGCCAAGCAACTGCGCTACTACCAGAAAAACAACGTCCTCTTCGTAGAAAAAAAGGCCGACTTTCAGGGGCAGCAGCGCGATCTTGCCAGCGAGCGGCTCTGCACCAAATTCGGCAATGCCGCCGCTTACATCGACCAGATGAAGCCCCTTTTGAGCCCGAACGGCTCGATCACCTTGACCAGCCGCGGCAACTGTCTGTTCATCCAGGATCGGGCCGGAAACATCCCCCGTCTGCGCGAGATGCTGATCGAGTTGGACCAGCCCATTCCCCAGGTCCACATCGAGGCCCGCATCGTCTCCATCTCCAACGAAGCCAAAAAACAACTGGGCATTATCTGGGGCTACAACAACTACCGCGATGCCGCCGCCCTTGCCGCCAAGGTCAACCCCATCACCACCAGCGTTGACCTGCATGCCACCGCACCCACCACCAGCCTGGCCTTCGGCTTTATCCGCCAGAACATCAACCTCAACATGGAACTCCAGGCCATGCAGTCGGACAGCCTGCTGGAAATCCTCTCCTCGCCCAGCGTGCTTGTCCTCGACGGCAAGGAGGCCGAGATCAAACAGGGCAAGGAGATTCCGTACGTCACCCAGACCAGCAATACCATCAATACCTCCTTCCGCGAAGCCAACCTCGGCCTCAAGGTCAAGCCCACGGTGCTGCAGGATGGCTACATCGTTCTGGATGTCGCGGTCACCAACGACAGCGTTGACCAGACATCCACCAGCACCAGCGGGCTGCTGATCAACAAGCAGGCGATCACCACCAATCTTCTCCTGGAAGACAAAGTCACCGTGGTCATCGGCGGCATTGTCCAGCAAAACAAGAGCAACCAGAACAGCAAGGTGCCGGGCCTGGGGGATATCCCGCTCTTTGGCAACCTGTTCAAAAACTCCAACAAGCTTAACGACCAGACCGAACTCATGGTCTTTATCACCCCCCGCATTGTCAGCATGACCCCAAAACCAACCGCTGAGGCAACGGCCAAGGAGCCCACGCCATCCGAGGCGCCAGCGAAAAACCACAAGGAAGAGGCGATTTTGCCCGACGATCCGGCAAAAACGACCCAGGGGGCTGCGATACCGCCACAATGAATCATCTCGAATTTTTCGGCCTGCAGGAAGATCCTTTCCGCATGACGCCGGACAGGAATTATTACTTCCCCACCAAGGGGCATGCCGCCCTGCGGGAGGTGATCCGCTATGGCCTGCAAGGGGACGAGGGCTTCATCATCATCACCGGCGAGATCGGCACCGGCAAAACCCTCATGCTCAGCCTGATGATGGACGATCTGACCGACCGATTTGAAACCGCCCTGATCCTTTCACCACATCTCTCCCGCCTTGAGCTGCTACTGGCCATTTTTCAGGATATCGGCCTTTCCGTTCCGACAGACCACTCGATCAGCCTCGACGCGCTCCTGCGCATCTTAAACGAGCGCCTTTTTTCCCTGGCGCAACAGGGCAAGAAGCTGCTCATCGTCATCGACGAGGCACAGAATCTACCCGACGAGAGCTTAGAACAGCTCCGCCTACTCTCCAATTTCGAGACAGACACCCAGAAACTTTTGCAAATTGTGCTCTTCGGTCAGCCGGAGCTACGCGACAAGCTGGCCCAGAACAACATGCGCCAGCTCGTCCAGCGGGTCAGCATTATGGAGACCCTTACCCCCCTGACAAAGCAGGAGATGGTCAGCTATATCCTCCACCGCTTCAAAAAAAGCGGGGTCTACGAGATGCCGCGCTCCTTCGCCACCACCGATCTGCTCTGGCGTTTCACCAAGGGCTATCCCCGCCTGATCAACAAGATCATGAGCAGAACGCTCCTGGTGGCCTACTCCGAAAAAGAAACCCGCATCTCCCGCAAAATCGTAAGGGAAGCGATAGCGTCCCTCAATACCCCCAAGCAGGGCCGCCTGCTCCAGAGCACTGTGCTCCGCTGGGGAACGGGCTTGCTCCTGCTGCTCCTGGTCATGGGCATCACCTTTCCCCCGACCTGGATTGCAAACACCATCTCCTTTGACAGACCTGCCAGGCCCCCATGGATTGATCAGTCAGCGGATTGGACCGCACGCCTGGCCAACGATGGCATGCAAATGATAGCGATTTGGCCAAAACAGGGCCTTGTCTGGGTCAACAACCTGATCAATGGCGGCAAACAGCCCAGCCAGCCGACGCCATTGCCACAAGCCATGTCCTTGCCTGCCCCACCCCCACAACCCGTCCCTCTTCCCGAGGGAGAGGGAAATCCTGCCACCCCTGCGGGAAAACCAGCGCCAGAGAGCGTGAGGCCCGTGTATCCCTCCCCTTTTGTGCGAGGGGCACAATGAAAAACCAACCCTGGCGCTGCCGATGACAACCCCACCGAAACGCAGAAAATTCGGCGACATCCTTGTGGAAGGCGGGCTGATCACCGCTACCCAGCTGCAACAGGCCCTGGCCTTCGGCGCTGATCGTGACATAAAGCTGGGCGAGGCCCTGCGCGAACTCGGCTTTGTCAACGATGCCGCTGTAGCCAACACCATTGCCCGGCAGCTAAAAATCCCTTTCATCGATTTCCACCGGATCGTGGTGGACCCGGACGTGGCCCAGATCATCCCCGAGGCCGTCTCCAGAAAATATAAGGTCCTCGCCCTGGGCAAGCGGCCCGGCGAGGTGCTGGTCGCCTTTGCCGACCCGCTCAACATCTTCGCCGTGGACGAGGTCGGCCGGTATATTAAGGACAAAACCGTGGTCTGCGTGGGGATCGAAGCGGAGATCGTCGCCGCCATGGACCGTCTGTACGCCTCAGCTACCAAGGACGAACAACGGTTTGAAGACACTGGCGAAGAATCCGCCACGGTCAGCGCCATCAACGATATCCTGCTCAAGGCCGTGCGGCAGCGGGCCAGTGACATCCACATCGAGCCGGATCACGAGCGGGTTCGGGTTCGCAACCGAGTGGACGGCATCCTCCGCGAAGCCAACACCTTCCCCCTGGACATGCATCCCAACCTCATCTCCCGCATCAAGATCATGGCCCACCTTGATATCGGCGAGCGTCGCAAGCCCCAGGACGGCCGGTTTGAAATGCCCATCTCCGGCAAGGAATTCGACGTGCGCGTCTCCATCCTGCCCTTAAACGCCGGGGAAAAGGTGGTGCTGCGTCTGCTAGACAAAGGCACGGTGCGCTTCAACCTGCAAGAGCTGGGCTTTGAGCCATACCAACGCGCTCTGTTCATCGAGCATCTTTCCCGGCCCCACGAGATCATCCTGGTCACCGGCCCCACCGGCAGCGGTAAGACCACCACCCTTTACGGGGCGCTAAATTATCTCAACTCGGTGGAAAAAAACATCGTCACCGTGGAAGACCCGGTGGAGTATGAGCTGGCCGGGATCAACCAGGTGCAGGTCAATGTCCGGGCCGACCTCACCTTTGCCAATTCCCTGCGCTCCATCCTCCGCCAGGACCCGGACATCATCATGATCGGCGAAATCCGCGATGCGGAAACCGCCGAGATCGCCATCCAATCGGCCCTCACCGGCCATCTGGTGCTTTCCACCCTGCACACCAACGATGCGGCGGGTGCGGTCACCCGACTCATCGAAATGGGCATCCCGCCCTTTCTCATCGCCTCGGCCGTGGGCTTGGTGGTGGCCCAGCGCCTCCTGCGTCTGCTCTGCCCCAACTGCAAAGCCGCATTCACCCCGCCGGAGGAACTCCAGGAAGCCCTGAGCCTTGCCTTTGACCCGGCCCGACTTTTTTACAAACCAGTGGGCTGCGATAAATGCGAGGGCTCGGGTTTCAAGGGCCGGATCGCCATCTACGAAACCATGGTCATTTCCCAGGCCATCGAGGAGCTGATCCTCAAGAAAGCCTCCAGCCACGATATCTTCCGCCAGGCCCAGAAAGAAGACCTCACCTCCCTGCGCCAGTCCAGCATGGCCAAGGTGATCAGCGGCCAGACCTCGGTGGATGAGGCCTTCCGCGTCACCATGGAGCTGAAGGAGTAACCGGTGCCGATCTTCCGTTACGAGGCCATCAACTCCGCAGGTCGGGTTGTTTCCGGCACCCATGCCGCCGAGATCATGCAGGAGGTGGAAACCTGGCTGCAAAAAGGCGGCTTGAGCCCGGTGAACATCCAGGTTCTCTCCGAGCAACAGTCCGCCGGAATCAAGGAAACCTCCCAGGCCATTGCCGGGCCAACGCTGAGCGAGCGGCTTTTTGGGATCACCCTGGAAGACAAGATCCTCTTCTGTCGGCAACTGGCAACCCTGCTGTCCGCTGGGGTCAGCATCATCGAGTCCTTCGCCA
>JAPLJH010000061.1 GCA_026388695.1 Deltaproteobacteria bacterium | reverse complement strand
TACGGGAGATGGAGAAAGGGATTGTATGAACTTATCTGAACTTAAATTGATGAAAATCACCGAGCTGACCAAGCTCGCCAAGGATTACCGTATTGAAGAATACAGCGCCATGCGCAAGCAGGAGATGATTTTTGCCATCCTCCAGGCCGCTGGCGGGCAGGCCGAGAAAAACGGCGAAAATTGGGGCAGCGGCGTGCTTGAGGTGCTGCCCGACGGCTTTGGTTTTCTGCGGGCACCGTATTACAATTATCTACCCGGTCCTGACGACATCTATGTCTCACCTTCCCAGATTCGGCGGCTCAATCTTCGCACCGGCGATACCATTGAGGGGCCGGTCCGCACTCCCAAGGAAGGCGAACGCTATTTTGCCCTGCTCAAGGTTGACAGCGTCAATTTTGACCCGCCAGAAAAGGCTCGGGACAAAACGCTGTTTTCCAACCTTACTCCGTTGCACCCTCAGGAGCGCATCAAGCTTGAGCGAGAGCCGGACAATTACTCCATGCGGATCATGGATATCATGTCTCCCATCGGCAAGGGGCAGCGTGGCTTGATCGTCGCTCCGCCCAGAACCGGTAAAACAGTGTTGATCAAGGATATCGCCAACAGCATTACCAAGAACCACAAAGAGATCATACTTATTGTTTTACTCATCGACGAGCGCCCCGAAGAAGTCACCGACATGGCAAGGGGCGTTGATGCCGAGGTGATCAGCTCTACCTTTGACGAGCCGCCCCAGCGGCATATTCAGGTGGCTGAAATGGTCCTCGATAAGGCCCGTCGGTTGGTGGAGCATAAGAAGGATGTGGTGATTCTGCTGGACAGCATCACCCGTCTGGCCCGGGCCTACAACACGGTGGTGCCGCCAAGCGGCAAAATCCTTTCCGGCGGTGTCGATTCCAACGCCCTGCATCGTCCGAAGCGGTTTTTTGGTGCGGCGCGGAACATCGAAGAAGGCGGCAGTCTGACCATTCTTGCCTCTGCCCTGATCGAGACCGGCAGCCGGATGGACGAGGTTATTTTCGAGGAGTTCAAAGGCACTGGCAATATGGAGCTTGTGCTCGACCGAAAGATTGCGGACCGGAGAATATTCCCCGCCATCGACATGGCCAAATCCGGAACCCGCAAGGAAGAGCTCTTGCTCACGACGGAAGAGTTGAACAAGGTTTGGATTTTACGAAAACTCCTGGGTTCCATGAACCCCATCGATGCCATGGAGTTTTTCCGGGACAAGATGAAGGGGACCCGTTCCAATGCCGAATTTTTTGAGTCCATGAAGGGCGGTTGATTTTGGCAGAACCACAATTCCGGCTTGCAAAAAAAAGAATATAACGATATAGTCCACTGTTTTTGGGACGTTTGGCGAAAAAATGAGCCCGTTTGGGCTGTGTATAATGGGTTTTTGTTAATTTAATGGAGGATTCTGGCCATGAAAGAAGGTGTACATCCCGAATATCATAAAATCGATGCCGTCTGTGCCTGTGGCAATGCAGTTGAACTTGGTTCGGTTCTTTCTGTAATAAAAGTGGAAATCTGTTCAGCCTGCCATCCGTTTTTCACCGGCAAGCAAAAGCTGATCGACTCTGCCGGTCGGATCGACAAGTTCAACAAGAAATACGGCAAGCAAGCAGCCAAGTAAGAAACGTTTTTTTGTGTGTTGATGACGCCTTTGGGCCATCCCTGTTAGGGAGATGGCTCAGGGGCGTTCCTTTTTTGACGAGATGATCATGTTTGCCCAACTTGAAAATGTTGCAGAACGCAAGCTGGCTCTTGAAGCCAAACTTTCAGAGCCACAGTTGGCAAGTGATCAAGCCGAGTTTCGCCGAGTTGCTAAAGAGCATGCCCATCTGGCAAAACTTGATGATCTGTACAACAACTACAAGAAAGTAAATAAGGAAATCGCGGAGAATCGTCTTCTGCTTCAGGAAGAAGACGACAGCGAGCTCCGGGAGCTTGTCCGGGCTGATCTTGCAGAGCTGGAAATCAGCCAGGATGAATTGATCAAGGCGCTTCGGGTTGCCTTGCTTCCCAAGGACCCCAACGACGATAAAAACACCCTTCTTGAGATCAGGGCCGGCACAGGCGGGGACGAGGCCGCCTTGTTTGTCAGCGATCTGTTCAGGATGTACAGCCGATATGCCGAGTTGCAGGGATGGAAGGTGGAGGTGATGACCAGTAATCCCACGGGGATTGGGGGATTTAAGGAAATCATCGCCCTGATCAGCGGCGAGCACGTCTACAGTAAATTAAAATATGAATCTGGGGCCCATCGTGTCCAGCGTGTTCCCGAGACCGAAACCCAGGGACGGATCCATACCTCCGCCGTTACCGTGGCGGTTATGCCCGAGGCGGAAGAGGTTGAGCTTGATATCAGCCCTAATGAATTGCGGTTCGATGTCTACCGTTCCACCGGCTCAGGCGGGCAGAGCGTTAATACCACCGATTCGGCGGTGCGGGTCACCCATCTGCCCACCGGGCTGGTGGTAACCTGTCAGGATGAAAAATCCCAGCACAAAAACAAGGCCAAGGCCTTGCAAGTTCTCCGCGCTCGGCTTCTCGACAAGATGCAGCGCGAACAGGACGAAAAGATGTCTGCAGACCGCAAGAGTCAGGTGGGCAGCGGCGATCGGAGCGAACGCATCAGAACCTATAATTTCCCTCAGGGCAGGGTCAGCGATCATCGGATCAATCTTACCCTGTACCAGCTTGATGAAATCCTCACGGGAAAACTTGACGACCTCATCGACCCCCTCATTGTCCATTTCCAGACGGAAGCCTTGCAGATCATGCAATAACGCGTGCCCCGTGGATGCGGTCTTCCGCTTTCTTCCTTGGCAGGACATCCGCCCATGATTCTCAAACAGCTCTATCTTGAGAGCGTCCAACGCCTTGCTGATGCGGGCGTAGCAGAGCCGGAAATCGAAGCAGCGCTTTTGCTGGGGCATGTCCTGAGCTATTCCCGAACCCAGTTTTTCCTTGCCCTGGAGCAGGAAATCCCCCCGCAATATATTTCTCTTTTCAATACACTTTTTTCCCGGCGTCTCACCAGGGAACCATTGGCCTACATCACCGGTGAGCAGGAATTTTGGTCGCTGCCCTTTGCGGTTTCCCGCAAGGTTCTCATCCCCCGGCCCGAGACCGAGGAACTTTTGGAAAAGATTTTCGTCACGGTGCGACAAGTTGGCCTGCCGCCTGGTCCGGTACTGGATTTGGGCGTCGGCAGTGGGGCGATCACCGTTATTCTGGCCCGTGAAATTTCGGATCGGCTGGTGTTTGGGGTTGATCTTTCTCTGGCTGCCCTGGGAGTTGCCAGGGGTAATATCGTTCGGCATCAGGTGCAGCCAAGAATTTTGCTACTGAACGCTGATTGGTTGACTGCCATCAAGCAGGAAAAAAGGTTTGCCCTGGTTGTTTCCAATCCGCCCTACATCGCCACAACGGCAATGGAGATCTTGCAGCCGGAGGTGCGGGATTTCGAGCCGCATCGTGCCTTGGTTGGCGGGGTTGACGGTCTCTCCGATATCCGTGCCTTGGCGGCACAGGTACACCCGATAATGCTGGCTGGCGGCCTGTTTTTCATGGAGATCGGTGCGGATCAGCAGGAAGCGGTGCTGAAAATCTTTTCTTCTTTTCCCGAATATGATAGGTTGCAGGTCCATCCTGATCTGGCTGGTTTGCCGCGCATTTTTCAGGCCCGTCGCTGCTGAGCCGGAAGCCGAATTTTTCCCGCGATTTTTTAATTAAGTGAGAACCTTATGGATAAGATAGTTATTGAAGGCGGATATCTCCTGCATGGTGAAATTCCGGTGAGCGGCGCCAAAAACGCGGCCCTGCCGCTGATGGCCGCCTGTCTGCTGAGCGCTGAACCGATCATCTTGCGCAATGTGCCGGATCTTCGGGATGTCCGAACATTTCTTACCCTGCTAGAGTCTTTCGGGGTCAAGTGGCAGAAAGACGGTACGGTGCTGGTGCTTGATGCCTCAACGATCACTAGCTGCGAGGCTTCCTATGAGCTGGTGAAGACCATGCGGGCCTCGGTGCTGGTTTTAGGGCCCCTTCTGGCCCGGATGGGTACGGCCCGGGTTTCCCTGCCCGGGGGCTGCGCCATCGGCGCCCGGCCCATCAATTTTCATCTTCAGGGTCTGGAAAAACTCGGTTCCCAGAACGAATTGAGCCAGGGGTATGTCGAGGCCAAGGTCGAGGGAAGATTGCAGGGAGGCACCGTTTGTTTCGATATCCCTTCCGTCACCGGCACGGAGAACATCCTCATGGCCGCGACCTTGGCCGAGGGCATCACCGTGATCAAGAACGCGGCCCGTGAGCCGGAGATCGGGAACCTTGTCGATCTGCTCATTGCCATGGGGGCAGGGATCAAGGGCAAGGATTCCGACACTTTGGTGGTTGAGGGGGTGAAGAAGCTGCACGGGGCCGAGCAGGAGGTTATCCCTGATCGGATCGAGGCCGGGACCTATCTCATCGCCGTTGGCGCGGTTGGCGGCGAGGCCACGGTGACGCATTGCAACCCGCAGCATCTGCCTGCCCTGCTGGAAAAATTACGGGCGGCGGGGCTGTCGATCGAGGAGGGTCAGGACCGTATCCATGTCGCCCGTAAGGGGCCTCTGAAGAGTGTGGATATCAAAACCATGCCTTATCCCGGCTTCCCAACGGATCTCCAGGCCCAGATCATGGCTTTGATGACCTTGAGCGATGGCCTGAGCGTGATTGCCGAGACCATCTTCGAAAACCGTTTCATGCATGTGGCCGAGCTGCACCGCATGGGAGCTGATATCAAGGTGGATGGCCACAGTGCCATCGTCACCGGCACAGGCCGGTTGAGTGGGGCACCGGTGATGGCCACGGATCTCCGGGCCAGCGCTTCCCTGGTAATCGCGGCCCTTGCCGCCGAGGGGGAAACGCATATTTCCCGGGTTTATCATCTGGACCGGGGCTATGACGATCTGGTCGGCAAACTCTCTGCAGCCGGGGCCAGAATCAGGCGCGAAAAGGAGTGACTCTCATCCCGGCAGGACGATGCTTACCGTGGTGCCTTCCCCTTCTGTGCTCGCGATTTTGATTGTGCCCCTATGTTCGTCAATGATTTTATAAACCATGGCCAGCCCCAGACCGGTACCTCCCGGTTTGGTTGTAAAATACGGGTCCATGACCCGTTCCTGAATATCCTTGGCGATTCCGCTACCTGTGTCCCGCACGTCTATTTCAATAGTATCCGACCGATCTCCCTCATGTACCGACACCCGTAGTTCCCCGCCGTGCTCCATGGCCTGTAGGCTGTTGAGGTAGAGGTTCAGTAGCACCTGGTTGAGCCGGTCCTTGTCCAACCGCACTTGCTTGCGCGCAAGGGTGATCTCATGGTGTACGGCAACGCCCAATTCCCTGGCGTCACTCTGAATAAGCTTGAGGGAGGCCTCGATGAAGGGTTCGATCTCAACCTCGGTAACGGCCAAGGGGAGGGGGCGGGCGTAAGTCAGCAGTTCGGTGATGCTGCGGTTAAGGCGTTCCACCTCATTGATCAATAGCCTGGCAGCTTCCCCCTCCTCACTTTTCACTGGAAAACGTGAACCAAGTAGGGTGGCGAAACCCTTGATGGAACTCAATGGGTTTCTCACTTCATGGGCAACGCCAGCGGCCATCTTGCCCAGGGCGACAAGACGGTCATGGCGGCGGATTTGGGCTTCGAGTTTTTTAATCTCTGTGACATCGTACATGAGCATGACCCGGCCGATGGTGTTGCTTTGGCCATCGGTGATGGGCACGGAGCTGATGTGCAGATGATTGGGCGTTGGTGAATCCGGGGGCAGGAGAATTTCTTTGTCGATGATCTCCCCTGCATGTTCTCCCTGGGGGATGAGTTGCTGAATCTGCGGCAGGACCGCTGCCTGAAGATGGCCAATGGCCTGTTCCGGTGTTTTTCCGGTAAATCTTGCCGCAGTGCTGTTGAAGGTTTGGATATGTCCTTCGGCATTGGTTGCGATGATGCCCACAGGCAGACGGGAGATAAGCAAGTCGGTAAAAGCCCTCATATTCATGAGGGTTTTCTGGGAAGACCGGTAGCTTTGCGCGGTGAGCAAGGCGATCCAGCCGCCTATCGCCACCAGCAGCATGGCGATGGACATGTAGAGCATGTGGTACCGGTCCTGCTGGATGATCTTATCCTGTTCCGCCATGTCAAGGCCGACGACAATCGAGAGATTTTCTCCGGGCAGCCAGGCGTTGTTGCCTGGAGGGAACTGACAGGCCGCAGGGGTTTGCGCATCTTCTCCGGCAGGACTGTCCTGTTTTCCTGTCGGCTGCATGGCCTGTAAGTGTCGCTTGAAGAAACCGCGTCCGCGCATGAACGGTTTGAATGGCGCTACAATTTCAAAGATTTTTTGTTTTGTTCCTTGGTCGCTGATAATTTGGTATTTGCCGATGGGGGCAAACTCGGTGTCAGCAAGCAAGGGGTGGTCGAGATCGGCACCCACCAGGGCTGGCGTGCTATGCGCCACGATTTTGCCTGTGGTGTCGGCAACCGCGATATAGAGAATGCCCGATTCACCTGCAGCCTGTTCGATCAGGTGCTGGAATTGTTGGGTATTGGGGGAGCCCATCATCATCGAGGCCCTGGTGCCTGCGCCGACAAAACGGATTATGGCCTGCCCTTTGTTGAAAAGGCTTTCGGTCATGATCCGCTGTTCCCGTTGCAGATTATTGGCTGCGAAGAAAAAAACAATGGCAATGAGCATGCCTATGGCGGCGGCGAGAATCCAGGGGGAGGCATATGCAAAAGGGGAGGTAACTATTTTGGTTTTCTTTGTCATGATGTCGTATCCAGGGGGAAAATTTCTGTGGCATGGGAAATATGCTCGTCTCTATGAAACCATTATTATGCTGCACTAGCAATTATTGTTCCTTGTCTGCTTCAGTCCGAGAAATGTAAACACCATGCCTTACCTTCCTCTTTTTATTTCCTGGGGTGGGCCGGTTGGGTAAAAAATAGCCAATCAGCCACCTGGCGCTTGGGTAAAAAGTATCCAGCCTATATACTTGGGCATGCTTCCGTACGAGATTCTGTCTTTGTCGTTGATAAAGAACTTGTTATTTCGGCATGTTATGTTTTGTCTGACTGTTGGCATGCTTGTTGTAATAAGAACAGAATACATGGGGCAACCATTGTAACCCATTTTTTCAACACCATATGATCAGGAGGTAAATGATGAAAAAGACACTACTTGCAGTTGCAGCAATAGCGACGATTGGTTTGGCCTGGTATCAGCTTGCCGAGGCACAACCTTGGGGAGGCGGACCGGGAATGGGGCTTGGCTGTGCAATGATGGGTGCCTCGGGGCAGGGTCAAGAGCAGATGAGTGAAGAGACATTGAAAGCCAGGGAGAAATTTTTTAACGAGACAACAGAGCTACGCAAGAAGATGTTTTCCAAGAATACAGAGCTGGAAGCAGTCATGAGCGGGGCAAAGCCCGATGAGAAAAAGGCGGCAAAGCTTTCGGAAGAGTTATTTGATCTCCGTGGTCAGATGCACAAAAAGGCTCAGGAAGCAGGGTTGGCCCAGGCCGGTTGCGGATGTGGCGGCCCTGGGATGGGCATGGGCTCCCATCGCCGTTCTTCCCGTTGATACCATCTACTGATGGTTTTTCAGGTGGGCTTCACTGTTGAAGCTCACCTATTTTTTTGTCTGCAATTCGGAATGTCGGTCGTCGGGTTATTGTGATTCGGCTCTGCATGCAAGATGGGGGGTCAGTTGTTCTGCTTTGTCTGCCGTTCCAGATGACATGCTGCTTCCCGCATCATGTCATTGAGTAGGGCCAGCCTAGTGGATTCGACTTTTTCGTATGGCAGTTCGAGAAATAGGGCGATGTCGGATATTTCAATGCCTGCCCCGAAATGTTCTTCCGCAATAATGATCTTGAGAAAATCCTCTTTGACAAAAGTCTGTATCTCTTGATTGATATCGGCCAAGGCATCACAGGCATGGTCATATGTCCGGCCTTGGGACAGTTCTTCCCGCATTTTTTTCACAGCACGTTCGTATTCCCTGTGCATGACGGCATTAAATTGTACATACTGTTTTTTGTTGGCAAAGGACATGGTCTTCTCTCTGTTTTTTCCGCGCCGAGGCATGATCTATGTGGTTGGCAGGCCATAACAACAGTGTTGTGGTGATTGTTTACCACATATTAGTTAGGCAAAAACAGAAAAAAATGAGGATGAACAGTGTGCAGTTCTGTTGGCGCTGCCGAGCAACCTTTTTAGGCGAGGCTTCGATCTAAGAATGGCGATAAAGAATATTTGTAATCTACGGACAGGCATATTTCTTTTTTTGATGTCAGGTTGTTTGTTTTTTATATCCCTTGCATGGAGTGATGAGCTTCTCGACGCCGATGGTTTTCTGGTTCTGCGTGCCCCGTCCTTTCACACAACAGAGATGGTGCATCCTGGAACCTTACCGGAAGAGGCATTGTTGCAAACTGCCTATGCCGGAGGGGAAACCTTGCGCTACACGGTCAGCTGGCTTGGTATAACGGCGGGAGAACTCGTCATGCAAGTCAGCAAGATTGCAGACCGCCATGAGGCCTTTGCCATTGACGTGACAGCCAGGAGCGCGGGGTTGCTCGCCGTATTTTACCCGGTGGAGGACCATTTCCGCACCATGGTGCAGGGGCGGATGCGTTTGCCCAGCCGTCATGAGATGCAGCAGATGGAGGGCCGTCGAATAAATAGCAAGCTTACCCTGTATGACCAAGAGAAGTTTCGCGTAACCCACCGTAAAAATGGTGAGCCCGCCGATATCTATCAGCTTGCGGGGCCGATGCAGAACGAGTTTTCCTCCTTCTTTTTCATGCGGGTGCTGTCTTTTGCCGGGGAGGCCCCGATGGTCGTCCCAACATTTGCCGATGAAAAAAGGCATGAGGTGGTTGTCACCGTGGAGGGGAAGGAAGAGCAGGAAGGCGTGCTGGGCAAGAGAAACACCCTCAAGGTTCAGCCGCACCTGAAATTCAAGGGACAGTATGAAAAAATTGGGGATCCTTTGGTCTGGCTTACCGACGACGCCTGGAGAATCCCCACCAAGATCAAGGCGAAGATTGTTATTGGTTCTTTGACGGCGGAACTGGTCGAATACTCAGGCCCTGCCGGAAAATTTCCCCTCACAGACATTCCCAAAGAATTGCCTCGACAATCTCCGGGGGATACTCGGTAAGTCGCCACAATCTTCCCTGCGCCTGGGTGTTGGCGGCAAGGGCAGGGATATCCTTTTGCGAGAGGCCCAGGTCGGCAAGCGAGGTGGGGGCGGCTATTTTTTGCAACCATTTGCTGAAGAGGCGGATTCCTTTTTGGACGAGGTGTTGCTGATCAGCTTCGCGCACCCCAAAAACCTGCGTGGCAAAAAGGGCTTGGCGGGCCGGATTTTTTCTGGCGGCAAAGGCCATGGCTCCAGGGAGGATGGCCGCGAGTCCTGCGCCGTGGGGGATATTGTGCAGGGCGCTGAGGGAGTGTTCGATCAGGTGGAAGGGGAATCCGACCCGGCCCAGTCCCGCAGCACTGATGCCGTTTAAGGCCAGAGCGCTTGCCCACATGAGTTCGGCCCGGCTCTGGTAATCTGAAGGGTTGGCCAAGGCTGCTTCGCAGGCGGCCATCAGGGTTTGCATCAGTCCGGCGCTGTAATGGTCCTGCAAGGGGGAATAGGACTCTTCCCGGTTCAGGTAAAACTCAAGCAGGTGGCTGAAGGCGTCCACTGCCCCAAAGGCGGTTGTGGCTGGTGGAACGCTGAAGGTGACGGTGGGGTCCAGGATGGCGATTTTTGGGAAAAGGTGTCGGTTCCCGATCCCGATCTTCTGATTGGTTGCCCCGTTGGTGAGCACCATGCCGTTGTTTGTCTCAGAGCCCGAGCCTGCGACCGTGGGCACGGCGATGATCGGCAGAGCGGCTTTGATACTTTTTTTCCCCTTGAAAAAACCCCAGACATCATGGCTGGCAAGGGCTCCAGCGGCAATGGCCTTGGCGCTGTCCATGACACTGCCGCCCCCCACGGCGACAATAACTCCGACCCCGTTTTTTTGCGCAAGGGTGATGCCCTGTTGGACATGGCTTACAATCGGGTTTGGCTGTACCCCCTCATGCTCGATAACCTCGATTCCAGCTTGGCGTAAGGACTGGTGGACAGTCTGGTAAACCCCCAGCTTTTTTAGACTGTCCCTGCCGGAGACCAGCAAGGCCTTGGTGCCAACGGACGCGGTTTGCCTGCCTGTCTGGCCAATGGCGCCCTGGCCGAAGATGATTTTTGTTGGGTTGTGAAAAACAAAGTCTCGCATGGCGGATCAGCCTGTGGGGCAGTCGGCCACGGCGTTGGTCAGGCGGACAAAATCTTCGATGGTCAGCCGTTCTGCCCGGGTTTCCGGGTTGATTCCTGATTGGGTCAGCAGGGCGGAGATTTGTTCCCGGGACAAGCCGTTGATCATGCCTGCGCTTAAGGAGTTGCGCAGGGTTTTTCGTCGTTGGCCAAAGGCGGCATTGACGATGCGGCGGAGCAATTTCCGGTCATGGGGAGGGAGCTGCGCCACCCTTTCAGGAACAGGGCGGAAGGTGATCCGCACCACCACGGAATCAACCTTGGGTCGCGGGTGAAATTGGTCCGGCCCTACTTGCATGATGGTTTTCACCGAGGCGCAGCCGGCAAGCAGGACGGAGAGCACCCCGTATTCTTTTGAACCCACCGAGGCGGTGAGACGCTGGCCCACCTCCTTTTGCAGCATGAGTACGGCCCGGTCCAGCGATGCGTGATTCTCGATGAGTTTGAAAAGAAGCAGGTTGGAGATGGAGTAGGGGAGGTTGGCTAGGATTTTCAGCGGGCCATTGCTCTGGGCTGCAAGTTCGCCAAAGTCGGCCTTGAGAAGATCCTGGTGGATGAGGGTGACGTTGGCGGGCAGAGATTGGTGTTCCTGGTGGTAGGCAATGATCCCGGCATCAAGCTCCAGGCCGATGACCTGCCTGACCCGTTCGGCCAGGGGCAGGGTCAGGGAACCAAATCCCACCCCGAGTTCCAGAACAGAATCCTCCGGGGTAACCCCCGATAGTTCGACAATGCGTTCTGCTGTCTGGCGGTGGACGAGGAAGTTTTGCCCCAGTTTTTTACTGGGGGCCAGCTGGTGCTCGGTCAGGATTTTTTTTATGGGAAGATAATTGGCCATGGGGTCTCAGGTAAGAATATGTTTTTCCAGTCTCTTTTTGCGGAGAGCACTGAAAAATTTGAAGGAAAGGATATATCCGGCGCAGGTAATCGGGATTGCCAGCAGGACCCCGCCGACGAGCATGACCCCAACAGCCTCAAGGCCCAGGTGTTTTAGCGGGGCAAGACATTGTTTGTAGCCTGCGCCAGAGGTAAGCAGGCCCAGCAGGGTATGTATTCGAGTCCAGGAGAGATGTCCGGGAAGCAACCAGTTTCCTATCTTCCAGGAGAAATAGTACTGCGGCAGCCAAGTGAGGGGATTGCTGATTGCCGTGGCTGCGATCAGGGCGGCAAGGATGTTGCCCCGCAGGGGCCAGGCAAGGGCGACGATGAGTGCGCTGTGCAGAGGAATGGTCGGGGTAATGCCGACAAAAAGACCGATGGCCACACCCAGGGCCAGGGAATGCGGGTCTCCCTGCAAGCGGAGAAATTTCAGGTAATAGTATTTTGCGGCGCGGTTAGGTTTCATGGGCCGACGCGGATTTCGGGCGGAGTTGGTGGGCTTCCACCGAGAACAGCCCTCGGATGCAGGATTGGCGAGCGTGAATAGGCATCGGTGTCAAATGAGGTCGTGGCTTTTTGGCCAAAATGATAAAAGCCTGCCAGGGCGATCATCGCTGCATTATCCGTACACAGTTCAAAGGAGGGCATGAAGATCTTGATGCCCCGCTCCGCGCCAAGGGTCTGGAGGGCAACGCGCAATCGGGAATTGGCTGCCACTCCTCCGGCCAGGGCAACGGTGGCTATCCCGTGCATCTGCGCGGCCTTGAGCACCTTTGTGCACAGCACCTCCACCACCGCCTCCTGAAAAGACGCGCAGACATCGGGGATATCGAATGGCTCGTTTTTTTGTTGGCGTTGGTGGACATAGTTGGCAACTGAGGTTTTTAGGCCGCTGAAGCTGAAATCGAGACTGTCCGGTCCAAGCCAAGCGCGGGGGAAGGGGATCGCCGCAGGGTTTCCTTGCTCGGCCAAGCGGCTGATCACCGGCCCGCCTGGGTATTCAAGGCCAAGAATCTTGCCTACCTTGTCAAAGGCCTCGCCGGCGGCATCATCACGGGTTCTGCCCAAGGGTTGAATGGTGGTGTGGTCTTGGACCAGAAAGATGCTGGAATGCCCCCCGGAAGCAACCAGGGCGATGTAGGGGAATTTCGGCTGCTCTTTTTCCAGAAAAGGGGAGAGGAGATGCCCGACAATATGATCCACCCCCACATAGGGGATGCCCTTCACCGCCGAAATGGCCTTGGCAAAGGAAAGGCCGATGAGCAGCGAGCCGACAAGCCCAGGCCCCTGGGTGACGGCCAGGCCGTCAAGATCGTCCAGGGTGATCCCTGCTTGCCTAAGAGCCGTCTCCACCACCGGATAGATGTTTTCTAAGTGCTTCCTGGAGGCAAGCTCGGGAACCACGCCACCGTATGGGCTGTGCACCGCAATTTGGGAGTTGATGACATTGCTCAGCAGGGTGTTGCCGTCGCGTAGAACCGCAGCGGCGGTTTCATCGCAGGAGCTTTCAATGCCGAGGATGAGCATGAACGGTTTTTCCCAGGGTAAAGTTTAAGAGGGGGTGTGTATAAATGACGATTGACGAATGCTTCCAGTCATCGTAGTCTTACGTTCCTCATTATGTAGCAGGAAAGCCGGAAAAAATCAAAGATTGATGCAGGCGGGGCGGACGATTTCATCCGGACAGCCGGGTGGGCCTCGATCCAAGATGGGTTTCCCCGTTGGCACTTTTAAAAATACACAGATGATGAGCATGGAAAACAATCACAAACGAGATGCGGGAACGCAACCGGCAGTCATTCCGTCTGAATCGGTTCTCGCCGGGCAAACCAAGGGCGGGCGTCTGACAGACATGTTTGCCCGTTCCATCAGCTATCTGCGGATATCCCTCACGGACCATTGTAATCTCCGCTGCCAGTACTGCTCGCCGCAGGAAGGGCAGGTCAAGTTGACAAGCGAGGAACTGCTCAGCTACGAGGAGATTCTCCGGGTAGTGCGTATTGCCGTTTCCCTTGGCATTGAAAAGGTCCGGTTGACCGGCGGCGAACCCTTGGTGCGGCGGGATGTGCTCTCCTTTGTCAAGGCGTTGGCCGAAATTCCCGGTCTCACGGACATCCGTCTTACCACCAACGGCGTTTTGCTGGCCGATTATGCCGAGGCCTTGCAAAAGGCCGGGATCAGCAAGCTGAATATCAGTCTCGACACCCTGCGTCCGGAGCGTTTTCAGCAGATCACCGGGGTTGACGCCTTTGCCAGGGTCTGGGCCGGGATCAGCAAGGCCAGGGAGCTTGGCTTTTTCCCAATCAAACTGAATGTCGTTGCCCTGAAAGGGGTAAACGACGACGAGTTCATCGACTTTGCCCGACTGACCCTTACGGAGCCGCTACAAATCCGTTTTATCGAGTTCATGCCCATTGGCGCTTCAACCCTCTGGGACAAAGGGAAATACATCAGCTCCCAGGAAATCATGGAACTCATCAAACCGTTGGGGTCACTTGAGCCGGTACCGGCGAAATATATGGACGGGCCTGCCCGTATTTACCGGTTTTCTGGGGCGCTCGGCAGTGTCGGTTTTATCAGCCCCATCAGTCATCATTTCTGCGATCGGTGCAACCGGTTGCGGCTCACCTCAGAAGGCAGATTGCGGTCCTGCCTTTTATCCGATCAGGAAACCGATCTCAAGGTAAGGCTGCGCAACGGGGCAACCGATGCAGAGATCAGGGAGCTTATGGTCGCGACTATTCTTAATAAGCCGAAAGGGCATACTATTTCGCCGGACGGACTGGGGAGCTGCCATGGACAGATGTCACGGATAGGCGGCTAAAAAAAGGGTATGGAGCAGGGGGTGAGAGGTTCCGCTTTTGTTCTTTGACCTGCGTTACTCTCCCAACCGGGGATAGGATCCCAGCCACTCGAAATACGAGCAGATTTCTTTCAGCCGTTCACATCCGTCCCTGACAATCTCATCCTCCAGATGGCCAAGCAGGTCGATGAAGAAAAGGTAGCGGCCGGGTTCGTCCTTGATCGGACGCGATTCAATCCGGGTCAGGTTGATGGAGCGTTGGGCCAGGATGCTCAGGGCGTCGTTTAAGGCGCCGGGCCGGTCCAAAAGGCTGACTAAGAGAGAGGTCTTGTCCTTGCCGCTTCTGGAGGGCGACTCCTTGCCGATGAGCAGGAAGCGGGTGGTGTTGCCCCGGTAATCCTCGATTCCCTTGACCACCGTCTGCAACTGGTAGGTGGTGATGGCCAGTGAGCTGGCAATGGCCGCCACGGTGGGGTCTTCCGCCGCCATTTTCGCGGCGACGCTGGTACTGAAAACATCCTGAACCGTGACGTTGGGAAGATGTTTTTTCAGCCATTGCCGGCACTGGGCAATGGGCTGCGGATGGGAAACCACCAACTTGATGTCATCCATATTGCCGGATTTGTTGACCAGGTTGTGGATGATCCCCAGATTCAATTCCCCGCAAATCTTAACATTGTATTTGATGAAGGAGTCCAGGGTCGAGGTGACTGCGCCTTCGATGGAGTTTTCCACTGGCACGATGCCGTATTGGGTTCTGCCTCGCTCAACCTCGTCAAAGATGTCCTCGATGGTTTCCAGGGGGAGATACTTGGCGGAGTGCCCGAAGTATTTCACCCCGGCCAGATGGGAAAAGGTTGCTTCCGGACCAAGGTAGGCGACTTCCACATTTTTTTGCGAGAGGCGGCAGGTGGTGATGATCTCGTGGAAGATACTCAAAAGGGGTTGCTCGGGAAAGGCGCCGTTGTTTTCTGCGAGCAGGCGTTCGAAGATTTGTCGTTCCCGCAACGGGTCCCATTTCGCCTTGTTGTTCTGGTTCTTGAGTTCGCCGATTTTTTTGGCGCAGAGCAGGCGTTTTTTGAGAAGCTCCAAAAACTGGCTGTCTATGGCGTCGATCTGCTGCCGGACATCGACAAGGGTGAGGTCTTTTTTGTTTTTCATCGTGAGATTGCTGGGTTTTGAGGGCTGTGTTTCTGTAACGTATTTGGTGTATGCCCTATTCCGGGGCCAAGACTTTTGTGATTTCAGGCAATTTCCCTTGGGCACAGTGACTTTATTAATCGTATCCACTGAAAAATAAAAGGGAAAAGTTCTGTCTTTCCGCCAGGGGCTGTTTCTTCAGGGAAAGTCGCCAGCCAGGGGGATTAACTGTTTGCTTCTCCTGGTGGATAATGTATAAACGATTTAATGAGATATTCAGGGCTTTGTGGTCGTGGTAATGCCTTGGTGTGTCAGCCAGAAAGAGAAAAAATGTGTAATCGCTTCCCCGGTCGGATGGATCATGAAAGTAAAAAACTGCATGCAAAAAGACCTGATCATCATCGGCAAAGATGCTTTGCTGCAAGAGGCGGGGGCGTTGATGAAAAAACATTCCATCCGCCATTTGCCGGTGGTGGAGGATGAGCAGCTGGTCGGCTTCATAACGGAGAGCGATTTGCGGCAGTATTCGTTTCCTGCGCAGGAGAAGGATATCCATGTGCACGAGGTGATGGTGCTCAACCCCATTACCGTGAACATCAATGCCAGCATTGAAAAAGCTGCTTGTCTTATCCATGATTACAAGATCGGCGGGTTGCCGGTTCTTGATAAAAAGAAACTGGTGGGGATCATTACCGCCATTGATCTGCTCTCGGCCTTTATCAACATGATGGGTCTGTTACGGGCCTCGTCAAGGTTGGATGTTTTGGTCGGCAAGGTCGGTGGGGTCGAGGATGTCACCAGAATTATTAAAGCACACGGGTGTGAGATAATCAGCGTGGCAACGGAAAGCCATTCTTCTCGGCGGAAATTGTATTGTTTCAGGTTGGAGAAGGGTGAGTTGGACAAAGCAATCGAGGCCCTGGAAGATGCTGGCCACAAAGTTGTCTCGGTGGTGGATTAACCGCTGGTATGGCGTGATTATTCTCGGGAAGGAGTGGGTTACATGAGCGAGTTTAAGGTCCAGAAAACATACGAAGAAATCAATGCTAAAATCAAGGCGGGCCAGGCTGTAGTGGTCACCGCCGAAGAGATGGTCGGCATTGTGAAAAAACATGGCCCGGTTGATGCGGCCAGAAAGGTGGATGTGGTCACCACTGGCACTTTCTCGCCCATGTGTTCTTCCGGGGCGTTTATCAATTTCGGCCACTCCAACCCCACCACCAAGGCGCTCAAGGTGTGGCTGAACAATGTCCCCGCCTATGCCGGACTCGCGGCGGTTGATGTCTACCTCGGCGCGACGGAGCCCACTGAGGATGATCCCTTAAACAAGGTTTTTCCAGGGGAATTTCTCTATGGCGGCGGACATGTGCTTGAAGATTTGGTGGCCGGGAAAAAGGTGCTGCTCAAGGCTGTTGGCTACGGAACCGACTGCTATCCCAATAAAAACATGGAAAAAGAGGTGACTCTTGCCGATCTGCCCTACGCGCTTCTGGTGAATCCCCGCAACTGCTACCAAAATTATAATTGTGCCATCAATCTTTCCGATCGTACCGTCTATTGTTACATGGGCACCCTGAAGCCACAGGTGAGAAATGCGACTTTTTGCAGCGCCGGCGAGTTGAGCCCTCTGCTGAACGACCCATTTTATAGGACCATTGGTTTGGGCACGAGGATTTTTCTCGGAGGCGGAGTCGGGTATGTGACCTGGCACGGCAGTCAGCATAACCCGAAAGCCCTGCGTTCGGAAAACGGCACCACGAGAAGGGCGGCTGGCACCTTGATGGTGCAGGGGGATATGAAGCAGATGTCTGCCCGTTGGCTTAAGGGCGTGAGCATGCAGGGCTACGGGAGCTCCCTGGCCGTGGGAATCGGGGTGCCAATTCCCATTCTGAATGAGGAGATGGCTGCCTATACCGGGGTTTCCGATGCCGAGATCTTTACCCAGATTGTTGATTATTCCTACGATTACTCCCATGGCGTGGCGCGTAACTATGGCGAGGTCAGCTATGCACAGCTCAAAAGCGGCCAGATCGAGGTGAATGGCAAGATGGTGCCCACGGCACCTCTTTCCAGTGTGGTTCGGGCGCGGGAGATTGCTGAGACCCTCAAGAGTTGGATAACCGCGAGAAAGTTTTTTCTGGAAAAGCCCATCCAGACTTTGCCGTCAGAGTAGCACCGCCAGGGTGGATACTTCTTTATCCAGGAAATATCGGCAGCTGCAGCAAGTATTTTCACGGCACAGGGAGGTCGCCATTGCCTTTTCCGGCGGGGTGGACAGCTCCTTTCTTCTGTATACGGCCTGCGCGACCCTGGGCCCCTCGTCGGTCCATGCCTTCCATGCCAGGTCTGAGCTTCTGCCGCCCTTGGAGGCAGAGCGGGTTGACCGCACTGCTCAGGAGTGCGGTTGTTTTCTTCATTCCATCGAAATCAAGCCGTTCAGTTGGCATAAGTTCGTGGCCAATGGTGCCGACCGTTGTTATCACTGCAAGAAAAAAATCTATCAAACATTTTTAGCCGATCCTTTTTTCATCAAAGGCGCAGTGCTGTTCGATGGCACCAACCGTGACGATCTCGGGCAAGATCGGCCAGGGTTACTGGCCGTTTCCGAATTGAACGTGCAAACGCCCTTGGCTGATGTCGGTTTTTTCAAAAAAGAAATCCGGTTACTCAGTCGGGAATTCTCCCTGTTAACTTGGGATGCCTATGCCTCCTCGTGTTTGGCCACCAGAATAGCGCCACGGGAACCCATCACCAGGGAAAAAATTTTACTGGTGTCCGAGTGTGAGATGTTGTTGCAAAAAAAAGGGTTTAAGGGAGTGCGGGTGCGCCTTTCCGAAGAAAATGCAACCATTGCTGTGCTGCAAAAAGACTTGTGTGAACTGCAAAAAAAACTTGTATTTTCGGACATTAAGGATATCTTTATGTCCTTTGGTTTGCGTGGGGTTGTGCTTGATCCGCAAGGCAGATTGGACTGACAGGGGGGGATTCGTTACCGTATCTCAGTTAGAAAAAAATGCATCGATATGTCATTTTTTTCTTATTTCATCACATTTTTTGTTTGACAGACGGTTTTTTTTGTTTGACAATCACTTCACATCAGTTTAAATCGCCCCTAAGGCAACTGTATTACGGTGCTTGTAGAAGGCAGAGAATCTCTAAATTCACGAGGAGGAAGGAGAGGAATGAATAAGAGTGAATTAGTCGAGAGCATGGCAAAGGCTGGCGGTATCAGCAAGGCT
>JAPLJH010000054.1 GCA_026388695.1 Deltaproteobacteria bacterium | reverse complement strand
CATGGCCACGGCCACGTCGGCTTGGGCCAGGGCCGGGGCGTCGTTGGTGCCGTCGCCGGTCATGGCCACCATGAAGCCCGCATCCTGACTCTCCTTGATCAAGCGCAGCTTGTCCTCCGGCGTGGCTTGGGCCAGGAAGTCGTCCACCTGGGCCTCGGCGGCGATGGCCGCGGCGGTGAGCGGATTGTCGCCGGTGATCATCACCGATCTGAGCCCCATGGCCCGCAGCTGGCAGAAGCGCTCCTGGATGCCGGTTTTGACGATGTCCTTGAGGTTGACCACCCCGAAGATCTCGGTGTCGCAACAGACTACCAGCGGAGTGGCGCCGGCCCGGGCGACGCGATCGACCACCTGGTCCAGATCGGCGGGGATGGCTTCTCCATTCAGAACCCGGACAAAGGCGACCAGGGAATCGGCAGCGCCCTTGCGGTACTGCCTTCCTGCCGTGTTGAGGCCGGAGAGGCGGGTTCCGGCGCTGAACTCCACCGGCTCACCGTCACCGGGCATAACCTGCTGGTCAAGTTTAAACCGTTGTCGGGCCAGAGTCACGATGCTGCGGCCCTCCGGGGTCTCGTCGGCCAGGGAGGCCATCAGGGCTGCCTCGGCTAGCTCGCGCTCGGTGTGATTACCCACCGGGATGAGCTCCACCGCCTCCCGGTTGCCGTGGGTGATGGTGCCGGTCTTGTCCAGGAGCAGGATGTTAACATCGCCCGCCGCTTCGATGGCCCGGCCGGAGAGGGCGATGACATTCTTCTGACACAACCGGTCCATGCCGGCGATGCCGATGGCAGGCAAGAGCGCGGCGATGGTGGTGGGTGCAAGACAAACGAACAGGGCCACCAGCACGGTAAGCGATACCGGGTGACCAAGGCCGGTGGCCGCGACACTATAGATGGAAAGGGGACTGATGTTGGCGCAGACCAGGAGGAAGACCAGGGTAAGGGCGATGAGCAGCACCTCCAGGGCCACCTCGTTGGGGGTTTTGCGCCGTTTGGCGCCTTCGATCAGGGAGATCATCCGGTCCAGAAAGGTCTCGCCGGGATCGGCGGTGATCCGCACCACCACGCTGCCGGAGACCACGGTGGTGCCGCCGGTCACGGCGCTGCGGTCGCCGCCGGACTCGCGCACCACCGGGGCGGACTCGCCGGTCACCGCCGATTCGTTGACCAGGGCAGCGCCGTGCACGATCTCGCCGTCGCCGGCGATGGTCTCGTTGGTTTCCACCAGGATATGGTCCCCCTTGCGGAGCTGGGTGGCGCCGACCTCGGTGGTCTGAGCGGCAGGGTCGGCGCTGGGCAATTGTCTGGCCATTACGTCGGTGCGCGACTTGCGCAAGCTTGCGGCTCTGGCTTTGCCCCGTCCTTCGGCCAGCGCCTCGGCAAAGGTGGCGAAGAGCACGGTCAGCCAGAGCCAGACCGAGACCTGGCCGGTGAACCAGGCCGGTTCGCGGCCAGTACCGGTGAGGGACATGATGAAGGTGATCACCGTGATGACGCTGGCTATCTCCACACAGAGCATTACCGGGTTGCGCCACAGCAGGCGCGGATCGAGTTTCTTGACGGATTCGATGAACGCGGCGCGCAGCAGTGCCGGATCAAAGACCGACTTTTGTTCAGGAAGATGTTTGGACATGGTTTAGTTC
This sequence comes from Deltaproteobacteria bacterium, assembly GCA_026388695.1. Classification (GTDB taxonomy): domain Bacteria; phylum Desulfobacterota; class Desulfobulbia; order Desulfobulbales; family Desulfurivibrionaceae; genus Thiovibrio. Next base: position 6,282 of record JAPLJH010000054.1, on the reverse strand, counting down.
ACTCCCGTCATGGAAAGATGTTCAACAATCGGCCCGAGAGCCAGGGCCGGGAAAAAGGTCAGGGCGCCGACGATGAGGATGACCAGGGTCAGCCAGAAGGCAAAGGGGAACTTATCGGTGGGCAGGGTGCCCAGGCTGGGAGGAACATACTTCTTCCCGGCCAGTCCGCCTGCCATGGCCAGCACGGCCACGGCAGGAACGTAGCGACCGATCAGCATGGCCAGCGCACCAAGGAGATTATAGAAGTTGGTGTTGCCGGTAAGTCCGGCAAAGGCGCTGCCGTTGTTGTTGGCCATGGAGGCGAAGGCATAGAACACCTCGGAGAGGCCGTGTGCCCCGGGGTTGGCCATGGAGGCCACGGCGGAGGGGGTGACCATGGCCAACCCGGAGAGGATCAGCACCATCACCCCGGCCACGAGGATGATGACGATGGACATCCACATCTCCCGCACCTCGATCTTCTTGCCCAGGTATTCGGGGGTGCGGCCGATCATCAGGCCGGAGACAAAAACGGCGATGATGGCAAAGGCCAGCATGGTGTAGAGGCCGGAGCCCACCCCGCCGAAGACGATTTCACCCAGCAGAATCAGAGAGAGCGGCACCAGCCCGCCCAGCGGGGTGAGGGAGTCGTGCATGGCGGTCACCGCGCCGCACGAGGTGCCGGTGGTGGCCACCGTGAATATGTCGGTGCCTGCCAGACCGAAGCGGAGTTCCTTTCCCTCCAGGTTTCCCCCCATGAGCCCGAGCTGGTGCAGCATGGGGGTGGAGGCCAACTCACTCCAGTGGAGCACACCCAAGGCGACAATAAACAGGAAGAGCATCACCCCGAGCAATGCCCGCCCCTGTCTGGGGTTGCCCACCATTACCCCGAAGGTGCGGGTTAGGGCGGCGGGGATCAACAGGATGAACAGAACCTGCATGAAGTTGGAGAGCGGGGTGGGGTTCTCAAAGGGATGGGCCGAGTTGGCGTTGAAAAAGCCGCCGCCGTTGGTGCCCAGCTCCTTGATCGCCTCCTGGGAGGCCACCGGTCCCATGGGGATGGAGACCTCTTTGGCGGTCACGTTTTCGGTGAGCGGTTTGCCTGCCCGGTCCAGCATGGGGGTGCCCTGTTCGTCCAGCTTCGGCTTGTCGTAGCCGATCGGCTGGGTAAGCGCTGCCGTCTTGTAGCCGCTGAAGTTCTGGATCGCTCCCTGGGAGACTAGGAAAACAGCGCCAATTAGCGACAACGGCAGCAGGATGTAAAGAACGGAGCGGGTCAGGTCCACCCAGAAGTTGCCGATGGTGTCGGTGGTGCGCCGGACAAAGCCGCGGATCAGGGCGATGACGATGGCCATGCCGCTGGCGGCGGAGACAAAGTTGTGCACCGTGAGCCCCACAACCTGGGTAAAGTAGCTGAGGGTGGACTCGCCCGAATAGTTTTGCCAGTTGGTATTGGTGATAAAGCTGATCGCGGTGTTGAGCGCCAAGGGCCAGGAGAGGCCCGGCAGCCCCTGGGGATTGAAGGGCAGGGCGGGCTGGGCCAGCAGCATGCCCATCAGGGTCAGGAAGAGCACCAGGTTGAAGAGTAGCATGGCCAGGGCGTAACGTTGCCAGCCCATCTCGTCGTTTCGGTCCACCCCGCAGATGCGGTAGAACAGGCTTTCGCAAGGGGCGAGGACCGGGGAAAGAAAGGTACGTTCGCCGTTGTACACCCGGGCCATGAAGGTGCCCAGGGGGTGGGCCAGCAGCAGCACAGCGGCAAGCAACCCGAAAAATTGGAGCAGGTCGTTTGGAAGAGTCATGGTAGGTGTTTTTCCTCCTTATGGTGTTCCGAAATAGTCCGCACGGGGCGGTGTGCCTCTTGTTGCGGTTATTATAGTGTAATCGTTGTCAAGGCGGGGTCAAAAGGCAACGGAAAGGCATCAAGAACGTATCAAGACGGTTGCGCAGGAATAACCGGAGGGGATCTAGCAATAATAAGCGGCGGTTTTCAAAGCAGAACGGATGGCGGATTTTTTCAGAATATGCCGTGTAATCGTGGGTTCTTGGGGAAACGGGTGGGGCGAGATTGCTAGCTGGTGTTTCCCTGGGGGCGGGAATGGCTGGCCTGATCGAGGAAGAACCGCATCCAGCATTCCCAGGCGGTGGTGTCCAGGGTGCAGTCGCTGGGGCAGGGGTAGTGTTCGACCACATGGGGGCACAACCCGCTTCTTGCCGTGCAGATATGTTTGGCCGCCTTTTCCAGGGCGGTGGTCAATGTTGAGGGGTTGTTATGTTTCATTGGTGTTTTCATGGTGTTTCTCCGTATGGAACAGGATGGTGAAGGTGGTGCCCTTGCCGAGTTCGCTTTGGACACCCACCTCGCCGCCATGCGCTTGGACAATGTGTTTGACGATGGCCAGTCCCAGGCCGGTGCCGCCAAGTTTGCGGTTGCGGGCCGCATCGCTGCGGTAGAAGCGCTCGAACAGGCGCGGCAGGTGCTGGGCTGCAACCCCGGTTCCGAAATCCTGGACCTCGATGGCGATTGTTTCTTCGTCCCGCTGTTCTGCGCGCACCAGTAGCCTGCCGCCCTCGTCGCTGTACTTGATGGCATTGACGATGAGGTTGGTGATCGCCTGTTCAATCAGGGGGCTGTTGAGGCTGGCGGTGAGATCATCGTCGGCAGCCAGTTCGATGCTGATTTTTTTCTCGTCCGCCTTGAGTCCGCAGGTCTCAATGGCCCGGCGCAGCGGGTTGATGATCTTTTCTTCCGTCAGCGCCAGCTCGGTCTGCTCGTTTTCCTGTTCCAACCGGGACAGGGCCAGGAGATCCTCGATGATGGCGTGCAGCCGTTTTGACTGTTTGGCGATGATCTCCACAAACCTCCGGGCATCCTCTGGGCTTTCCAGCGCCCCGTCCAGCAGGGTTTCGGCAAAGCCTTCGATGGAGGTTATCGGGGTTTTCAGCTCGTGGGACACATTGGCCACAAAGTCGCGGCGCATGTTTTCCAGCCTGCGGAGGTTGGTGACGTCGTTGATGACGATGATTGCCCCGCTGGTCATGTCCGAGGCATCTTGGAACCGGGTGCCGTGGGCGTAGAAGTATTTTTCCTGCCCCTCCCGGTCGGTGAGGTCGATCTCCCCTTCGATGGGCTTGGCAGAGGCTAGAGCCTGGCTGATAAAGCGTTGTAGGGCCAAGTTGCGCACTGCCACCAGGGCGTTTTTCCCCCGGAGCTTCTTTGGGGCGATGTTCAACAGCCTGGCGCCGGCCTGGTTGATATCAAGGATGCGCTCCTCGGTGTCCACCGTGATCACCCCCTCAACCATGCTGGAGAAGATCGCTTGCAGCTGGCTGTGTTGCCGGGCAATGGTTTTGATCCGGCCGTCGAGCTGATCGGCCATGGCATTCATGGCCTTGGCCAGGCTGGCCACCTCTTCGGCTCCTTCTTCCCGCAGCTTGTTGGTGAAAGCGCCGTTGGCAAAACGTTCGGCGCCCAAGCGCATCTCTTCCAAGGGTTTGGTGATGCGTTGCGAGATGAACCAGGCGACCAGGGCAACGAGTAGGGCGACAATCAGGCAGCCCCAGACAATTTTTAAAAAGATCGCCCGGAGCGCGTGGTCGATGAAGGTGATCGGGATCGCGGTTCGGAGCACCCCTGTGGTTTTCCCATTTTGCACCAAGGGAATCGCCACATACATCATGTTTTCTTGGAGGGTGTGGCTGAAGCGTAGAGAAGGTGCGGGTCGACCGGCAAGGGCGGCAATGATCTCCGGTCGGTCGGAGTGGTTTTCCATCCGGCCCGGGTCTTCATCGGAATCGGCCAGAACCTTGCCATCGGCGGCAATAACGGTCAGCCGGGTTCCTGAATTTTTCCCGGCGGTGGTGCAGAAGGCCTGAAGCGCGTTTAGGTTATTTCTGGTCAGCAGCGTAAGGACGTGTTCCTGGGTTAGTCGGGCTCGCGCCTCAAGGCCAGCGGAAATTTGGGCCAGCTGAAAGGCGCGGAGGGAATATGCCCCGTATCCGGCGGCAATCAGAAGGGCGATGATGGTGATGAGAAGCTGGCTTGGGTACAGCTGCCAGATAAGGCGTTTACGATGCATGACAATCCCCGTTGCGGTTGGAGTTGATCGGGCCAACAGCAACAGAATAGCACGGGATTGTTAGAATAGGGTCAGGATATTGTGACAAGGTTGTTCTCCGCCGAAAATATCTTTCCGGCGGAGAACAGTCGTGTTCGATGGGGTGTTACTTCGCCCGCACCTGGAAGGGGAACGGGCGAACCAAGCGCATCAGCTTATTCGGAGTAAGGTTTTTTCTTTCCTCGTCTGGGAACGCCAGCGGATGGCGGTCTGGCCGGGGCTGACGGTCTGGTCGAGCTTGAGGGCCTGGCCGAGGGGTATGGCTTGCCCGGAGTGGAGGGCTTGCTTGAAGAATATGGTTTGGCCGAGGTGGAAGGTCTTGCCGAGCTTGAGGGCCTTGCCGAGGGATATGGTTTGCCGGAGCTCGAGGGCTTATACGAGCCGGAGGACTTGTACGGTTTCGCGCCGCTACGCCCCGGATACGCCGGTTTTGCCGGGCGGCCCTTGGGGGCGTCCATGGTCTTCACCTCAACGTCTCGGCCATTGATCTTGAGGCCTTGAAACGCCTCGAGGACTTTTTGGGCAAATTGGCTGTCTGCTTCCAGCATGGCGGTGTGGTCCAGGATCTCGATGCGGCCGACCTTGATGGAGGCGGAGCCGCTGGCGTCATTGATCTGGCCGATGAGCCGCGCCGGAGAGATGCCGTCTTTCTCGCCGATATTGAGGTAGAACCGGCTGAAATTCACGCGCTCGCGGTCGTCCTGCCGGGAGAATCTGCTCTCCGGGCGTTCCTGGCGAGAAAACCGGCTGTCCGGGCGCTGGTAATCGGTGCTCTGGCCGCGGCCCTTCTCCGTGACGTTGATGTCCGGGGCATTCTGGTAATGGGTCAAAACGGAGGCAAACTCCTGGGAAACAAAACGGAGGATCAGTTCGTCGCGGTCGAGATCGGCCAGGGCCTCGGTAATCGCCTCCATGAAGGGGGCCAGCTGTGCGTGGTTGACCTCGACGTTTTTGATGGTCTCGATCTTGTGGAGCAGCTGTTTCTTGCAGACCTCGTGGCCTGAGGGAACCTTGCCCAGTTCGAACTGCCGTTTCATCTTGCCCTCGATCTCCTTGATGCGGAACTGTTCGCGCATATGGATGATGGAGATGGAGATCCCGGTTTTGCCCGCCCGGCCGGTGCGGCCGCTGCGGTGGGTGTAGTTGGCGCTGTCGTCGGGCAGGTTGTAGTTGATCACATGGGTCAGGTCGGTGACGTCAAGGCCGCGGGCCGCAACATCGGTGGCCACCAGCAGCTGTACCGACTTGCTGCGGAAACGCTGCATCACGTAATCGCGCTGGCTCTGGGAAAGTTCGCCGTGCAGGGGGTCGGCGCTGTAGCCGTCCTTGCCGAGCTTGTCTGCGACATCGTTGACCTCCTGGCGGGTACGGCAGAAGATGATGGCGTACATATCCGGGTTCATGTCCACCAGGCGGCGTAGGGCCAGGTAGCGGTCCTTGGCGTGGACCATGTAGTAGACGTGTTGGATGTTTTCCGACCCGGCATTGCGGGTGCCCACCGTGATCTCCAGCGGGTTTTTCATGTATTTCCGGGAGATGGAGGCCACGCTTTGCGGCATGGTGGCGGAAAACAACAGGGTGTGTTTGTCAGCCGGGGTCTGGGCAAGGATGGCGTTCAGCTCGTCCTGAAAGCCCATTTGCAGCATCTCGTCGGCTTCGTCCAGCACCACCGAGCGGATGGCGGAAAGATCGATCACCTGGCGGCGCATCAGATCGTGCAAACGGCCGGGGGTGGCCACGATGATCGGGGCGCCCTGGCGCAGGGAACGGATTTGGTTGTCGATGCTGGCCCCGCCGTAGACGGCACACACCCGGATGGCGGGGAGATTTTTGGCAAAGGCATTGAGATCGCGGGCCACCTGCATGCAGAGTTCGCGAGTCGGGCAGAGCACCAGGGCCTGGGTCTTGCGGCTGTCCGGGTCGCAGAGCTGCACCAGGGGGATGCCGAAGGCTGCGGTCTTGCCGGTGCCGGTTTGGGCCAGGCCGACAATATCCACCGGTTTTTTGAGGAGGATCGGGATGATCTGCTCCTGGACTGGGGTTGGCGAAGTAAAGCCAAGGGCTTCGAGGCCGGAGATGATGTCGGGACGGATGCCAAGGTCAGCAAAGGTGGTCATGGTGCGGTGTTTCCTTATTGAAGGGCGTGCGGGGAGGGAACGGTTGCTGTGCAGGAAAAAGGTCAGCC
>JAPLJH010000077.1 GCA_026388695.1 Deltaproteobacteria bacterium | reverse complement strand
CTCGTTCTTGCCCGGCTCAGCAAGGGGGAGGAGGTTTTCTGCGACAGAGCCATGCCGCTCACGGTGCGCTGGGTGTTGGACCACCCGATGGTGAGCAATGTCAGTGTTGGCTGCGAGTTTGACGGGTTGGAGGAAGATGATCGTATGATGCTGCAGTCTTTTTTGGCGCCGAAGCTGGCTGCCAGCCAGGGTGGGCAGTGCCGCAGCGCTTGTTGACCGAGTTTTTGGACCAGGAAAACAGGCTGAGAAAATCATTTTCGTTTGGGAACAGATCGTCCGGCACCAATTCCTGCCCCACATCCAGCGCCGTTTTGTAGCGGGCGCAAGCGTTAAAATCCCCAGCGCAATAAAGTCCTGCCAAATATTCGCGCATCTCCTTGCCCTCGTCGCGCATGGCGAAAAAAATGCACTCTTTTATAAAATTGCAATGGGTCATGGGAGCTTCCTTTTTTTGTTGATGCCATGGCGCTTGGCCTAAATTTTTTGGCACTGTACCCGAGCCGGATTGAAAAATATATGGGGGGAAGTCGGTAAACTGCGATGGGGGAAGGTCGGTATTGCCTTGGGCAAATCAGATGATGCCGAGAACCTTGAGAGGGTTGATCCGCCAGCGTTTGGCGGATTCATAGCTGATGATCCGGTCCTCACCGCCCTTGCCATTGGGCTTGGAGAGGTCGATATCCTTTTCTCTGATCGCCCAGTCGTGTCTGGTGTCGTAAATGAGGCGAACCACGGGGCGCAGCAGATTGTCCGTTGATTCCACCACCACTCCGAGCAGGCCGCTTTCCAGTTGCACCAAGGTGCCGGCCGGATAGACGCCGATGCACCGGATAAAGCGGTGTACCAGGCCTTCGTTGAAATGACTGTGACTCCAGCCGTAGAGCTTGCGCAGCACTTCGACCTGGTCGATGCCGTCGCGGTAGCATCGGTCCGAGGTCAGGGCGTCGAAGACATCGGTAATGGCGGCCATTTGCCCGCCCTGGCTGATGGCATCGGCGGCAAGGCCGTAAGGGTAGCCGGTTCCGTCGAACCGCTCATGGTGCTCCATGGCGATCTGGGCCGCAGGCAGGGGAATATTGTGGGTGGTGGCCAGGATTTCCTTGCAATAAATGACATGCTGCTGGATTTTTTTAAACTCTTCATCGTTGAGGGCGCTGGGTTTATTGAGGATGGCCAGGGGCACGGCCATCTTGCCCACGTCATGTAAGAGTCCGCCCAGGCCAATGGTCCTGGTGGTCTCTTGGTCAAAGCCCATGGATCGGCAGAAAGCAAGGAGCAGCACGCCCACGCTCACCGAATGGTCAAAGGTGTATTCATCCTTCTTGCGCAACCGCATGAGCAGGAAGAGAGCGTCTCTATTGTGGCAGATGGAATTGTCCAGTTCATCCACCGCCGCCTTGACCTCTCGGGTTTGGATTTTTTTCCCAGCTCGCACGTCGGCAAGAATGTGTTTCGCAGCCTGGCTGGCCCGCTGTCGTACTTTTTGGGCCCGGACAATCTCATGGCGGATTGGGATATGGCGAAGTTCGCGGTCAATCCGCGCGGCCTGCGGGGTGATAATATGTTCGAATGCCACCGGCGGAGGCTTTTCTATTTCAACCCTGGCTGGGGCGGAGGGCCGATTCTGGCCGTCCTCGATGTAGACGTGGGTGATGCCCCAGTCTTTGAGGCGTTCTATCTCTTTTTGGCTCTTGACCTGTTTGCTGTTGAAGATGAAGGGATGATCCAGCCAGCCGCCATCGAAACGCTCGATATGCATGCCGGGCTGGAGCTCTTCGAGGGGGACCTTCTTGATCATGGCAGGCTCGGGCTGACCGTTGGTGTTATAGTTTCAGGGCAGATGAATGGCTCCACTCCGATAGTATACGCCAAGGCCCGGTGGGGAGCAACAAGGTTGCGTCCCTGTCCGTGGCAAAACGAGGATGCCGGATGGTCTCGGCCCTGTTTTTATAGACCCAGAATTTTACCTTGCCGGATAAAGGTGGGGATGGCGAGATATCTTTCCTGGGCAAGGTTTATCGGCATCCTGGGGGCCAGTTCGAAGACGGGGCCATTTTTTTCGCCTTGCCCTGTCCCTTGCGGCGTGGTGAAGAAAGAGGTTGCGACACACCGGTTGAGGGCGGTGAGAAATCCGTGTTTGAAGCCATGATTTTTGTAAGACATTTTTTCCTCCAGATGAAAAATTGATGAACTTGTAAAAAGGGAAAAACCCCACATGTCCGTGAGACAAAATTTAATGGTTACAAAGCGGCAACCCTTGTAAGCGCGGCTTTTTGCGATTTCAACAAAAAGTTGGGTTGTGTTTTCTTCTGAACTGAGATTATCATGGCGGGTAGGACAAATAGTGTCCTACCCGCTAATTTTTTTGGAAAGACATGGCAAAAGATAAAACCCAACTCTTACGACTGCTGTTCATCGACCGCAAGATCCGCGAGGGGATGCGCAGCGGGATCATGGCGAACTGCAGCTCCATGGCCGCCGAATATGAGGTGAGCCCCAAGAGTATCCTGCGGGATATCGACTACCTGAAAAGTCAGCGTGACGCGCCCATCGCCTACGACGCCAAGGTGCGGGGCTATTACTACACCGAGGAAAATTACGCCCTGCCCGCTATTTCTTTAAATGAAAGCGATCATCCGGCCTGGGTGGAAGACAAGCTCTCGGTGATCCCGGAGCGGCAAACCCGGCTTGAGCCGGAGGTGTGGGAGGCGGTCTCCGCGGGCTTGAGCAAAAACCAGACGCTGGCCATCTTCTACCGCAAACCCGGCGGGCAGGAGAGTACGGAGCGGCAGGTTGATCCGTATCATCTCGTGCGGTATCAGGGGGAGTGGTACCTCATCGGCCATTGCCATCGGCGCGAGGCGATTGTAACCTTCGCCATCTCCAGGATTGAGACGGCGTTGCTCCTTGAAAAAAAGTTTTCCGTGCCCGAGGATTTTGATCATACGCGCTATGGCGGAACCCAGTTCGGGATTTTCAGCGGGGAGCGCGAGGTTATGGTGGAGGTCTGGTTCTCTCGGGAGCATGCCCCGTATGTTTTGGAGCGAGAATGGCACCCCCAGCAGACCGTGGTCCGGAAAAAAGACGGGAGCATGGTCTTAAGTTTTCCGGCCCGGCATCTCTATGAGGTCAGGCGCTGGATTCTTTCTTGGGGGAGTGGGGCAAGGGCTCTGGCGCCACGGGAGCTGGTCGATTCGGTGCAAAAGGAGCTTGTCTCTGCACTGGCCGATTATGGCAGGGGGAAGGTGCAGCCGTGAGCAGGGGGGAAGTGGTCAGGTGGCTTCTACTGCTGGTTGTTCTTGGGAGTCTTCCCGGCTGTGGTGGGCTCCGGCAGGGAGATGCCGCCTTGCCCAAGGCCGCCTCGGAAAAAAAACTGGCCCTGTTGGGGCATACCATCCAGGTCGGGGCCTTTGTCGAATTGGACAATGCGGTCCGTCTCATGCAAAAGCTTGATTCCTTAGGGCTCGACGCCTATTATTACCGCCATGCCAGTGGGTTGTACAAGGTTCGCTTCGGGGATTTTTCGTCGCGGAAAGAGGCGGAGGCGCGGGCCGTGCAGTTGCGAAAGGCCGGGGTGATCGAGGCGTTTTATTTGGTTGCGCCGGGAGAATTTGCCGCAGCCCGGTACCGACATTATCAGGACGGGGCCTTGCGCAAGATGCTGGTGAGCACGGCGGAAGGGTTTATAGGAATCCCTTATGAATGGGGCGGGGAGTCGGCGGAGACGGGCTTTGATTGCAGCGGCCTGGCCATGACCATCTACAAGCTTAACGGTCTCAATCTGCCGCGTAATTCCGCAGCTCAGTTCCAGGCAGGGAGCCCGGTGCGCCGCGAAGATCTCGCGCCCGGTGATCTGGTGTTTTTTGCCACCAACGGGAACGCGGAAGTGTCCCATGTTGGGATTTATACCGGGGACGGCAAATTCATTCATGCGCCGAAAAAGGGAGACGCCATCCGACAAAGCTCCCTGCGCAATGGCTATTTTGATGGGTGTTACATGGGGGCGCGGACCTATCTGGGCAAGGATGGTTGACCGGCCCCTTGTAACGGGCAGAGATGTCAGGCGGCCATGCTTCCGGGCTGTTGGCTTAAGAAAGCCGGGAGTCCGAGCATGGTCGTGGGATCATTGAAATACAGCCCCCCGAATTGTTGGGCGCAATCTGGGCAGCCTCGAAGCCAAAGGATATGGTGCCGGTAGCGGTTTTTGGAAAACGCTCTGGCCACCCACTGGCAGCTGCAACATTCAAAGCAGTAGAGCAGAGTCCATTCTTCGCCGCTTAAGGCGGCGGAGCATTCCCGGCAAACCGGGATGACCATTTCGCGAACTGAGACCTCGGTGATTTCGGTTTCGGGATAACCAAAGGGCATGACAATGTAGTCCACTGCCGGGAAATCTTCCCGAAGGGTTTCCGGGCCATGGTTCAGTTCGCAGCATTCGTTGGGAAGCTCCGCAAGGAGCCTGAGCCGGTCTGTTTCGTACATGGTCCCTCCTTCAGCCGCGCTTGGCGGCTTTGTGGCATTGATGCCGGAAGCATGCCCCCTTGCAATTCGTATCGGTTTGCAAGACAGAGAGGATGAGGGGGTTTTGTGGGAAGGAGATTGTTGTGCCGTGTTGCGGAAATGCTAAAGAAAAAACAGAGGATACCGATAGTTGTGGTATTGGTGTTGCTTTGAAAATGATGGCAAACGATTAAGAAAGAGAGAATTTTCCATGCAGAAGTGGCAGATAAACGGAACCGTTCAATGGCTGTGCGAGGACTGCGCCAAGGCCAATTCCCATGTGTTTTTGCTGTATCAGCATCAGTGGCTCGGTGAGGAGAAAGACCTTGCTGCCTCCTGCGATTGTTGCCGGTGCAAGGATATAACTGTTGCCCGCCTAGGCAAGATGCGTTGGCTGCTCTATCCCTTCCTCTGCCTGGCTCCCCGGCAGTGGCCCGCCATGACCAGAGCGGTGCGCCGGAGCAAGTGATGCGGCCGGAGCCGAACCTGTGTCAGGCTCGGCTCCGGGAAATATTCGGCGGGTTTGTTTAACGGATGGCCTTTTTCAAGTCCAGACCGATGGCGCTATTGATTGGCCCATTTGAGGTTGGCCTTGACCATGTTGGCGTTGCTCAGGTTTGCCCCGGCCAGGTTGGCCCGCAGCAGACTGGCTTCAGCCAGATTGGCACCTTGGAGATTACAGCCAGGACAGTTCTGGCTCATGCCGCGGTAGATCATGCCCAGATCCTGGCTGGCCACCTGCGCGCTGGAGGTTTGGGTTGTTTCCTGGATTCTGGGGGAGGATACCGGCGGCGCGGCCGGTTCTTCCACGACCACATCGGGAGAGGTGGTGGGCTTCTTACTTGGTTGTTTCTGGGTGTTTGCCGCATTTTTACCTGCCGACCCCCGTTTGACGCCCTTTATTATGGTGAAATAACTCGATTTTACGCCGGTGGGCGTGTACATGTTATACTCTTCGCCTTTGCGAAACACGGTATAGCAGACCTGCTCGCCAAAGCCCCAGCGCTTGAATTGGAGGCAGAGCTTATCATTTTCCGTTGACCATGCACCTTCATTTTTCTCGGTCATGCTTTTTACCGCGTACATTTTACCATTGCCGTACATTTCGATGTTCGCGGTTTCGCCGCCGTATTCATTAATGGAAATGGTGTTGTCGGAGAGAAGCTCGATTAGCTCTGCGGCGGTGATTCTGGTTCCCTCCCCTGCGGGAGATTTTTCCGGGGTGTCTGTCGCCCCTTTCATTAAGCCGCAACCGGCGACAAGAAAAAGAAGCATGGCCAAGGGCAGTAAGTAATAACGGAATCGGGCGTTCAATGTTCTCTCCTCGTGTTGCACATCATCATTTGGAATACAGCTACGGGCTGGCCGATAAAAAAAATCCCCGGTCAAAAAACGAGGGGCACCCGCCGACCTGAAAAATAGGGGGCGGCGAAGCTCAGACGGTATCTGTCGTCCGTTACGTTTTTGAGCCTCTTGAGAATATCGTTAATTATTACCTGAAAAAAAAATAAAACGCCATGCCCATTCTTGTGGAATTACTTGTTTGTCGAGGCGGGCAATTGTTTTTCAACTGGAAATTCCTTTGTTGAATTGATATATTAAAAAATTGTGCCATTGCTTGGACTCATGAGCGGGAATTATTGTCCCGCAGGCAGCTGGGTCTTACACTTGTAACTGGTTTTTGTGAGAGGTTTCTGATGGTGAAAACCCTGGCAGCGACAGATAGCAGCCCTGCTCAATTTTTGATCCGTCTGGCTTTGGGGGTGGTGATCTTCCCCCATGGCGCGCAAAAGGTTTTCGGCTGGTTCGGGGGGCCTGGTTACGCGGCAACGGTCACAGCGTTTTCCGCCATGGGCTTTCCCTTCTGGGCTATTATTCTCTTAATGGTCACGGAGGTGTGCGGATCGCTGTTGCTGGTGTTCGGCCTTTTTACCAGGGTCTGGGCCCTGGCCATCGGCACGGCTATCGCCATCTGCCTGAAGATGAATCATCTCCAGCATGGTTTTTTCATGAATTGGTTCGGGCAGCAACAGGGCGAGGGGTATGAGTATCATATCCTGGTGTTGGGGATTGCTCTGGCCCTTGTGCTCCGGGGCGGGGGCATGCTGTCCTTGGATCGGGTTCTCGCAAGGGATAGGCGGCGGGGCGGGATTCTCCTCTGATTCGAGCTTACTGGATTTTATGCGCCTCTGGTCCGTCATAAAGACTCTGAATATCGTGTTCCGCTTCCAGTTCCGCCATCTTGGCCAAAGCTTCTTCCTCGCTCATCCCTAGGCTCTCGGCAAGTTTTTTGATGTCGTACAGAGCCTCCCCCTGATCGGTGTACCCGATGGGTGACAGTTCTGGGAAAAACTCGCCGGTGGCCATGTTTGAAGCCTGGCTGATCATCTCCCGGATTGCCGGGGGGCCAAAGAGAAACAGCCATTTCACCGCCTCGGCCCAGAGCTTGCTGTCTACGTTTTCGCTGTGCAGAATCTGTAGGGCCATGCCCAGATCCCATTCATCCTTGAATGCTGTCATTGTTGTCTTGTAACTGTCCAGCAGCACCGCATCTGCGTCGGAGTCTCGCAGGCTCGCTTACCTGTCATCGGCCAGCTCATGTGCACTAGCACATTTCGCTGACCTCTTCCTAGCATCTGCGGCACTGCTGAACAGTTATGCTCCGTGGTTTTTTTCACCTTTCGGCTCCAAGTTGGATAGTTCGTTTTCCTTTCCTTCCATTTTTCATCGTCCGGCCAGAATATGTTTGAGTGACTCGATCACCTTGCTGGCCTCTTTTTTGGACAGCGTCCCTATTTCTCCGGTCTTGTAGTATTTTTTTAAAAAATTGGCGCAATGCGTTGCGTCCCAGGCAAGATCCGCCAGAAGATGCTTGATGTACATCCTCTGCCGGAAGGTAATGCCTTCCGGCCGGGCGCGATAATGCCCGCTTCGGGCAAAATAGCGCATGAGCCGTTGGAAACCAGTCTCGTCCAAGTCCTTGGCCGAGCGGACTCCCGCCACTTTTTCCATGGTGTCGCGGTATTCCTGCTCACTTACCGCCAGTTCCTTTTTGACAATATGAATGACGGCGAGTTTTTTATGATCCAGCATGGCCTCTTGTCCTCGGGTCTATCTTCGGCGGGCTCAGGCAAGCCCTCGCCGGGCAAGGTCGGTGAAAAACAGCTCCTCGCTTTGGAACAGATGGGTTTCCAGGCCAAGGGCAGCAGCGCGGTCAATATGGCCCTGGTTGTCATCCACAAAGAGGGCTTGCTGGGGCTCGACCTTAAGGGCCGCGAGGATGTCGGTGAACAGGCTGGGCTCGCGTTTGGTTTTTCCGAGATGGTAGCTGTTGAAGACCTGGCTGAATTCTTGAAAAAACGGCTGCCGCTCATTGAGGCGGTCGAGCCAGTCGGTCTGGTCGCTGAGAATGACCGGGTTCAGCCCCTGTTTTCTGAGGCTGCGAACCGCTGCAAGCATTCTGGGCCGCAGGGTAAAGCGGCTGAGGATTGTCTCGGTCAGCGCCTGGTCTTCGCCCCTGATACCGGTTTGGCTGCGGAGTAGATGCCAGTAGGCCTGTTCGGTGCTCTTGCCGGTTACATAGCCGCAGGCGTAGATGACCTCGGTGGCAGTATGGAAAAAAGGAGCCGGGTCAAGGCCGTTTTCTCTGGCTATGACCGAAAGCCCCAGGGTGAAGCCCTCTTCGGCCAGGACGCCGCCGTAGTCGAAGAGGATGGTTGTGATAAAGGAGTCGAGCGGCATGGTTCAACCGGCCATCAGAAGCAGGCTTGTTTTTATCGTGTTTCCCATGGGGCTATCCTCGTTGCATATTGTGGGCAGGTTCGGTCGGGCACTATGGGGGAATATAATCCGGGCTGCATGCAAGTCAAGGCTCAGCGGTCTTGAAAATCTCAGCGCGGCAGGGGCCATTCCTGTTCGCGGGCTTCGGCAAGATAACAGAACCGGTCCCACTCCACCTCCCGTCCGGAAACCGGGCATCTGAGCTGGACCTTGCGCTCGCTCAGGCCGATCACCTGCCAATCCCCGCCGCGCGGCCCCCCGGCGATGTGAATCCTCTGGCCGATGACAAAGGGAAAGGGGCTGAAAACCGTGACTTGATGGAGGGGCATGGCAAGGGTCCTTTGGGTTGCAGTTCAGGGCAGGTACACGAGCAGCGCCCCGCTTTTCTCCAGGCTCTTTTTTTCCCAGAGATAGGTGAGGATCAACCCGTCGTTTTTCATGATCTTGAGTCGGGTCTCGATGACGTCCTTGAGCACGGAGCCTTCCGGCGAGTGGAGCCCTTTGCCGGTTATGACCAGGACGGTCTTCAGGCGATTGCGCCGGGATCGGCTCAGAAAATTCTCCGTCTTGATTTCCGCCTCGGCGGCGGTGCAGCCATGGAGATCGAGCCGATCCTGGGGCGGAGGGGAATTGCGTATCGCGGCCTGCCACGATTGGGCAGGGGTCGGCAGCTCATCTTTCTCCGTAAGAATTTCCGCCAGGGTTGTGGCGGGGATTCCGGAGGCCAAGGCATCGGCAAAGCTCTGCGGGGTGTTTTCCGGGTCGGAGGAAAAGAGAACGCCCAGATCATCGCTGGCGGTCAGCTTGCGGATGGGCTGTTGTCCAGTTTTTCCATTTCGGCGCTTTGCTGCGGGTTTTGATTGCCGGGAGGAGAGTTTTTTTCTGCGCATGGCCGTTGCAAGGAAAGGGGGGGGGAAAGAACGCCGCGTCTCGTGGAATATGCATAGCGTTTTTCCGGCGAAGAGACAAGAGGCAAAAGAATGCTGGCGAACGGCGGCAGGCGAGGGTTGTGTCCGTGAAAACGCTCCGCGCCTGTCTCTCCCGGCCTTGCTCTGGCCGCCGGAACCTTGTTGCGTTGACAGGTGGGCATTTGCTTCATTTTGATATAACATGGCGTGTTTTTTTGATAAGCTTATCCTGCTTTGCAAGGACTCATTAATCTCGACTCAGGAAACATGTGATGCGCTCCGCAACGATCCGTATCGCCCTCATGGGGGGCTGGCTTTTTCTGCTTTCAGGCTGCGATCCTGTCTCGCTGACCATTTTGGGCGTGGGGGCAGGCGCCGGGGTGAACTACACCCTGAACGGCATTGCCTACAAGACCTTTACCGAACCTCTGCCCAAGGTGAAAAAAGCCACGCTCACCGCGCTCAACCGCATGGCGATCAAGGTCTGCAAGACCGAGAAAGTGGAAAAAGGCGAGAATATCACGGCCAACACGGCGGATCGGGATATCGAGATCGAGCTGGAGGTCATCAGCGCCAAAGCGACACGCATACGCGTCACGGCAAGGAAGAAAACGGCTCTGATGGATTCCGCCACAGCGCACGAGATCATCACGCAGACGGAAAAGGTGTTGTGAGCGCCCAATAAAGGCTGTTGCCGATTCCGCGAGGCGTCGGCGTCCGGGGAAAAAATATAATCAGAGAAAGTCTTGGGGCATAAAGGGTTGCGGATGATCCGCGCAAGAAGCTCCAAAAAAAACTGGTTTGCCTGTCGCATTCCTGTTACTCTTTTTCGAAACTATTGTGAATTTCTCTTCTTTTTTGAGGAGATAGTTGTATGCGTCTGGGTGATTTTATACCGGACGCTGATCGTCTTTGACCGCCGGACCGCAGACAAGGGGGCCTCTGCCGCATGGATAAACAGATACATTTTATTGTGACCAGTGAACGGGGGCAAATCCGCTCGTTTGCTGTATCCAGAAAGACCCTGAAGACCGTGTTCGGGGTCTGTTGTTTTTTCATGCTTGGCAGCGGGTTTGGTTGGTTTTTTTCCGGAGAAAACCTCGTTCTGCGCGAGCGGGTTGTGACAATGCAAAAGAACCTGGCGGTCACCGTCGCCCTGAATACCAGCATGCAGGAGCGGACAACCAAGCAGGAGCAGGAACAACAGGCCCTACTGAATGCGGCTCTTACCGACTTGAAACACAAAAGTCAGGCTATTGAATCCATCCTCGCCTCGGTGGGGGTGAATCTTGAGGTGCATGAGAGCAAGAAAGGCGCGGGCGGACCTTTTACCCGACTGCCGCAGGATTCGTATGCCGGCCTTACCCTAAAGGTGGATCATTACCTGGATACCATCCAGTCCGTGCCTCTGGGTGCGCCGGTTCGGGGAACCATTACCTCCCAGTTCGGGGGGCGGCTTGATCCCATCAACGGGGAACCCGCCTTTCACAGTGGGGTTGATATCAGAAACAATCCCGGCACCAAAATCATGGCCCCGGCGGACGGTGTTGTTGTTGCCAATGGCTATGACAACGGCCATGGCAATTTTCTCACCCTTGATCACGGCAACAGATTCCAGACCAGTTATCTCCACCTCCAGAAGGATTTTGTTAAACAGGGCGACACCGTGGCCAGGGGGCAGGTCATCGGGCTGGTGGGTAACTCGGGAAGAAGCACTGGCGCCCATCTCCATTATGAAATCAAATACCGGGACAAGTTGATCGATCCGGTGAAATTTATTCAGGTACATCCCCGCACTGCCGTAGTGGCTTCGAAATAGGCTGCGGCAATGGTCAAGTGATGCAGCTCCGGGTTTTTCTTGTCCGGAGTAACTTTGAAAAATCCGCAGCAGGTGATTGGTATGGGTTTTTTTAACAAGCAGGGCATCGGCGAGACAAATTCTGAGATGATTACCAGCGTGATCGGCACGGATATGCAGCTGGCCGGTGATATCTCGTTCAAGGGCAAGCTGCGCCTTGACGGCAAAGCCGAAGGCAATATCCGCGGAGAGTATCTTATCCTGGGGGAAACCGGGATGATCTCCGGGGACATTGTGGTCGATACCTTTGTCTGTTCGGGTCGGGTTGAGGGCACGGTCAATGTCAAGAAGCTGTATGTGGTGAAAAGCGGCTTTATCCAGGGCAAGGTTGAGACCATGGACCTGGCGGTGGAGTCCGGTGCGGTGCTCAACGGGGAAATCAAGTCCAGAAGCCAGGAGTTGCGTCTGGTGCCCGGTTCTGCTCCCCCGGAAGCGGTGGATTGGGACTCGATGAAAGAAGCCGCCTCCCAACCCCAGGCCAAAAAGAAGGGCGCTGCCCTCAAGTAACCAGCAGTCAAGATCCTGTGTTTGCTCGCCGCCATCCGAGATTTGTATGGCGGCTTTTTTTGTGATGCATTGCGGGGGGGTTGATTCAGGTCAAGGAAAAAACTGGATTGGTCTCGTATACTGGGGAGAAAAGAGATGCATTCAATCTACCCCCATGAGGTGTTGCGATGATGGAGAAAAAGAGCCTTACCGAAACCAGAGTTTTTGATGGCCTGAGTATGAAAAAGTTTTTGCTCCACGATTCGCCCTGGTTTCGAATCTTAAATTTCAATCTCAGCGCTGGCCAGGTTTTCCCGGTGCATTCCCATGATTCTGAAGGTCAGCTCTCCATTCAGGTGCTGGAGGGAAGCGGGGAATTTCTCGGGAAGGACGGCAAGGCCATCCCGGCCCAGGCAGGCGATCTGCTGCTCTGCGACATCAGCGAGCCCCATGGCGTCCGGGCGCACACTGATCTGCGGATTTTAGTGACCATCGCTCCCCCGTTTTAATAAAAGGATACTCAGTATGGGCAGACAACAGGTGCCGGTGCGCGCCGGGGTTATCCGGCTTGGCCAGTTGCTTAAACTGGCCGGGGTGGTTGAAACCGGTGGTGAGGGTAAGCTCCGAATTCAGGAAGGCGAGGCACGGGTCAACGGCGAGGTGGAAACCCGTCGAGGCCGTCAGTTGGTGCCCGGAGATGTGGTGGAGTTTGCCGGGGAGGTCTTGGAGATTGTTGTGAAAGCGGGCGATTAGGATTCTGACAAGGCCTTGTCGTACGCTTGTCGTGTGGCGCTGTTGAAGCAGACAAAGAGGATGGTCGCGAGATTTTCGTTTTCGACCAAGGCCTGCCGTGCCTCGCGCAAGGCGATACGGGCCGCCTCTTCTTTGGGATAACCGTAGACCCCTGTGCTGATCGCGGGAAAGGCGATGCTCCGCAGGCCATATTTCCGAACAAGGGAAAAGCAATTGCGGTAGCAACGGGTCAGTAGTTCCGGCTCTCCTTGGCTTCCGCCGCGCCAGACCGGTCCCACCGTGTGGATGACCCAGGCGGTTGGCAGGTTGTAGCCTTTGGTGATTCGGGCTTCGCCCGTTGGGCAGCCGCCCAGATCCCGGCATTCGGCAAGCAGTTCCGGCCCGGCCGCCCGGTGGATCGCGCCGTCCACCCCGCCGCCGCCCAGAAGGGCGTTGTTGGCCGCATTCACTATGGCATCCGCTGTGATTCTGGTGATATCTTCTTCCGTTAATTGAATTCTGCTGTCTGTCATTTGTTTATCTCTGCCAGTTGCTCAAGGAAAACCACCCTCGTGTCCGGTGACTTTATTGTACAGGGTGTTGAACGGGGTGTAGATTTCGACCTCCCGGTCCGCTCCCAGCCGTACCGTGCTCCATTCCTGGGGCGAGTACCAGATGCCGATTTCCTCCCCTTCCGTCGTGCGGATCACCTTGCCGTGGTATCTGGTCTTGAGGTTGCGATGGGGATTGTCGATGACCTCCATCCAGCCCTGTAGCTTCTTTTTCGTCAGATCCACCGGAATCCAGAATTCTTTTTTCAGGCGGTATTCCGGCCTGATCCCCAGGATGGCCAGGGGGAAATCCTCCGGGCCGCTGTAGTAGTAGGTGTAGCCCGGCAAGGGGCGATACGACTCCAAGGCCGCGTTGATGCGGGAATCCTCATGAAAAATGTAGGCGGGATGCCCGCAGGCGGGAATTGCCAGAAGCAGGGCCAGAAGGGCGATGAGTTTGGGGGAATACGACCTTGTCCAAGGAAGCATACGGTCCTCCTCTCGGTTCTTTTCCTCATTATAAACGCAAAGAGGGGGAGGGCTAGCAAAAAAAAGGCAGACCCCGGAAGGATCTGCCTTGCTGAGAAAACTGGGTGAAAAGAATCAGATAGCTGCGGCGCTGGTCATCTGGTCGTAAAATTCGGTGATCTGGTTTTTCTTGTCGGATTCCATGCAGGCCATGGCTGCTTTTGGATGCTGGTTCATAACTCCGCCGACCATGTAGGGGATGAAATAGCCCCAGTCGATTTTTTCCCGCCAGGGGAGAATCTCCTCTTCGATGACCTTGATGAGCGGGCGCACATTGAACTTGGGATTTTTGAGAAAGGAGAGCAGCAGTTCCGTGGGGCAGTTGCCCGCGCCGCGTCCCATGCCGTACAGGGTGGCGTCCAGGTAGTTGATCCCGCAGATCACCGAGGAGATGGTGTTGGCAAAGGCCAGCTGCTGGTTGTTGTGGGCGTGGATGCCGATGGTTTTTCCCGGCAGCCGTTCCATGTATTTTTTTGCCAGCAGCTCGATGTCTTCCTGGTAGAAGGCGCCGAAGCTGTCCACCAGATAGATGATCGGCACCCGGCTTTTCGCCAGGTCGTCCAGCCCTTCTTCCAGCTCCCGTGGGCCCACGGTGGAGACGGCCATCAGATTGATCGTCGTTTCGTAGCCCTTGTCTTCGCAGTGGTGGGCCAGGGCGATGGCCTTGTCGATCTGGTGAACATAGCAGGCCACCCGCACCATATCGAGCACGCTCTCCTTTTGGGGGCGGATATCGTTGTAGTCGATGCGACCGATGTCGGCCATGGCCGAGAATTTGATCTTTTTTTCGCTGTCTCCGATGATGCGCTGCAGATCATCCTCGGCGCAGAATTTCCAGGGGCCGACCTCGGTGCGGCAAAAAGCGGATTCGGAGCTGAGGTAGCCGATCTCCATGTAGTCGACCCCGGCCTCGCTCAGCCCTTGATAGACAGCGCGGACGAACTTGTCGTCAAACTGCCATTTGTTCATCAAGCCGCCGTCGCGGACAGTACAGTCGATAACTTTAATTTCCGGTCTAAACATGACAAAGTCTCCTTGAAAAAGACGTAGATTTACGAAGTAAAGGAGGAGATCATACCCGATCTTTTGCGGCCAGGCAATGCTCAATGAAAATTTTTACGTTTTGCCCGATCTGGGAAAGATCCTTCTCCCGCAAGGCCTTGCCGCCAAAGAGGCTGGAGGAAACACCCACCGCCGCCGCGCCTGCGGCAAAATATTCGGCAAGATTGGCACTGCTCACCCCGCCTACGGCTGCGAGCCGGAGATGATCGAAAGGTCCGAGGAGATCTTTGATATACTGGGGGCCGCCCATGGCGCCGCAGGGGAAGACCTTGACCAGATCGGCCCCGGCGGCCCAGGCGGCGTAGACCTCGGTGGGGGTCAGCGCTCCGGCGACAATGGGGATGCCTTCTGACTTGGCATACTCGATCACCCCGAGGTCCAGGTTGGGGGTGACGAGAAACATAGCCCCGGCGGCCACGGCCCGCCTGGCCTCATCGAGATTGCGGATGGTGCCCATGCCCAGCAGCTTGCCGCTCGGCACGGCGGGACGGTATTCGGCAACGATCTTCTCGGCCCCTGGAGTGTTCATGGTGACTTCCATGGCCGTAAGCCCGGCGGCAAAGGAGATTTGCATGACCTCGCCGAAGAAATCCCCTTCCACCCCCCGCAATATGCCGATTACCGAAACCTCAAGCGCCATGGGCCACTCCTTGTTAGATTTTTGTCTGGGGCATTGTACCACGCAGGAGACGGCGCGCACCAAGGATTTGCCGTGCTCAACCTCCGCCTATTTCCGGGGCTTGATCCGGCTGGTGGGTTGGGCCTGCCAGGGGTCATCCGGCCAGTGGTGTTTAGGATAGCGACCCCGGAGTTCCTTTTTCACTTCGTGGTAGGCCCCCTCCCAGAAGCCGCGCAGATCCTGGGTGATCTGCATGGGCCGTTGGGCCGGGGAAAGGAGGTGGAGGAGCACCGGCACTGTGTTGTTGCAGACCTTCGGGGTGTCGGCTAAGCCGAACATCTCCTGAAGGCGCACCGCCAGCACCGGAGCCTCGCCGGGGGTGTAGCGCAGCTTGATCCGTGAGCCGCTGGGCACCGTGAGGTGGGTGGGGGCCTCGCGGTCCAGTTGGGTCTGCTGTTGCCAGTCGAGCCGGGCGGCAAGGATGGTGAAGAGATCGAGTTTTTTGAGATGTTCCACGCTGCGCATCCCGTTGAGATAGGGGGGGAGCCACTGCTCAAGGGTTTCAGTCAGGCAGGCATCGGAGACCTCGGGCCAACCGGCATTGGGCTGCCAGAGCCGCATGCTTTCCAGGCGTGCCTGTAACTCCCGGGCTTTATCGCTCCAGGGCAGGGCGGCAAGGCCGAGGCTGTGGATGCCGGAGAGCAGGGCGGTCAGTACCGCTTCGGCAGAGGGTTTTGCCAAAGGGGCGGTTTCCAAGGTCAGCTCGCCCAACCTCACGAGGCGCAGGGCTTTTACCGCATTGCTCTGCTCATCCCAATAGACCTTTTCCTCCCGTTGTAGCCGGGCGGCGAACAGGGCCAACAGGGATTCTTTTGCTAGGGGGGCGGCGAGAAAGATGCGGCCTTCGATTTTTCCTGCGTCCAATTCGGCCACGGCCAGATATTCATACGCGGCGAGGCGGTCGTGGGCAGGGAGCACTGCGCCGCGCCCGGAAGCCAGCTTGTATTGGCCCGTGTTTTCGGTCCGGCGCAGGGCGATTCGATCCGGGAAGGCGAGGGCCAGGAGTTCGCCCGCGCTTACCTCCTCACCCTTGCCTCGGCCGGGTTTGGGCAGATGTTCCCAAAGCTGCTTGCTGGTCTGCACCACCCTGCGGCAAGCATCGGTATCCGCATCCAGGGCCTTGGCCGCAGCCGGGCCATCGGTGCGGAAGACGGCCAGGGCGTGGAGCCGGTCTTCGATATCTGTCGAACGGGCCCGCCCTTTGATGATATCCCGCTCCGAGAGCAGGGCGGCGAGATCGCAGGCCAGATCGGTTGCCCCATGTTGTGCCGCCGCCAGCAGCATGTGCCCCAGGCGCGGGTGGGCTGGGAGCTCGGCCATTTTACGGCCCAGGGGAGTGATGCGGCCCTGTGGGTCCAGGGCTCCGAGAGCCAGCAATACCGATTGTGCCTGGGCGAAATGCCCAGCTGGCGGGGGATCGAGCCAACGCAGTCCGTCAGGGGTATGCACCCCCCAGCGGGCCAGGTCCAGGACCAGCTGGCACAGGTCGGCGGCCATGATCTCCGGCGGGTCGAAGGGCCTGAGGCCGTGGTCCTCTCCCATGCTCCACAACCGGTAACAGTGGCCGGGGCCAAGGCGTCCGGCCCGGCCGGTGCGTTGGGTGGCCGAGGCGTGCGAGATGCGTTGGGTGGTAAGGCGGCTCAGACCGCTGTTGGGGTCGAATTGCGGGCTCCGTTTCCAACCGCTGTCCACCACGGTATGGATGCCCTCGATGGTGATACTCGTTTCGGCAATGGGCGTGGCCAGGATGATGCGCCGTCGGCCATTCGGGTCCGGCTGCACCGCGGCGGTCTGGGCGGCAAGGCTCAGGTCGCCGTACAGGGGATGGATGGCGATTTCGTTTGCGGGCAGGGCCGTAGTCAGTAGGGCTTGGGCAAAGCGGATCTCGGCAGCGCCGGGGAGAAAGGCCAGGATGTCGCCCGGCTGTTCGGTCAGGGCCTTGTGGATGGTTGCGGCCACCTGTTTGGCGATCTCGCGGGGCTGGACCAATTGTCCTTCCCTGCCATATTCCACCCCCACGGCATAGCTTTGGCCCGTGCCCATAACCACCGGGGCATTATCCAACAACCGGCTGACTGCCACGGTGTCCAGGGTGGCGGACATGATCAGGAGTTTGAGATCGTCCCGCAGGCCGCTCATCACATCCAAGCAGAGGGCGAGGGCCAGGTCGGCTTGCAGGCTGCGTTCGTGGAATTCGTCAAAAATCACCAGCCCCACCCCGGATAACTCGGGATCGTCCTGCATCCTTCGGGTAAGGACCCCCTCGGTAACCACCTCCACCCGGGTTGCCGGGGAGACCTTTGCTTCAAAACGGACCCGGTAACCCACGGTCTGGCCGACCTCCTCGCCCAGTTGTCGGGCCATGAAGGTCGCGGCCAACCGGGCCGCAAGCCTGCGCGGTTCGAGCATCAGGATGGTACGCCCTGCCAGCCAGGGCTCATCAAGCAGGGCCAGGGGCGCAACCGTGGTCTTGCCGGAACCGGGCGGGGCGCTGAGCACCACCGCTTCGCGGTTGATCAGTTTTGCCCGCAGCTCCGGCAGGATTTCATGGATGGGGAGGGTTATGATAAAGGGGCTCTTTTGGGAGTTATTTCTAAAAAAAGCCCCTGTCCGAAGACAGGGGCTGGTTAAGCGATATCCTTAAACTATCGTTTAGGGATTCACAACATACCAGACGTCCTTCACCCCTTGCCCGGTGGTATCTCCAGGGTTTTTGTCCCCGACAAAATAGTACAGCGGCATGCCCTTGTAGGTCGTCTGCTTCTGACCATCGGCGCGGGTGATGGTTGCAAAATCCTCGGTCTTCAAGCCATCCTTGGCAGCCACAGCCTCACGAAAATACAGGGGCCATTTTGCCACGCAGTCCCCTTCGCAGGCGCTTTTACCGGGGGTGTCCTTCTTGAAATAATACAGGGTCGTGCCCTTTGTATCGACCAGGAAACTGCCGACCCCTTCCTTCTTCGAGACCTTGACCGCATGATGATCAGCCAGAGAAACTGTCGCGGTCAGCAACAGGCCCGCTAAAAACGCCACGGTGAACATGCTGGTAATGCTCTTCATATGCGTCCCCTCCTTAGATAAGTGTAGAAAATGGCAACTCCGTTTCTTAAACCGTATCAACTCGGTGGCAAGGGTGTCAAGAAAGGAAACGGCCAGTCGCGGAACAAGAGCGGTTTCATGATGATCTTGCCGTTGCAGCGGCTTGACTTTCAGGAGCACCGGCCGCATAATATTGTTTTATCGACAATTATATTACGCAAGGCTGCGGATCGTGGCATTTGCCGCTTCCGTTGCATAAACCACAAGTGAGGGAGGTGCCAATCATGAAAAAACAACTCGTGTTTGTCTGGGCTTCGGTTGGAATAATCCTGCTTGCCGCCGGGGTCGCACTGGCGGAGGAACAGGCGCGCACCCGGGAGCAGACCCAAAGCCAGGTCCAGACCAAAACCCAGGAGCAGGCCTACGGAAGTCAATTGATGACGCCGCAGGAACGGCGTGAACATCGCGCCAAGATGCGGGCGGCGAAAACAGCGGAGGAGCGCGAACAGATCCGCAAGGAGCAGCATGAACGCATGAAGGAGCGGGCCAAGGAACGGGGCGTCGCCTTGCCCGATGAGCCGCCGATGGGTGGGGCCGGTATGGGGCCAGGACCTGGAATCATGGGTCCTGGTAGCGGCCGCGGCCGTTGATCCGTTTTTTTGTGGTTGAATAGTGTAGCCCTGTTTGCGATGAGCGGACAGGGCTCTTTCATTTCAGGGGCAGGGCTCACCGTCCTCTGCTCCGGCCAGAGGGCGGACTATTCCCCGATGATTTTTACCAGCACCCTTTTTTTGCGGCCGCCGTCAAACTCGCCGTAGAAAATCTGTTCCCAGGGGCCGAAGTCGAGTTTGCCATCGGTGACGGCCACCACAACCTCGCGGCCCATGATTTGCCGTTTCAGGTGGGCGTCGCCATTGTCTTCGTAGCCGTTATGCTGGTACTGGGAAACCGGTTCGTGCGGGGCGAGTTTTTCCAGCCACACCTCGTAGTCGTGATGCAGCCCAGACTCATCGTCGTTGATGAAGACCGAGGCGGTGATGTGCATGGCGTTGATCAGGGCCAGCCCTTCCCGGATTCCGGATTCGTGCAGGCACTCCGCTACTTGCGGGGTGATGTTGATGAAGGCGCGGCGGGTGGGGATGTTGAAGAGAAGTTCCTTGCGAAAGCTTTTCATGGCTGGAAATTCCTGTCGGAGTTATTCGGGTCTGACCGCAACCTTCTTGCGGTTGTGCTCGTAGCGCATTTGCAAGATCTCCACCAGAAGGGCGAAGCCCATGGGCAGGTAGATGTATCCCTTGGGTACATGCTTGTGCAGTCCTTCCATGAAAATGGTCACCCCGATGGTGATCAAAAAGGAGAGGGCGAGGATCTTGATGGCCGGGTGTTGGAGGATAAACTCGCCGATGGGTTTGGCAAAAAAGAGGATGGCCACGAAGGAGACCACCACCGAGGCGATGATGATCCAGGCCTGGTCGGTGAGGCCGATGGCGGTGATCACCGAGTCGATGGAAAAAACGATATCCAGCAAAACGATCTGGCCGATGACCGAGGCAAAGCCGCCCATGACCATATTGGGTCCGGCGCCTTCTTCCTTGGCCTCCACCGTGTGGTGGATCTCCTTTACCGCTTTGAAGAGCAGGAATAGACCGCCGGAAATTAGGATCAGATCCCGCACGGAAAGATTAAAAAGAACGGGGTTGGTAAGATTGGCCAGGCTGAGTAGGGCCACCAGCATGGCGATCCGGGCGATCAGGGCAAAGGCGAGTCCTGCCAGCCGGGCGTTGTGGCGACGCTCCGCAGGCAAGCGGCCGACAAAGATCGCGATGACTAGGATGTTGTCCACCCCGAGAACCAATTCCAGCCCGATCAGCAGGGCGAGTAGCGCCAGTGCGTCTCCCATTTGTACAACCTCGGTGTGATGTGTTGGGTTATGCCAAAGCCTTGGCGGCAGCCAGGGCTTTTTTGAAGCCCTGGGCGGAGCGGCTGATCACCGCGTCCTCCACGCAGAAAGCGAGACGGAAATAGCCCGGCATGCCAAAACCTCGGCCTGGCACACCCAGAATCTTCTCCTCGGCCAGCAGCCCGACAAACTGGGCGTCATCGGCGATGGGCGATTTGGGGAACATGTAGAAAGCGCCTTTGGGTGGGACAAACTCGTATCCCGCCTCGCTCAGCACCTTGCAGAACAATTCGCGACGGCGGGCATAGATGGTGCCGTCCACCGTGACCCCCTGAAGCTCTGCCACCACCCGTTGCATCAGAGCCGGGGCATTGACAAAACCGAGAATCCGGTTGGCCAGTGTCATGGCTCCGAGCAACTGGGGTTTGCCCTCGATTTGCGGGTGTACGGCGATGTAGCCGATGCGTTCGCCGGGCAGGGAAAGATCCTTGGAATACGAAGAAACGATGAGGCTGTTGCGGTAGGCGGCAAAAACGCTGGGTACTGTGTGGCCGTCGTAGACGATTTTGCGGTAGGGCTCGTCGCTGATGAGATAGATGGTCTGCCCGGCCTTGGTCAGCACCTCCGCCAATCCGGCAAGCTCCGCAGCCGAATAGATCTGGCCGGTGGGGTTGTTGGGGCTGTTGATGATGATCGCCTTGGTTTTCGGGGTGATGGCTGCCTCGATGGCTGCGAGGTCCAGGCTGAAATCCGCGGCGGTGTTGACCACCTTGGTTGCCCCGCCGTGGTTGTCCACATAGAAGGTGTACTCGACAAAGAAAGGGGCGAGGATGATCACCTCGTCGCCGGGATCGAGCAGGGATTTCATCACTACGTTGATACCCCCGGCCGCGCCCACGGTCATTAAAATATCGTCCTGGCCAAGGGCCAAGCCCTGCTCGGCGCTGATCTGCTTGGCCACCGCCTCCCGGACAAAGGCATAGCCGTTGTTGGCCATGTAGGCGTGGCTGCCTTGGGTCTCTGCGGCGATAACCTTATGCACCGCCTCTTGGTATTGGGCGGGCGGCGGCAGATCCGGGTTGCCGAGGCTGAAGTCGCAGACCTGGTCTGCGCCGTACTGGGCCTTGAGTCGGGCGCCTTCTTCAAACATCTTGCGGATCCAGGAGGAGCGTTCCGCAAAGGCGAGCATTTTTTGGGAGATAGCCATGGGGTTTCCTCTTGCTTACAGGGAGTGGACCTGGTCGTCGCTCAACAAGGGGCAGCCCGCCTTGTGGAAGACCTCCACCGCTGCGTCCTGGTCGTCGAAACGGAACAAAAGCATGCCGGATTCGCCGCTCTTCTTGGAAAAGGCGTACACATATTCCACGGTGAGTCCGCCTTCGGCAGCCATTTGGAGGATGCAGTCCAGAGCGCCGGGTTTGTCCGGGACCTCCACGGCCAGCACCTCGGTGAGGCCTACGCTGAAGCCGTTTTCCGTCAGAGCCTGCTGGGCTTTGGTGGTGTCGTTGACCACCAGCCGAAGGATGCCGAAATCACCGACATCGGCCAGGGAAAGAGCCCGGATGTTGATGGCGTTTTCAGCCAGGGTGCGGCTGACGTCGGCCAGCCGATCCGACTTTTTTTCCAGGAAAATTTCGAGCTGTTTTACCTTCATGCCGTGCCCCTCTTTCAGATACTGAACAGTTGCCGAACCGGAAACGTATAATCGGCAAGGTCCCGCCCGCAAAAAAAGTGGTTCTAACACGGGGGAAAAGAATTTGCAAAGGGTGAAAAAACACCCTATCCCTGCTGGAAGGTGAGCCAGCGGCTCTGGGCCGAGGAGCTCAAAACCCCCACCGGATCGACATAATCGTAGACTCGCGCCTGCTTGTCGTGGGCCGGGCGCAGCACCCTGCCCACCACTTGGAGGAGGCGGCCGGTGAACTTGATCGGCGTGGTGAGAAACAGGGTGGCAAGGTCCGGGCAGTCGAAGCCTTCGCCGATGAGCTGCACCGTGGAGATCAGCACCTTGACCTCGCCCTGACGGATGGAATCCACCAGGGCGGTGCGCTGGTCTGCCGGGAGCTTGCCGGTGAGCACCGCGCTTGGGCAGTCGTGCTTTTCGAGCATGACCGCCAGGGCCTCGCAATGCTTGACCCGGTCGCTGACCACCAGGATGGTGCCCGGCGAGGTTGCGCGTTCTTTTAGAATATCTTCGACAATGAGCTGGTTTCTCGCCGCGTTACTACAGAGCGCCTTCATCAGGGCCTGGTAGTTGCCCCGGTACACATAGCGGAATTCCGTGGCCCGTTGGAGATATTCCGGTTTGAGTACGGCCCCGCTTTCGTGCAGATCAAAGGTTTCCACCTTGAAGGCCCGGTCGCCCAGCGACATGTAGATCAGCTTGGTCAGGCCGTCCCGGCGAAAGGCGGTGGCGGAAAGGCCCAGCAGGTAGCGGCAGTCAAAGGCCGCGACCACCTCGGTGAAGAGCGAGGCCGGAACCCGGTGGCATTCGTCCACACAGAGCTGGCCGAAATGGGCGGGCAGCTCATCCAGCCGGTTGCGGGCAGAGTTGACAATGGCGATGGTGATGGGGGCCAGGGAGAAATGGCCGTCGCCGATCAACCCGGCTTCCACGCCCAAAAAGGTTTTGGCCCGTTCCGCCCACTGGTAGAGCAGTTCCTTGGTGTGGACCAGCACCAGGGTCGGCTGGCGCCGTTTGGCGATCACCGCCAGAGCGATCACCGTTTTGCCCGAGCCGGTGCCAGCTTCCAGCACCCCGAAATCGTGCCGGGTGATGGCGGTGATCGCCTCCTCCTGGTAGGGCCGCAGCTCACCTGAGAAGCGGAAATCCACCGGGGCGGCGGTCTGGCGCTGGTCGATGATCTGGGGGTCCTGGCGCATGAATTTTCGGGCCAGGAGGATGGCGTGGTTGGCGTAGCCTCGGGGAAAGGTGATGGTGTCGTGGTGCTCCGTGAAAAAATAGAGCTGGGGTTTGAGCTTTTTTCCCATCCAGCGGCTGTATTTTTTAGCCTCAAGGTACTCGGGGTTGTCGATGGTCAGCTGCTGTTTGAGCGCCTCGGCCAGGGTGGCTGAGGCGCCGCGCAGGGAGGCTTGTGAGCCGACGGTGAGGGTGAAGGGACTCATGGGCGGTCTGCGTCCCTGGGGGCAAGGGTTTCGGCCAGTAGATGGGCCAAGCGGGTGCATTCTTTTTCCACTGCGTCAAGCTGGGCCTGCTGGGAGATCAGGGCGCTGTTGAGCTCTTCCAGGGCGATTTCCTGGAAGGCCAGGCGGGTTTCCAGTTCGATGATCCGGTGTTCCATGGGGTTATCCTAAGAAATATCTTGGAGTTATCGGTTTCCGGCCGGTGAGCCGCTGGTACACCTCGGCCGGGTAGCCCAGGGCAATGACGGCATGGATCATCTCGTCATCGGGAATCCCCAGGGTCCGTTGAATCTTCGGGGCCTTGGCCATGGCGGCCACGGCAAAGCCGATCAGGCAGGAGCCCAGACCCATGGTATGGGCAGCCAACAGGATATTTTGCGTGGCCAGCAGGGCGTCTTCTTTCGGGCAGCTTGCGCCTGGTCGAGAGCCGACGATGATGGCGACGGGCGCTCCGTGGAACAGGCGGTCGCGGCCTTGTTCCGACCATTCCCGCAGCCCTTGGGCAATGCTGTGGTGGTAGCGGTGATAATACTTGGTCAGGGCCGGTCTGCCTATCAGGCTGAGAAGGCCGCGCAGCACGGGGTTGGCTGCCTGCCGGTTGAGTTTGCTGAAGTAGGCGCCAACCAGGTTGCCCAGGTTCTCCACTGCCGATCGCTGCGGCAGGATGGTAAAGGTCCAGGCCTGGCTATTGGTGCCGGAGGGGGCGGTGGTGCCGATGCGGACCAGGTCTTCCAGCAGCTGCGGGTCCAGGGCTCGGTTTGTGTAGTTGCGGCAGGAACGTCGGGAGAGCATGAGGCGGACCAGCTGGGCCGTGTCTCCCTGGCCAGGGGGCAGATAGCGGGTATCCGCAGTGAAGGTGTGAAAAAGGAGATCGTGCTCAAGGCTGGACACGGTGATAGCCTGGGTTGGGCAGATAGCGCGGCAATGGGCGCAGGCCAGGCAGCGGTCCCCGCTGACTATCGCCTTACCGCCTAGCAGCGACAGGGTCTGGTCCGGGCACACCGTGAGGCAGAGGCCGCAGCCGGTGCATTTTTCTGGGTCGATGTTTGGGCCTTGCGGCCGGGGGTGCTGGTTTGTCATGATTGTCCATCATGCCCTGCTTTGCAAAAAAATGGAAGGGGGCGCATATCTAGTTGACGAAAAGAGTGGAGGGGCATAGTTTCTAGCATTTAGAGGAATACTCTTCATTGTTATGTTCTTTTTCTTTGCTTGCCCAAAGAAAAAGAACGAAAAAGAAAAGGCACCCCGCCACTCGCCGTGTGATCAAGGCACCCCGCCACTCGCCGTGTGATCAAGTCACACTGCTGTCCCGCCGTTGGCGGGATACCCGGAGTTTATGCCCCGGATGGGGTACTCCTCGATGCTGCCGGGAGTTTGCAAACTCGGCTTCGCCTCAAACAGTGCAAACTCCTTTTTCGGCAGCCTCTCCGGTGCTCGGCTGCGTGACAATGGGATTTTAACTGCGAAGAAACAACACCCCGGAGGAAACATGCATTTCTGGCAAGGATTTTTCCTATATCTAGCGCCGGGCGGCCTGCTGCTGGCTGCGGCGCTGGCCGCCTTGCAGCACGATGGTCTGGCCCAATGGTTGTTCGGGATCACCTGGCTTTTGCCCCCGGCCCTTGGGTTGGTCGCGGTTTTTCTGGGCTGGCGCTTCAACCGCAGCCGGTTGCTTTTCGGCACCCTGGTGGTGCTCATGGCCGACCAATTGCTGCGCCGTTATGGCGGGGTGGTCCAGATCGACCAGCTTCTGGCCAGGTATGTATTTCATATGGCCCTGCTGGTACTGCCGCTCAATCTGCTTCTTTTTTCCTTCTGGCGGGAACGGGGCATTATCACCGGTCAGGGCCTGCGCCGTTTTGTCTTTATTCTTTTCCAGCCGCTTCTGCTGGCTGCGCTCTTTGGGGTGCGTGGTCCACTCATCGTAAGGCAACTGGAAGGTATGGCCGTTCATCTGCCTTTGGTTGGCGGCTTGTCATCCCCGGCTCTTGTGATCTGGGCGCTGGCTGGACTGGTTCTGCTTTTTCGTTTCCGGCGTAACCGCGATCTGCTGGAGCATGGGTTTTTCTGGGCCATGGTCTCTGCACTTCTTGCCGTGTTGGCAGCCAACCCCGCACGCCAGGCCTTCCTTTTTAGTGTGGCCGCGTTGATTCTCATTGTTGCCGCCATTGAGGCCGCCCACCGGATGGCTTTTCGGGATGAGCTGACCACTCTTCCTGCCCGCCGGGCCTTGAACGAGGCCCTGCTCAAGCTGAGCAATACCTACACCGTGGCCATGGTGGATATCGATTTTTTCAAGAAGTTCAATGATCGCTACGGCCACGATGTGGGCGATCAGGTGCTGGCCATGGTGGCTACTCTGTTGGGCAAGGTGGGCGGGGGCGGCCGCCCGTTCCGTTATGGCGGCGAGGAGTTCACCATCCTTTTTCCGGGCAAAGAGCTGAAAGAGGCCCAGCCCCATCTGGAGGCATTGCGCCAGGCCGTGGCCGAGGCCGGATTCAAGGTGAGGGGTGCGGGGCGGGCTGGGAAGAATTCGGACAGCAGGCAGAAGGGCGGGAACTCCGCAAAAAAGGTCTCGCTCACCATCAGCATCGGTATGGCCCAGCGCGATGCAATCAAGAAAACTCCCCAGGCCGTGATCAAGGCGGCGGATCAGGCCTTGTACCGGGCCAAGGAAGGCGGGCGCAACCGGGTGTCTCTCTGATGGGTTTTTTGATCTAACCCGTCCTTGTTACAGCATTTCTTTATTTGACTTCGTAAAGATTCCGGCCCTATAATGGACTTACTTTTTCATGGAGAAAGCTATGGGGCCAGAATCACAGGGTTTCGCGTCACAATCACGGCACCACTATTGGAAGATGGCCCTGATGGCTTTGGGGGTAACCTGCGCCGTTGCCGTTGGGCTCTACCAGCTTGCCCATCTTTATGTGCTCAACGAGGCGGAAAGAAACATTCAGGCCGTGCTCCTCGCCCATAAAGGCATGCATCGCTACATCCAGGAAGTCATGCATCCCACCTTCTACAAGCTGAAGGCGGAAGGCCTTGTCGCCGAAAAGTTCTACGCTCCGGAAATCCTCTCCTCGTCGTTCGTCGTTAGAAACCAGCACAAAGCATACAACGAAGAACGGAAGGCCGCTGGCCTGGAAGAGGTCTATTACAAGATGGCCGCTCTCAATCCGCGCAATCCGGTGAACAAGGCGGACGCCGCAGAAGAAAAACTCATCCGCATGTTCAACGAAAACAAGGAGCTTAAGAATTATCGAGAGGTTGTCCAGATCGGCGGCAAGGATTATCTCCATGTCGCCATGCCTTTTCTGGTGAATACGCCGAAATGTCTGAAATGCCATGGAAATCGGGCGGATTCGCCCCCCGGTCTTCAGCTGCTCTATTCGGGGGAGGGCGGTTTTAACGAGAAGGTTGGCGATATCCGGGCGATTGAATCAATCCGTGCCCCCATGGAACACCAGTATTTTTTTCTCTACATTCTTTTTGCCTCCTCCTTTGCCGGTTTGCTGGTGTTGGCCGGGTTGCTGTTTTTGAATACCCGGCTTCGGGATATGGTCCGGGTCCGGACCCAGGCGCTTGCGCAGGAGGTGGTCGAGCGCCGGAGGGCAGAGGAAGAGGTGCGCAAGGCAAATGAAATCCTTGAAGACAAGGTGCAGGAGCGCACCGCCCAGATCGCCGCAGCCAACAAGGAACTCGACTCCTTCGCCTATTCGGTTTCCCACGATTTGCGGGCACCCCTGCGCGGCATCGACGGTTTCAGTCTGGCCCTGCTGGAGGATTACGGAGAGGCCCTAGACGCGACCGCCAAGGATTATCTCGGACGTATCCGGGCCGGTTGTGTGCGGATGGGCGATCTGATCGATGACATGTTGCAGCTTTCCCGCGTGTCCAGGGGTGCGATCCATCGGGAAGCGGTCGATCTCAGCGCCATGGCCAGCGAGATTGCCGCAGACCTCCAGCGCGCAACGCCGGAGCGGCGGGTGGTCTTTGAGATCGCTCCGGAGATAACGGTTTTTGGGGATGCCATTTTGCTGCGGGCGGTGCTGGATAATCTGCTGGGTAACGCCTGGAAGTTCACCGCCAAAACCGAAGGGGCGCAGATTACCTTTGGCCGACAGGAAGAGGGCGGCAAGGAGGTGCTGTTTGTGAGGGATAACGGGGCAGGCTTTGATATGGCCTATGCCGGCAAAATGTTTACTGCCTTTCAGCGGCTGCACACCCCCCAAGAATTTGAAGGGACCGGTATCGGCTTGGCCACGGTGCAGAGGATCATCCACCGGCATGGCGGCAGTATCCGGGCCGAGGGTGAAGTGGGGCAAGGGGCGACTTTTTATTTCTCGGTGTGAACAATGGGGCGCAAGGGAGTAATTGTATGGGGACGAATATGATTCTGTTGGTCGAGGACAACCCGGATGACGAGGCGTTGACTCTTCGCGCCTTGCAAAAAAACAACATCATAAACGAGGTGGTTGTGGCCAGGGATGGCGTGGAGGCCCTGGATTTTCTCTTCGGCACGGGTGTGTATGCCGGGCGCGATCTGGCTCTCATGCCCGAGGTCATTCTGCTTGATATCAACCTGCCCAAGATCAACGGCTTGGAGGTGTTGGAAAAGATTCGGGCAAACGAACGGACCCGGTTGTTGCCCGTGGTCATCCTCACCACCTCCAACGAGGAACAGGACAAGATCAAAAGCTATTCCCTGGGCGCCAACAGTTTTATCCGTAAGCCCGTTGATTTTCAGCAATTCAGCGAGGCGATCCGGCAACTGGGTGTGTACTGGCTGGTGCTGAATCAGGGGCCTCCCCTGGTGAAAGGCTAAAGCCATGGTTGAGAATCTGCGCGTTCTGCTGGTGGAAGACTCCGAAGACGACGCGGCCCTTGTGGTGCGCGCCCTGAGCAAAGGAGGTTTTTCGCCAAGCTATGAACGGGTGGACACTGCCGCCGCCATGGCAGCCTGTCTTGCCAGGCAGGAGTGGGACCTGATCCTCTCCGATTATGCCATGCCCCGGTTCAACGGACTGGCGGCCCTGGAGCTCATGCAGGAAAAGGGGCTTGATCTGCCCTTTATCCTGGTTTCCGGCGCGGTGGGTGAGGAAACCGCAGTGGAAATCATGCGAGCCGGGGCCTGTGACTATGTGATGAAGGACAAGCTGGCTCGGTTGGCGCCTGCCGTTATCCGGGGGGTGCGGGAGGCGAAAAACCGGAAGGCGGCGCGGGAGGCGGACAGGGCTATCGACACCCTGGTCCGGGGGATGGTCGGCACCACGGGAACGGAGTGTTTTGATCGGATCATCGAGGGCCTCTGTGACTGGCTTGGCGCAGACTATGGCCTGGTTGGCGTTCTGGGCGATGGCAAGGTGCAGACCCTTTCTTTTTTCGGGCAGGGGGAGAAGCAGGAAAATTTCAGCTACCCTCTGGCCGGGACGCCCTGCGAGGGGATTGTGCAAGAGGTATTCAAGGGATATCCCAAGAATCTTCGCCGTCTTTTTCCCGAGGACAAGGATCTGGAGAAGATGGGGGCTGAAAGTTGTGTGGGTATTTTGTTGCGGGATGTGCAGCAGAAGGCGCTGGGAGTGCTCAACATCTTCTCGACCCGGGAGATGCTGCCGACCGCTAGGTTGCCGGAGATCATGGAGATTGTCGCGGTTAAGGCGGCGGCCGAGATAGAGCGCTTTCGGGAAGAGGAAGAGAGACGCACGCTTGAGGCGCAGTTGCGGCAGGCCCAGAAGATGGAGGCCATCGGTACCCTGGCCGGCGGGATCGCCCACGATTTCAACAATATTCTGGCCGCGATTTTAGGCTACACCGAGTTGGCCAAACATGGAATGATTCCGGAAAGCGAGCCGGACCATTGCCTTGGTGAGGTGCTGAAGGCGACCTACCGGGCTAAGGAGTTGGTGCAGCAGATTCTGGCCTTCAGCCGCAAGGGCGAGCAGGAAATAAAGCCCATGCGCATCCAGTGTGTGGTCAAGGAGGCGCTCAAACTGCTGCGGGCCTCGATTCCCGCGAGCATTGAGATTCAGCAGCGCATAGCCCCGGATTGTCGACCTATCCTGGCTGATCCAACCCGGATTCACCAGATTATCCTGAACCTCTGCACCAATGCCTCTCATGCCATGGAGGCAAAGGGCGGCACCTTGAGCGTGCTCCTTGAAAATACGGCTTTGGGGGAAGAAGAGGCGCGTATCCAGGGGCTTGCGGCGGGGGACTATGTTCTGTTGGTGGTGAGCGATACCGGGCATGGCATGGGAAAAGAGGTGCTGGATCACATCTTTGAGCCGTATTTCACCACCAAGGAGCAGGGCAAGGGCGCGGGCATGGGGCTTGCCATCGTGCATGGCTTGGTAAAGGCATCCGGCGGCAGGATTTCGGTGGCAAGTACCGTCGGCCAGGGCACGACCTTCAGGGTTCTCTTCCCGCAGGTGCTGGACAAGGCAGGGGAAGAAGCTCCCGTCAAAATCCCCGCCGCATCAGAGCTGGGCAGCGAACGTATCTTTGTTATCGATGATGAACAGATCATTGTGGCCATGGAAAAACTTGCCTTGGAGCGGCTGGGCTACCAGGTGCGACTCTTTTCCGACAGCGAGGAGGCGCTGGCTGCTTTCCGGGCCGATCCTATGGCCTGTGATCTGGTGGTGACCGACCAGACCATGCCCCATCTTTCCGGCATGGACCTGGCCAAGGCATTTTTGGCGATCCGTCCGGACCTGCCTATCATTCTCTCCACCGGCTACAGCTCCCAAGCTTCGGCAGAGGATGCCGCCCTGGCTGGGATTCGCCGCTTTATCATGAAGCCGGTGAATATTGCCGATCTGGCTGGGGCGATTCGGGAAATTTTGGATTCGCAGTAGAAATTTCCGCAGTTTTCCTCTTCGTTGGGTTCATCCAGAAATCCCGTTGGATATGGCATGAAATTGGCTTGTTCATTTCTTTGCTTGCCCAAAGAAACGAACCAAAGAAAAGGCCCCTTGTGTCCCTTGTCCCGCCGTTGGCGGGAGTCCCTGTGCTCCTCGATGCTGCCGGGGCTTTGCAAACTCGGCTTCGCCTCAAACAGTGCAAATCCCCTTTTCGGCAGCCTCTCCGGTGCTCGGCTGCGTGCCAATGGGAATTTTTTCTTTCCCCCATTTGTCCTGCCGCGCCTCGCAGACGGGGGCGGAAAAGACGCTAAAACTGTTTGAGGGCGAAGCCCGAGTTTTTTAGCGTCCCGCCCTCGTCGAGAAGTGAGGGAAGCCCGCAGGGCCAGGACTGGCTGGGGTGCCTTTTTCTTGTTTCTTCTTTTGGGCACGCAAAAGAAGAAAGGAAAACAGCCGAAAGGTCCTGCCTGCCTCCTTTCCTGAAATTCTAGGTTGACTGCACTTTTTTTCAAAGTGAAGATTTTCCCACTCTGTGCTATCCTTGCGCCTGAAATTGCGCCCTAAAATTTTCTTGCCCATATTAAGGAGTTGCCCCAATGAGCGTTGAGCCCAATAAAATCATCTATTCCATGGTCCGGGTCGCCAAGTTTTACGACAAGAAGCCGATTCTAAAAGACATCAGCCTCTCCTATTTTTATGGGGCCAAGATCGGCGTCTTGGGCATGAACGGTTCGGGCAAGTCCTCGCTGCTGCGGATTTTGGCCGGGGTGGACAAGGAGTTCAACGGCGAAACCCATATCTCTCCAGGGCTGACCGTGGGCTATCTGGAGCAGGAGCCGACCCTGGAAGAGGGCAGGACCGTGCTGGACATCGTGCGCGAAGGGGCACAGGAGGCGGTGGATCTGCTGGCCGAGTTCGAGGAAATCAACAACAAGTTTGCCGAGCCCATGGATGATGACGCCATGGATAAACTTATCGCCCGGCAGGCCGTGGTGCAGGAAAAACTCGATACCCTGGATGCCTGGGATCTGGACGCCCGGTTGGATATGGCCATGGACGCCCTGCGCTGTCCGCCTGGGGACACGGAAGTTTCTGTGCTATCCGGCGGCGAGAAACGGCGGGTGGCCCTGTGCCGGTTGCTCTTGAAAAAGCCCGACATCCTGTTGCTCGATGAGCCCACCAACCATCTGGACGCCGAGACCGTTTCCTGGCTGGAGCAGCATCTTCAGCGTTACGAAGGCACGGTCATTGCCGTAACCCATGACCGCTACTTCCTCGACAACGTGGCTGGCTGGATTCTGGAGCTGGACCGGGGCCAGGGCATTCCCTGGAAGGGCAACTACTCCTCCTGGCTGGAGCAGAAGGAAAAACGGCTGGCCAAGGAGGAAAAGGAAGAGTCTAAGCGGCGCAAGACCTTGCAGCACGAGTTGGAGTGGATCCGCATGAGCCCCAAGGGCAGGCACACCAAGTCCAAGGCCAGAATCCAGGCCTATGAGGAGCTGTTGGGTAAGGAGGCGGAGAAGCGGACCCAGGATTTGGAGATCTATATCCCGCCCGGACCGCGGCTGGGCAAGATAGTCATCGAGGCCGAGGGGATCAGTAAATCCTTCGGCGATCGGCTGCTCTTTGAAAACCTGACCTTTTCCCTGCCGCCAGGCGGTATCGTCGGGGTGATCGGCCCCAACGGCGCGGGCAAGACCACGCTGTTTAAGATGATCACCGGTCAGGACCAGCCCGATTCCGGCACCATCCGCTTGGGCGATGCCGTAAAGCTCGCCTATGTGGACCAGTCCCGTGACGTGCTGGACCCGGAACAGACGATCTGGCAGGCCATCACCGAAGGCCAGGAAACCATCACCATGGGCAACCGCGAGGTGAACTCCCGGGCCTATGTGGGCAGGTTCAATTTCTCCGGCACCGACCAGCAGAAAAAAGTGGGGCTGCTTTCCGGCGGGCAGCGCAACCGGGTGCATCTGGCCCGGATGCTTAAGGAGGGGGCCAACGTTATCCTCTTGGACGAGCCCACCAACGATCTGGACATCACCGCCCTGCGCGCCCTGGAAGAGGCGTTGGAGAACTTCGGCGGTTGCGCCGTGGTCATCAGCCATGACCGCTGGTTTCTCGACCGGATCGCCACCCATATCCTCGCCTTTGAGGGGGATTCCCAGGTGCTCTGGTTCGACGGCAACTACTCCGAATACGAGGCCGACCGCAAGGCCCGGTTGGGCGATGCCGCTGACCAGCCCCACCGGATCAAGTACCGCCACCTGACCAGGGTTTGAGTTCGGGATTTTTTGGGGGGCATCTGGGAATTCAGGGAATGCAGTAGGGAATCTTTCTGTTCATTTCTTTGCTTGCCCAAAGAAACGAACCAAAGAAAGGGCACCCTGTGTTCCTTGTCCCGCCGTAGGCGGGATGCCCTGTGCTCCTCGATGCTGCCGGGGCTTTGCAAACTCGCTGCGCTCAAACAGTGCAAAGCCCTTTTTCGGCAGTCTCTCCCCCGCCCTCGTCGAGAAGCAAGGGAAGCCCGCAGGGCCAGGACTGGCTGGGGTGCCTTTTTCTTGTTTCTTCTTTTGGGCACGCAAAAGAAGAAAGAGAGCACAGCCAAGCCTACGGTATGATAGGTATATCTGTCTGAATCTTTTGGGGGAAAATATATAAAGAAGAAGCGTTCTCCCCATCTTTTTCGTATAGTACATCCGGGTAGTGTGCAGCGACATTCTCTGGGGGGAGAACGAATGCATCTAAACGGTTTGCCAAAGACCTTGCTGCGCCGTCTGATGGTGTTTGGCACCATCAGAAAAAAGACCCTGGCTATTCTTGTCGTCACTTTTTTCTCTTCCTTCCTGCTTCTCCACGCCGTTTCCCAACATGTTCTCCTGCAAAGCTTCAAAGAGCTGGAAATCCACACGGCTAGACATTGCCTGACCCAGATCGGCAAGGAGCTTGATGCGAGCTTGGAGGTGCTGGACACCATCAACCGCGATTGGGCCTGGTGGGACGATGTCTGTGCCTTTGTCGCCACGCCAACTCCTGAATTTCTGACCACGAATTTGGGCGATGAAACCTTTGTCGGCATGAAGGTGGACTTGGTGGGATTCTTCGCACCGGATGGGAAGATGGTCGCCATGAATCTCTATGATTCGAGGCAGGGTACGCAGGTGGAGGTTCCTACGTCGTTGCTGGAGGTTTTTCAGGCGAACCAGAGCCTGGTCAGGCATGACGAGCCGAAGGGGGTGCGCAAAGGGATTGTGGTTTTCCCTCAAGGCCCGATGCTCCTTGTCTCGCGGCCCATTCTGACCAGCAAACAGGAGGGGCCGGTGCGGGGCGCCGTGGTTTTCGGCCGGTTCCTTGATGCCGGAGAAATAGCGCGTATTGGCCAGAGCGTAGATGTTTTTCTTAAGGTAGCCACCCTGACCGAAGCCCAGAAAAGCCCGCAGCAACTGGAGATTATAAAAAAGATCCAGGCCTCAGGGGAAAAGCTGGCCATTTTTGCCAACGGGGAAAAGAGCCTGGCTGGCGCTCTGTTGGTGGATGACCTTTTCGGTAAGCCCGTCTTGCTTATGGAAGCGAATCTGCAGCGGAGCGTCTATGAGCAGGGGCAACGGGCAATTTCCGTGTTGGGCTGGCTGTTTTTTGGAGTCAGCGCTGTGGTTTGCCTGGTGATGATGCTCCTGCTTGAACGGTTGGTGGTCCGCCCGGTGGTGGTGTTGAGCGATGCGGTTTCCTTGGTGGGTGAAGAGGCGGATGACGAGATTCGGGTCGGGGTTGAAGGCCCGGTGGAAATCAGGCGGCTGGCAACCTCCATCAATACCATGCTGGTAGGGATGGCGCGCGCCAACCAGTTGCTGGCCGGGAAGAACGC
The DNA here is from genome assembly GCA_026388695.1 of Deltaproteobacteria bacterium. Classification (GTDB taxonomy): domain Bacteria; phylum Desulfobacterota; class Desulfobulbia; order Desulfobulbales; family Desulfurivibrionaceae; genus Thiovibrio. The sequence continues at coordinate 4,968 of JAPLJH010000077.1, read as the reverse complement.
ATTGTTGGCAGAGGAGATTGAAGAGCGCACGGAGTTGGAGCAGGAGCGGGAAAACTTGATTATGCAGCTGCAGGAGGCTCTGGCCCAGGTGAAAACCCTGAGCGGCTTTCTGCCGATCTGTGCCTCCTGTAAGAATATCCGGGATGATTCGGGATACTGGAAACAGATCGAATCGTATCTCAGCGCACATACGGACGTGACCTTCAGCCACGGAATCTGCCCGGACTGCGCGGAGAAGCTTTACGGCGATTTTATCGATGTGGATGAGGCGCTGAAGCAGAAGTGATAAGTGATCAGGGGCGGGAAAAAACCGTGAAGGTGTATGGCTCCGGTCCTTCCACCCGTTCTGTCGAGATCGTGCGGAATTGCTGGAGGTCAAACTCAGGGAAGAAGATGTCTCCTGTCACTTCCCGGTCGAGTACGGTGAGATAGATGGATTCGGCAAGGGGGAGGGCCTCCCGGTAAATCTCGCCGCCTCCGGCAATGAAGATCGTTTCCGTTTCGGGGCAGAGGGCGATGGCGGCAATAAGGCTGTTTGCCACCGAACAGCCTGCGGCCCGATATTCTCGGTTGCGGCTGATGATCACGGTTTTTCGGCCGGGTAGGGCGCGGCCGATGGACTCGAAGGTTTTCCGGCCCATGATCAGGGTGTGGCCCATGGTGATGGCCTTGAAGCGTTGCTGCTCGCCGGGGATGTGCCAGGGGATGGCGTTGCCCCTGCCGATCACCCGGTTTTTGGCCATGGCGGCGATGAGGATGATCTTCATCGGTGTGCCCTGCGCACGGATTTACGCCTCGCCGGTCTTGACCGCCTCAAGCGCTTCCCAGCGGGCATAGGCTTTTTTCAGCTCCTGCTCAAGTTCTTCCAACCGTTTTTGGGTCTTGGGGATGGCGGAGCTGTCCTTCTGGTACAGGGTCGGATCGGCCAGCTGCCAGTGCAGCTCCTCTTTCTCCTTTTCCATGTCCTCAAGCCGCTTGGGCAATGCCTCAAGCTCCCGCTCTTCCTTGTAGGAGAGTTTTCGGTGCGCAGTCTTTTTGGCCGGTTCTTTCTTGCTGTCTTTTTCTGATTTAGTGGCCGATGACGTGGCCTGGACCTGGGGCCGCTGCAAGAGCCAGTCATCGTAGCCGCCTGCGTACTCCTCTACCCTTCCTTCGCCCTCAAACACCAGGGTGGAGGTGACCACATTGTTCAAAAAGGCCCGGTCATGGCTGACCAGCAGCAGAGTTCCCTCGAAATCCAGCAACAACTCTTCCAGTAACTCCAGGGTTTCCACATCGAGATCGTTGGTGGGCTCGTCCATCACCAGCACGTTGAAGGGCTGGGTGAACAGCTTGGCCAACAGAAGCCGGTTTTTTTCCCCGCCGGAGAGCACGCGCACCGGCGAACGGGTACGGTCCGGGGCAAAGAGAAAATCTTGAAGGTAGCTGATGATATGGCGGGGCTGCCCGTTGATCATCACGGTGTCTCCGCCGTCGGTCACGTTGTCGGCCACAGTCTTTTCCGGGTCGAGCTGTTCCCGGTTCTGGTCGAAATAGCAGGATTCGATGCGGGTGCCCAGGCTGATGGCGCCTTCCGTGGGTGTAAGCTGACCGAGCAGGAGCTTGAGCAGGGTGGACTTGCCCACCCCGTTGGGGCCGATGATCCCTACCTTGTCGCCGCGCATGATCGTGGCGGTGAGATTCTTGATGATGGGAACGTCATTGTAATAAAACGAGACATCCTTGAGCGAGGCCACCAGCTTGCCGGAACGGTCGGCGTCCTGCATCTGGATGCGGGCCTTGCCGCTCTGGGTTCGGCGTTCGGAGCGTTCCTTGCGCAGGTCGATCAGCGCCCGGACCCGGCCTTCATTGCGGGTCCGACGGGCCTTGATTCCCTGGCGAATCCAGGTTTCTTCCTGGGCCAGCTTCTTGTCGAACTTATGGCTCTGGCTCGCTTCGGCCTCCAGGGCTTCCTGCTTGCGCTGGAGATAGGTGGCAAAGTTGCCGGGCCAGCTGGTCAGCCGTCCCCGGTCCAGCTCTACGATCCGGGTGGCGATCTTCTGGAGCAGCATCCGGTCATGGGTGACAAAGAGCAGGGTGGAGGAAAAGCTCAAGAGAAACTCTTCCAGCCAGTTGATGGCCTCGATGTCCAGATGGTTGGTGGGCTCGTCCAGGAGCAACAGGTCCGGTTCGCTGACCAAGGCTCGGGCCAACAGGACCCTGCGTTTGAGCCCGCCGGAAAGGGTGGTGAACTCCTGGTCCGTGGGGAGCTGAAGCCGGGAAAGGACCGTGTCCACACGCTGTTGGGCCTGCCAGCCGTCTGCGGCATCCAGGGCATGCTGGGCCTCTTCCAGTTCGGCCAGGACCGCCTCGGAGTGGTCGGTTTGGAGTTGGTGGCTCACTGCGTGGTAGCGGGAAATCAGGGCGAACATCTCGCCCAACCCTCCGGCCACCACCTCGTAGACGGACCCGTTTAAGGTGGCGGGAACTTCCTGGGTGAGTCTGGCTACGCGCAGCCCCTTTTGCCGGGTGATCTCCCCCCGGTCCGGTTCGATCTCCCCGGACAGGATCTTCATGAGCGAGGATTTGCCCTCGCCGTTGCGACCCACCAGGCAGAGGCGTTCGCCGGGCTCGATTTGCAAATCGATGCCGTTGAGCAGGGGTAGACCGCCAAAGCTCAGAGCGATGTCTTTCAGGGTAATAGTGGCCATGGGATCAGCGTGAGGAATTGGATCTCGGCGTGCGTGGAGGCGGCCGTCTTCCGCCGGGGCGGGGTCTGCTGCCGCTGGGCCGACTGCGGGGTGCTTCTGCAGAGGGATCTCTTTTAACCGCTGGCCGGGAAGGAGGCGGGGTTGACAACCACTCCGGGTCGGGTTGGATACAGGGCAGTTTGGCCCCGATGAACTCTTCGATATCCGGCAGCTGGAAGGAATCGGACTCGTCGGCAAAGCTCACCGAGGTGCCCAGGGCGCCGGCCCGGCCGGTGCGGCCGATGCGGTGCACATAATCCTCGGGGTCATGGGGCAGGGTGTAGTTGACCACATGGCTCACCCCATCCACGTGGATACCGCGGCCGGCCACATCGGTGGCCACCAGCACCCGGATCTTGCCGCCCCGGAAGTTTTCCAGGGTCTTGGTGCGGGTGTGCTGGGGGATGTCGCCGGAGAGGATGGCGCACTGGATGTCGTAGCGCGCCAGTTTTTCGGCAAGATGGCGGGTTTCGTCCTTGCGGTTGCAGAAGATCATGACCCGCTCCAAGTTCTGCCGGGTGATGATGTTGTAGAGCAGGGCGAATTTTTCCCGGCTGCTGACCAGGTAAACCAGCTGTTCCACGGTATCCGTCACTATCTGATCCGGCTCGATCTCCACCGTTGCCGGGTTCGTGGTCCACTGTGAGGCGAGACTGATGACCTGCGGGGTCAGGGTGGCGGAGAAAAGTAGGGTCTGGCGTTTGTCCTTGTTGGGAGTGGAGTGCACGATCTGGCGGACATCGGGGATAAAGCCCATGTCCAGCATGCGGTCCGCCTCGTCGATGACGAGAATCTCCACCTGGTCGAGGTGGACGTACTGCTGGCGTTTGAAATCCAGCAACCGGCCAGGGGTGGCCACGATGATGTCAACCTGATGTTCGGTGACCTGGCGTTGCTGTTTCTGGTAATCCATGCCGCCTAGAATCGCCACCGTGGTGACGTTGCAGTGCTTGGTGAGCTCGCGGGCGTCCTCGACGATCTGGAGCACCAGTTCGCGGGTCGGGGCCAGGATCAGGGCGCGGGGCGAGCCGTGCCGCCGTTTGCCAGGGGGGGTGGTGCGCAGCAACCGGGTGAAGATGGTGGCCAGGAAGGCAGCGGTCTTGCCGGTGCCGGTCTGGGCCTTGCCGGTGGCGTCCTTGCCGGTCAGGGTGTGGGGCAGGACCTGGGCCTGGATGGGGGTGCAATAGGAAAAGCCCAGGTCGGAAATGGCATGCATGATCTCGCTGGGCAGGTCAAGGTCGTGGAAGCGCGTTTTGCCCTCGATCTTGGGAACCAGAAACAGTGAGGCATCCCAGGGCGGGGTTGGGTCGGTCTCGGGGAGCGCTGCCTGCGGTCGGAGATTCTCCGGGATATGGGGGGCTTTCGGCTCCTTTTTTTTGCCCCGACGCGGGGGAGATGGGCGCTGCGTCTCTTGTGGGGCGACGGCAGGGGCACTGCTTTTTGCCCGACCGGTGATGATTTTTTTCAGTTTGTCACGGAAGCGATTGATGATTTTTCTTACCAAAATATCCTCTCAGTGGAGATGATGAGTTATGACGGAGTTGCGGATGGTTGCCAGGGAACCATGGCATATTTGGGGGAGAATGAAAAAAGTTTTTCCGCAGGGAACCTTCGAGAAAATATGCCGGGGCCTGACCGTTTGAGAAACTTTTTCGGGCAGGAGCAGGGTGAACGATCATGGAAAAAAGGCGGGGCAGGCGAACACGTTGGCTGATGGGTTCGCCGTGGGTTTCATGAGAAAAGATGGTGGGCCGTCGGGGGCTCGAACCCCAAACCTAGTGATTAAGAGTCACTTGCTCTACCAGTTGAGCTAACGGCCCGTCTCTTTATGTCGTGGCAAGATATACACCTTCCGTTTTGCCTTGTCAACCAGGATGAATTCGCAAAAATGAAAAAAAGTCACAGGTCCGTGACACAAATCAAATGGTATAAGCGGCCACCGTTGTAATCGCGGCTTGTTGCGATTTCAACAACCATGTTGCGTCAACTTCGCCCCTAATTTTTTGGCTTCCAGGTTGACTGATTTTTTTGTTGGTAATCCAGCCTGGGAGGTGCAAAATGGGAGGGTTTCAGGTATAGTGGCTGGATTCAGGTAAAAGATTTTTTCGGCTTACGCCGAAGATATGGCAGAGTCAAGGCGAAGGAGGAAATCCATGAGCAAGGTATTGATAATTGGAGCCGGCGGGGTCGGCAGTGTGGTGGTCCACAAATGCGCGCAGGTTCCGGAGGTTTTTTCGGA
>JAPLJH010000102.1 GCA_026388695.1 Deltaproteobacteria bacterium | reverse complement strand
TGGAGGAAGTCCTCCTCCAGCAGAGAAAAGGAGACAGTGGATCATGATTTTTCCTGAATACCGGGCCCGCAGGCTCAGACAGAACGAAACCTTTCGGGCGCTTATCCGGGAGACCAGCATTTCTCCGGCCAATCTTGTCTATCCGCTTTTTGTCATGCCTGGCAAGGGGATCAAGGAAGAGGTGCCATCCATGCCCGGGGTGTTCCGGATGTCCGTGGACCAGTTGGCCAAGGAGGCCAAGGAGTGCATGGGTCTGGGGGTGAACTCGGTTATCCTCTTCGGCCTGCCGGACAAAAAGGATTCCAAAGGCTCAGGGGCGCATGCCAAGGACGGCATCATCCAGCGGGCCATCAAGGAGTTGAAGAACACGGCCCCGAAGCTCACGGTTTGTACCGATGTTTGCCTGTGCGAATACACCAGCCACGGCCATTGCGGGATCATGATTAACGATGTGGTGGACAACGATACCACCCTGGAGGTGCTTGCCAGAACTGCGCTTTCCCATGCCCAGGCCGGGGCCGATATGGTGGCACCCTCGGACATGATGGATGGCCGGGTTGCCGAGATCCGCGGGATTTTAGACGAGAATAATTTTCACATGCTGCCGATCATGTCCTATGCTGTGAAATACGCCTCCGCCTTTTACGGGCCTTTCCGGGACGCGGCGGAATGCGCGCCCCAGCAGGGCGATCGCAAGTCCTATCAGATGGACCCGGCAAACATCCGTGAGGCTCTGCGGGAGGCGACCCTGGATGTGGAAGAGGGCGCGGACATCCTGATGGTCAAGCCGGCCATGGCCTACCTGGACGTGATCAGCCGCTTGCGGGACGAGTTCGACCTGCCCATCGCCGCCTACCATGTGAGCGGGGAGTACGCCATGATCAAGGCTGCTGCGGCCAATGGCTGGATCGACGGGGAAAAGGTCATGCATGAGAGTCTGCTCAGCATCCGGCGGGCAGGCGCGGATATCATCATCACCTACTTTGCCAAGGATATGGCCCGTTTGCTCAACGGATAGGCGAAAGAGATTTTGCGGCTTATCGGGTGGTGGAGTCTGTGGCCGATAGGGGTGTGAGTAAGTAGTCGGGTCTTACATTGCCGAGACTTGCGAAGATGGTGGATTTGAGGGCCGGTTCCTCCTCGTACAGAGGAGTGAGCCAGGCCCTAATTTTTTCTCTGCGGGAGTCCGCAGCAAGAGGGCAAGGGTTGGCCACCGGGGTGATGCCCAGGTCTTGACCCAGCTCGACGATGCGTTTTTTCTCCACCATGGCCAGGGGGCGGATAAGGGCGAGTTTGCCGTCGAACAGCTCCTGCTTTGGTGCCATGGCGCTGAGATTGCCGCCGTAGAACAGATTGAGAAAGAATGTCTCAATGATGTCTTCCTGGTGGTGGCCGAAGGCGAGTTTGTTGCAGTGATGTTCTTTCGCCAGGGTGAAAAGCCGGTTGCGGCGCTGGCGGGCGCAGTGATAACAGCCGCTCTTGCCATTTTCAGCGACGAGTGCCTGATGGCCGAAGTCGGTCCGCTCCATCAGTAGGGGCAGGTCTATCCGATTGAGTTGTTCCTGAACCAGATCGTATTCCACACCGCCGAATCCCATATCCAGATGCACCGCCAGGAGCTCATAGCGTATAGGGGCCTTGCGGAGCCATTCCTTTAAAAGCCAGGCGAGCACCAGGCTGTCGATGCCTCCGGATACCGCGATCATCACCCTGTCGCCGTCGGCCAGCATCTGGTAGAGATGCATGGCCCGGCCGACAAGGTGATTGATCTGCTTTGGAATGGCGCACACGGGTAGGACTATTTTTTCAGATAGGGGCAGTCGACGATCTTTTGCTGGAAGCCATCGCGGGCAAGTTCCTCGGCGCTGAGCCACTTCACGCCCCGTTTTGCTTTTTTGAAGAACTGGAACATGTCGGCAAGCAGGGGCTGCTGCGTCTCGCTGAAAGTACCGGAACAGATGGCCTGTCCGGTTTCCGCGTGGACGAGTTTGTAGTCAAAGGCGACAGAGGCCGGGTTGACAATGGAATACTCGGTGCCTTCCCGCTCGGTAAAGCGTTGCAGGGTGCAGAGGAGGACCGCGTCAGCAACCTTGGTCCGGCAGAGGGTGACGACCGCACTCGTCCGGCACCGGACCATTTCTTTCTCAAGAGCATCGCGCTGTCCCGGAGTGAGGATGGCGATATCTTTTCTGTCGGAAAAGTATTCCGCCAGCATCGTGTCAAGGAGTACCTGTCCTTTCTCGAGTTGTTGCATATCCTTGGCAGGACGACCGCTCTCCGAGAGGATTTCCACCGGCAGCACAACGATTGTTTTGATCGGGAGCAAGTCCTCGGGTTGAACCTGGGCGGTTGTAGGCGCACAGCCGGAGAGCAGGGCGAGCATGGTCAGGCTTGCGAGAAAAACGGTATACGGTTTGCAGAGTGTCACGATGGTTTCTCCAGTGTGAAAAATTATAAGGACCCTTTGGAAGAGACTGGGCCTTGGGCGCGAGGATTAATAGTGGTTGCCTCGTCAAGAGCCCTGCCCAGAGCCTTGAAGATTGCTTCGAGAATATGATGGGTGTTCTCGCCGTGGGCCATTTCCACATGCAGGGTCAGGCCGCCGTGCAGGGTAAAGGCGCGGAGAAATTCTTTGGCCAGTTGGGTGTCGAAGTCGCCGACCTTTTGCTCAAGAAAGGGAACGCCATAATGGAGGTACGGTCTGTTGGAGCAATCCAGAGTCACCCGGACCAGAGCCTCATCCATGGGTAGGGCGCTGAAACCGTAACGCCTGATGCCGCCAAAATCCCCCAAGGATTTTTTTAGGGCCTGGCCCAGGCAGATACCAAGATCCTCAACCGTGTGATGGGCGTCAACCTCCGTGTCTCCGGAGGCGCGGACGGTAAGATCAAAAAAGCCATGCACGGCAAAGAGGGTGAGCATGTGATCCATGAAGGGTACGCCCGTGGCGCACTGGACCTGGCCTGTACCGTCAAGGGCAAACGAGAGGGCGATATCGGTTTCCTTGGTCTTGCGTTTCACTTCGCTTTGGCGGGCTCTCTGTGCTGCCATGGGCTGCTCCTGCAATTGTCCGGCTGCTTGCGCATACGCCAGTATTATCGGTAATGAATACATAGTAGAGAAAAAACAAGGATGATTGTTTATACCAAGATGTGGCGGCTTCAGGCAATAGGAATCCCCGTATCTTCCAGAGAAAAGATTGTAATAACAAAATATTATAGATCGTTTTGTCGCTAAGGGAGCACGGCGGTCCGAGAGACAAAAATATCACGGGCCTCCCGGTTTTCTGTTGACAACCCCTTCCCGCATTGTTATACATCTGGCGTTTTTCACATACTGAAAATGAGCGGGAATAACTCAGTGGTAGAGTGCAACCTTGCCAAGGTTGAAGTCGCGAGTTCGAATCTCGTTTCCCGCTCCATATTTTGCTCGCGGTTTGTGTCATCGTGAGCCTATTTGCATTGATCGACAGCCCGTCTGCATTTTTTTATGGCAGAACGGGCCATTTTGACTTATATAGACCTATTCTTTAATAGAGTTTTGCGAGGGATTTGAAATGAAGACATATTTGACCCCGGTCAAAGATATTGAGCGCAAGTGGTTGATCGTTGATGCTCAGGATAAGGTACTTGGTCGTTTGGCTTCCGAGATTGCCACGCGTTTGCGCGGCAAGCACAAGGCTAATTACTGCACCTTTCTTGATGTCGGTGATTTTGTCATTGTGATCAATGCGGAAAAGGTTCGTCTGACCGGCAAGAAATGGGATGACAAGATGTACCGTCATCACTCCGGCTTTATGGGCGGCTTGAAGGAAAAGACCGCCAAGGTGCTTCTGGAGCAAAAGCCGGAAGAGCTGTTGCGTAAGGCTGTTCGCGGCATGTTGCCAAAAAACACCTTGGGACGCCATCAGTTGAAGAAATTAAAGGTATATGCCGGAGCGGATCATCCCCATAGCGCCCAGCAGCCTGTGTCTCTGGAATTATAAAGCTGAGTTGAGCAGCTTGCCTGCTCAAACGAAACTTATGCCCTTTGGGCGAAAAGCTGAGTTGAGCAGCTTGCCTGCTTAAACGAAACTTATGCCCTCTGGGTATAAAATCCTGCCCTTTTAAACAGGATAATGGAGCTTGAACATGGCAGACAATAGTTTTTACGCGACCGGAAAAAGAAAGACCGCTATTGCCAGGGTGTGGTTGAGACCGGGTTCCGGTAACATCCAGGTCAACAAGATGAGCGTGCCGGATTATTTCGGCGGCGGCTTTGACTACCTGCAGAAAATTTCAAAGCCTTTGGCCTTGACCGATACTGCGGCAAAGTTTGACATCCTCGCCACCTTGACCGGCGGCGGCAAGATCGCCCAGACCGAGGCTTTGCGGCACGGTATTTCAAGGGCTCTGCTGGTTGTTGACCCCGAGCACCGTGGCGCCTTGAAGAAAGCGGGTTTTTTGACCCGTGATCAGCGCGTGAAAGAACGGAAAAAATATGGTCAGAAGGGCGCCCGGGCAAGGTTCCAGTTCTCCAAGCGTTAATCGTTGCCTGGTATTGCCTTGTCAATATCACGGACACCATTGTATATCTCATCAGGGGAAGGCGCTTATCGCTCTTCCCCTGATTTTTTTTGGCCTGGGTCAGGCAGCCCTGTGGTTCTCAGTTGAGTGGAGAAAGAGATGGTACGAGTCGGCATTGTTGGTGCATCAGGGTACACCGGGGCGGAGCTTGCCCGGATACTGTGCAATCATCCCGAGGTGGAGCTGACGGTGGCGACCTCCCGGCAATACGCGGGGAAACCGCTTTCCCATGTTTTCCCCAGCTTACAGGGCCGGGCGGATATTATATGTGAAGATCTTCAGGTCGAGGCGCTTATCGATCGGGCTGATTTTTTCTTTACCGCGGTGCCGCACCAAACCGCCATGGATATCGTGCCGCAGCTGGTGGCCGCAGGCAAGAAGGTCGTTGATCTTTCCGCCGATTTCCGCCTCCATGACGCGCAGGTCTATGAGCAGTGGTACCAGGCGCACAGCGCCAAGGATCTTTTGGCCACGGCGGTGTACGGGTTGCCGGAGCTGCATCGGGCCGCGATCCGCAAGGCGCAATTGGTTGCCAATCCCGGCTGCTATCCGACCAGTGTGATCTTGGGGCTGGCGCCCTTGCTCAAGGCCGGGCTCGTTGATCCCGCAACCATTATCATTGATTCAAAATCCGGAACCTCCGGGGCAGGGCGGGCAGCCCAGGTTGGCTCGCTCTACTGCGAGGTGGCTGACGGCTTCAAGGCCTACAAGGTCGGCGAGCATCGCCATACCCCGGAGATCGAGCAGGAGCTGGGCGGGTTGTGTGGCAAGCCGGTGACGGTATCTTTTACCCCGCATCTGGTCCCGATGTCGCGGGGCATTCTTAGCACGATTTATGCCCAGGCAGGCAAGCCGCTGTCAGGTTTGACCGAGCTCTATCAGGATTTTTACCGCGATGAGGAGTTTGTCCGGGTCTGCCCGGCTGGTCAGTATCCGGCGACCCAGTATGTTCGGGGCAGCAATTACTGTGATATCGGCACCAAGTTCGATCCCCGCACCGGCCGG
>JAPLJH010000011.1 GCA_026388695.1 Deltaproteobacteria bacterium | reverse complement strand
CCTGAGCGACTACCACAAAGAGAACATCGAGTGGGTTCGCGACATGGAAGGCGAGGTCTACAGCACCGTGGACGCCAATGTCGAGAACCACGGCATGGTCAAGATCACCCTTGAGGAGATCGGCAAGCAGCTGCGCGACCTGGAAATCATTATCCCCTACGGCATTCTGCGCTCCGACAAGAGCTAAGATAATTACCCACAACAAACAAGGAGTGTTCCAATGAAACTCTTGAATGTATACCGTTCTGAGCCCACTGACGACACCAAGAAGCTGGTGGAGATCGTCTCCGAGGGTCGCGAGGTTGAGTCCTTTGATCTCAATGTTGAGAGCCCGGATTACAGCGCATTGCTGGATAAGGTTTTCACCGTCGACCAGACCATCTGCTGGTGGTAAGCAAGACTCTTTCAGCCGATACGGACTGAAGTAAATCCCCGGTCATTATTGGCCGGGGATTTTTTTTGCGCAGCAAGATCTGGTTTTTCTGTGCATTTTAGCCATAAATGTCGTATGATTTTTCAGGCTTATTGCCGATGAGGCCTGTAACTTCTTCATGTTTGCCAAAATTTTCGGCAAGAGGAACTGCGAATTAACCTTATGATGGACTTCGCACTATGATCTGGAAACCACGCCTCTCTGTTCTGGGATCATCAACCCCGCCTGCTTTTTTCTTTGTGCTGCTCTTACTTTCTTTCACCTTCCTGCACAGCGGTTGCGCCACAAATCCCTCTTCACAAACCGCCCAACTCCCGACGGATGCCCCCTGCGACCCGCAGGATGACGAAGATCAAGACCCGGGCCTGCCAGTCACCGCGCCTCTCAAGGCCCCGAAAATAGTCATCAAAAAAGCCAAAAAAAAGCTTCTCCTCTATTCCGAGGAAAAGCTACTCCGCACCTACCCGGTCAAGCTTGGCTTCAATCCGGTTGGCGAAAAAGTCCGCCAAGGGGACAAGTGCACCCCCGAGGGAAGCTATTATATCTGCATGAAAAACCCGCGCAGCAAATACTACCTGTCGCTGGGCTTGAGCTACCCAAGCATTCAGGACGCCGAGCGGGGTCTTGAGCAAAAGCTCATCAGTAAAAACGACCACGACCGAATCGTTGAGAGAATCTCCAAAAAAGCCATCCCCCCGTGGGACACCCCCTTGGGCGGCGAGATCTTCATCCACGGAGGCGGAGAAAAATGGGATTGGACCTATGGCTGCGTCATGCTGCACAACAAGGACATTGAGGAATTATTCAAAGTCGTCGCCCTTGGCACCCAGGTTGTTATCCAGCAGTAAGCCGACTCACTCCCCCATCGCCACCGGCGTTTCATGCACCCAGACCCAGGTTCCCGGATCGGCCTGGGTCGCCTCCTGCCAATTTCCCTTGCTGGCTTTCGGCTTGGTCCACTCAAACAGCCAGAGCGCATCCTTGGGCGCCAGATTCACGCAGCCGTGGGAATTTGGCAGTCCAAAAAAATCGTGCCAGTAGGAGGTGTGCAGCCCGTATGATTTATAGAAATACATATGCCAAGGCACATCTTCCACAAAATAGCGGTCCGAATCATCTTCGCCGCCGCTCATCTTGCCGAGCCTGACCTTGGCCCAAATCCGGAACAGCCCTTTGATCGTTGGATAGCGCTCATCCCCGGAAGAGATCATGGTGGCAAAAACCAACTGATCTCCCTCATAAGCAGATAAGGTCTGCTCGGTA
>JAPLJH010000005.1 GCA_026388695.1 Deltaproteobacteria bacterium | reverse complement strand
GTCATGATCCAGATCCAGGGCGAAGTTATCAACATCGGTTGGGCAGGGCAGGTAGGATACTACCGCGTCGAGCAGGAGCTGTACCCCTTTGTTCTTGTAGGCGGTGCCCATCATGACCGGGGTGAACTCCATGGACAGCGTACCCGTGCGGATCGCAGCCATGATCATTTCTTCGGTGGGCGTGCCTTCCAGCACGGCCTCCATCAATTCGTCGGAGAACATGGAAACTGCGTCCAGCATCTCTTCCCGCTTGATATCGCAGTCTTCCTTGTACTGGGCAGGAATCTCTTCTTCGCGGATCTTGTCGCCGTTTTCTCCGTCAAAGAAGATGGCCTTCATCCGGACCAGATCGATAAGCCCCTGCATGTCGCCCTCAAGGCCCATGGGCACTTGGATGGGCACCGCGTTCAAGGCCAGCTTGTCGCGCAGCTGCTTGATAACCCGGTCCGGATTGGCGCCGGTGCGGTCGCATTTATTGATAAAGGCCACGCGGGGAACCCGATAACGGGTCATCTGCCGATTGACCGTGATGCTTTGCGACTGAACGCCGCCAACGGAACAGAGGATCAGCACCGCGCCGTCGAGTACGCGCAGGGCCCGCTCAACCTCGATGGTGAAATCCACATGGCCGGGGGTGTCGATGATGTTGATGGCATGGTCTTTCCAGTCGCAATAGGTGGCGGCGGAACAGATGGTGATGCCCCGTTCCCGCTCCAGCTCCATGGAGTCCATTTTCGCGCCGACGCCGTCCTTGCCGCGTACTTCATGGATGGCATGAATACGCTGGGTATAAAAAAGGATGCGCTCGGTCAGGGTGGTTTTTCCCGAATCGATATGGGCGCTGATTCCAATATTGCGGACCTTCGTAATGTCTCTCATGGCAAATCTTCCACTCCATTCGTGCATGTGTGCGGTTACGCCTGGCGCCGGTCAAGGCACCATACCTTGGTAAACCGGCTACTAAAAAACGGCCCTGGTCTGGGGCCGTATTGGGCAGTCTTTTTAAGAACCGGCACTTTTACCCTTAAGCCCTGTTGCTGTCAAGGGAAAAATTCGGCGCATTCGCAAGCAGTTACTTGCGGCAGGGAGGGAAAAGTTGTGGGGCGATGGGGCCAGGGGAATGGTCAGCAAGTCAGTCCGGGTGAAAAGGCCGCCATCGTTGGTGTCAGGCCTCAAGGAAGATTGCGGTTCGTTCACAGGAAACCCCGTCTGGTGAAACCGCCAAGTGAATCTGGTGATTTCACCAGATTCACTTGGCGGTTTCGATGCGGCGCTGCGTATCTTGCTGTTTATGCGTTTGTTTATTTTTCACAAAAGATGGCATTGTTCTTGCTGAACATCCTGTGAAGATCAGCATACTGCGGTGCGCCATCGTTATAATAGCGCACCGGAAAAACGCAAACCAGGAGAAAGGGAGGAGACAATGGGGAATTGGGAATGGCCGCCGGGGATTGTCGGTAGAGTTGGAGCCATAGCTGTGGGACTTAAATGCCACGTTTGTTTCAGAACGTCAGGCCGCAACGCGTCCCGTTGGACGCAGAAGGAGGAGAGAAATGCGTAAAAATATTTTAATGCTTTCCCTGGTCGCGGGGATAGTTGCCCTGTCTGGCGCGGGGATGTCCGCCAACAGCGCCAAGGCTGCTGCCCCAGCAAGCGGTGCGGAGTCCTGTAAGGATTGCCATGCAGACCAAGTCGCCAGCTTCATGAAATCGCGCCATGCCAAGGGAGCCGTCACCGGTCCCAACGGTACCGGCGTCTGCCTCACCTGTCATGGCCCCAACTTGACTGCCCACGTGGCAGCGGGTGGCGGTAAGGGAACCGGCGCCTTTACCTTCGACAAGAAGGCTGATGCCGAAGCACGGGCCGAAAAGTGCCTCACCTGTCATGGCGATTCCAAGCATCTTGCCCTCTGGGAGTCAAGCAAGCATCGGTCCTCCGGCCTTTCCTGCGATAGTTGTCATTCCGGCCACTCCAGTCTGGCCAAGAATTTGAAGATGCCTCAGGTGGAGTTGTGTTTCTCTTGCCACAAAGATGTCAAGGCTGAAGCCGGCAGACAATCGCACCACCCCATCAAGGAAGGCAAAGTCTCCTGCAGTGATTGCCATGATCCGCATGGATCGTTCAACGCCAAGAATCTAAAAGCTGATTCCGTCAACGAGCTCTGCTACAAGTGTCACGCCGAAAAACGTGGGCCCTTCATGAATGAGCATCCCCCGGTTGCGCAAGATTGCCTGATTTGCCATACCTCCCATGGCAGCAACCACAACAAATTGTTGAATGAAAGGACTCCGAGTCTCTGTCAGACCTGCCACGTAGGAACAAGCGGCCATTATGGCACTCCCTTTACTCTGGCAAGAGGCTTCACCCCCAACACCCCGACGACTGTAGGGACGAACTATTCGAGCGGAAGGGCAGTTGCACGGTCTTGCTTGAACTGCCACGCTGCTATTCATGGTAGTAACGGGCCTGGCGTATACGGTCAACGATTTGCTAAATAGGGAGAAAACGATGAAAAAATATAATTATATACCAGCAATATTACTGTTGCCTATTCTGTGTGCCCCTGGAGTTCAGGCGGCGGACAGCGAGGTTACTGGGTTTGTCATGCCGTCGGCTAAAAGTGTACACGTCACCGGCAACAAGGCGAAATTCGGCGAATACGGCGATCCGGACAGCAGCATTAGCGGCGGGGTCGAAGTAAAATCCGAGGGCGATACAGGGTACATGAATTTCAGTGCT
>JAPLJH010000042.1 GCA_026388695.1 Deltaproteobacteria bacterium | reverse complement strand
ATTTGCTTGACATCAATTTTTGATAGGGCTATTTAGACCGGAAGCTATTCGCATAATGCGCTTCAACCTAAGGAGCATACAGTCGTGGAACAGCAGGCAACTCTTGATATTCTCTATGTGGCAGCCTTTTTCTTGGGCGGCTTGGGCTTTGCGGTGGGGCCGTTTATTATTGCCCTCCTCCTTGCCCCCCGGTCTACCAGGAACACCCAGGGGAAAACAAAACAGCTTATTGAATGCGGCATGGAGCCCATTGGTGATGCCTGGATTCGTTTCGGCATTGTCTATTATCTCTATGCCCTGATGTTTGTGGCCTTTGCCGTGGACATCCTCTTTTTGTTTCCGGTGGCGCTGGTTTACAACAGGGCAGGGCAGGCCGGACTCAATATCGGCGACCTCCGGGCTTTTCTTGAGATCCTGATCTTTGTCGGAATCCTGTCATTGATAATCATCTATGCTTGGAAAAAGGGAGTGTTCAAGTGGGAACGCAAAATTTACAGCCCGCGATAGTTCAGTTTGCCCAGCTTGACAAACTGCTTGCCTTGGGGCGCGCCAATTCGCTCTGGCCCATGACCTTCGGTCTTGCCTGCTGCGCCATTGAGATGATGGCCACCGGTGCCTCCCGCTTTGATCTGGCCCGGTTCGGTGCCGAGGTGTTCCGGCCTTCCCCTCGCCAGTGCGACGTGATGATTGTTGCTGGCACCATCAGCAAGAAGATGGCCGCTGCCGTGGAAACTCTCTACGACCAGATGCCCGAACCCAAATGGGTTATCGCCATGGGCAATTGCGCCATCTCCGGTGGGCCCTTTGTTTTTGAAGGCCAGTACGGCATTGTCGAGGGTGCGGATAAGCTGTTTCCGGTGGATGTATTCATCCCCGGCTGCCCGCCGCGTCCTGAGGCCTTGATCGAAGGGATTCTGGAGCTGGAAGAAAAGGTGACGGGTTCCCGCAGATGGCCACGAGTGGAGGTGGGTTGATCATGAATTGTGCCGCGATCAAACAGAAACTGTCCGCCGTTGGGGTTGAGGCAATAAGCGAAACGGAATATGCCCGCAAAGGCTTTGCCCTGGATGTGCAGGTTGCCCCAGAACAGCTTGTTGCCGCAGTCTCGCTGCTCGATGCGGAAGGGTTTTTTATTGAGGCTGTCACCGGCGTGGACTGGTTGGGTGAGCAGGCCGCTTTGCGCAAGGAGACGGAGGCAAAAGTTGCTGCCGAGGCCAAGGCCAAGGCTGACGCAGCTACGGCCGCAGGGGAAGAACCGCCCCCAGCCGAGCCGGTCGCAGAACAGGGCGAGCTTCCTGAAGACGCGTTGGAGGCGGTGTACGACTTCAATCATTACGAGTCGTTCTGTCGGGTGACGATCAGAACCAGGATGCCGCGCAGCAAGCCGGAGGTTCCCTCCATTTCGCAGATCTATCCCGGGGCCAACTGGCATGAGCGGGAAACCCATGATTTCTTCGGGATCAATTTTGTCGGTCACCCCTATCTTGTCCCCTTGCTGTTGCCGGAAGATGCTGATTTTCATCCCCTGCTGAAGGATTTCCGCCCATGAGCGCCTTTGTCCAAAGTGAAGCCAATGAAACATTTGTCTTAAACCTCGGGCCCCAGCATCCTGCCACCCATGGAGTTCTGCGGGTCAAGCTGACCATGGACGGTGAGTACATCGTCGAGGCGGAGCCGGTTCTGGGCTACATCCACCGCATGCATGAGAAGATGGGGGAGAACCGGACCTGGGCCCAGTTTCTGCCCAACACCGGCCGGATGGACTATCTCCATGCCCTCGCCTTCAACCATGGCTATGTTGCGGTGGTGGAACGGGCCGCAGGCATCGAGGTGCCGGAGCGGGCTGAATACCTGCGGGTGATCACCTCCGAACTGAACAGGGTTTCCAGCCATCTCCTCTGGTTTGGCGCCTTTATTCTGGATCTCGGCGGATTTTCCCCGCTGCTTTATGCCTTTGACGACAGAGAGCATATTCTTGATCTGTTGGAATCGGTGACCGGCTCACGCCTTACCTATTGCTATTTCCGCTTTGGCGGGGTGTACAACGACATCGATGCTGATTTCGTCGCCGGAGCCCGGGCGTTTATCAAGCGTCTCCGCGACCGGATGCCCATGTACCATAACCTGGTCACCAAGAATATCATTCTGATGAAACGACTTCAGGACGTCGGGCCGATCTCTGCGGAGATGTGCCGAAAATACGGGGCAACCGGCCCGGTGTGTCGTGGCTCCGGCATCAACTTTGATGTGCGCAAGCATGAGCCGTATTCCATCTACCCGGAAATGGACTTCGACGTCCCGGTGTACGAGCATGGCGATTCCATGGCCCGTTACATGGTGCGGATGGACGAGATCGAGCAGAGTCTGCGTATTGTTGAACAGGCTCTCGATAAACTGCCCGAAGGCCCGGTCATGGCGGAGAAGGTTCCCAAAATTATCAAGCCGGCCAAGGGCGATTATTACCATGCCGTGGAGACGGCGCGCGGCTCGTTTGGCGTGCGGGTGGTCAGCGACGGGACAAACACCCCGTACCGCCTGAAACTCCGTTCCCCAACCTTTTCCAATTTGAGCCTCTATGGCGAGGCCTGTCGGGGCATGTTGCTGCCTGACGCCCTCGCCCTGATGGGAAGCCTGGATTTGGTCATCCCCGAGATAGACAGGTAAGGAGCTTCGTTATGTATGTGGATCCTGAAATAATACGGCTGCTGGCATTCCTCGTTGGAGTGATTGCCTTCGCCGCTCTGAACGCCGCCTATCTGGTCTGGCTGGAACGCAAAGAGGCCGCCCATATCCAGCGTCGGATCGGACCCAAGGAGGTCGGCCCTTTCGGCCTGCTCCAGCCCCTGGTCGACGGCATCAAGCTGATGACCAAGCAGCTCATTGTCCCGGCCGGGGTTGACCCGGTCCTGTTCAAGATTGCCCCGATTCTGGTCATGGTCCCTGCGATCATGAGCTTTGTGACCATCCCCTTCAGCGAAACCCTGGTGGCCAGGAATCTTGATATTGGTTTACTCGCCATCTTTGCCTTTGCCTCGGTGAACGTCTTAGGCCTTCTCCTGGGCGCCTGGGGCTCGCGCAACAAATACGCGGTTATCTCCGCAGCCCGTGTGGTTTCTCAAAACGTGGCCTATGAGATTCCCATGCTGGTCACGGTGGTGACCCTGGTTATGATCACCGGCACCATGAACCTCCATACCATCGTGATGCAGCAACAGGGCGGTTTCTGGCATTGGAATATCTTCAATCTTTCCGCCAGCCCCCTTATGCCCGTGGCCTTCCTGATCTTCTTTGTCTGCATGCTGGCAGAGACCAATCGGGCGCCCTTTGATATGGCCGAGGCAGAGAGCGAACTGGTTGCCGGTGCCTTTACCGAATACTCCGGCATGGGGTTCGGCGTCTTTTTCATGGGCGAGTACGCCAATATCGTCATCGGTGCCAGTATGGCGACCACTGGAAGATTTTGATCCCGATCTCCTTTTTTAACCTGATTCTTACCAGTGCCATGTTGAAGGTGTTTTAACCATGATCGACTATCTCAGAGAGATTATCAGCGGGACCTGGAGCCTGTTTGTCGGCCTGGGGATTACCATCAGGTATTTCTTTAAGCCGGTGGTGACGGTACAGTATCCGCACCAGACCTTGCCCATGACCCCACGCTTTAGGGGGCATATCGAGCTGGTGAAGGACGAGGAAACCGGCGCAACAAAGTGCATCGTCTGCGGCATGTGCCAGAAGGCCTGTCCCTCCAACTGCATCACGGTGAATGGCGAAAAGCAGGAAGGGGTGAAAGGCAAGGTGCTGACCGAGTACACCCTGGATTTTACCAAATGCAGCCTGTGCGGACTCTGTGTCGAAAGCTGCCCGCCTAAGGCAATCGCCTTTTCCAAGGATTACAATCTCGCGGGCGTCAAAAAGGAAGCGTACATCTTTGATCTCAAAAAACGTTTGGAGGCAAAGAACTGATGGTGTCCTTGCTTACGGTTGAAGGCCTGTCCGGCCTCTTGTTTTTCGGTTTTATCGGCATCACTCTGGCCGGGGCCATTATTGCCACCTCCGCCCGCAGCCTGATCCGCAGCGTGGCCGGGTTGGCTCTGTGCTTTCTCGGGGTGGCCGGGCTCTACTACTATCTCAACAGCCCCTTCGTCGCCCTGATGCAGATCCTTATTTATGTGGGGGCTGTCTGCGTCACCATCATTTTTGCCGTGATGTTGGCCGAGTCTTCCGAACTCAAGCAGGTGACCCGTCGTAACGTGTTGGTTGGTCCCCTGGCTTTTCTGGCCAGCGGTATTCTGACCTTTGCCTTGGCTGGGCTGGCTTTGAAAACCCAATGGCGTTCGGCTCCCTGCCTGGTGAATCGCGGCACGGTTGACAATCTTGGCCAGTCTTTGCTCACCACCTACAGCATGAGCTTTGAACTGATTTCCGTGGTCTTGCTGGTGGCGGTGGTCGGTTCACTGGTTCTGGCCCGGGCCGGGAGGGATAAGTAATGTACATTCTTGTGCTCAGCAACAACTTGCAGACCTATCTGGTGATTGGCGCTCTGCTCTTCGGCATCGGCATTTACGGTATGGTGCAGCGCCAGACCTTCATCGGGATGTTGATTTCCGCGGAACTGATCCTGAGCGGGGCCTCCCTCAATTTTATGGCCTTTAACCGCTTTCTCGCCCCCGATCCCACGGTGGGCCAGGTCTTTACCCTATTCATCATGGCCATTGCCGCTGCCGAGGCGGCTATTGCTCTGAGTATAATTATCGCCGTCTATCGGAACTACAAATCCATCGACACCGAAGATGTCGTGGATCTGCAAGGTTAGAGAGGAAAGGAATAAGGGACATGGATACAATTGTTTCCGTAAAACCGCTGCTCGCCATACTGACGGCCCTGGCCGGGTCCGTTCTTGTGATGATGTCCGGTCGCAAGCCCAATATCAGGGAGTCGTGGTCTTTTATCGCGGCGGTGACGATGTTCGGCATCATCGCCTCGATGATCACCACCGTTGCTCCGGCCCCTCTGGGCGAGGGCAAGACCATTGTCTATCAGCTGTTTAAGCTCCTGCCCGGAGTCTCCATAACGCTGAGGGTCGATGCCTTTTCCATGATCTTCGCCGTGGTCGCCTCCTTTCTCTGGATGCTGGCGGTGATTTACTCCGCCGGTTATATGCGGGGATTGCATGAACATGCGCAGACCCGGTTCAACGCCTGTTTCGCCCTGGCTCTGTTTGGCGCCATCGGCGTGGCCTTCTCCGACAATCTCTTCACCCTCTATCTCTTCTACGAGATCGTCAGCGTCTGCACCTACCCGCTGGTTGCCCATCACCAGGATGAAGAGGGGTACGAGGGCGCCAAGAAATATATCGTTTATCTTACCACCACGGCCAAGGGGTTGGTGCTGCCGGCCATGATCCTCATCTATGTGCTCACCGGCTCCCTTGATTTTGCCGACAATATCCGTACCGGCATTTTTTCCAGCGGCACCGTCGATGCCCATGGCGCCCTGGTGACCATGCTCTACGTCTTCTGCCTCCTGGGGTTTGCCAAGAACGGGCTCATGCCCTTCCACAACTGGCTTCCCGGGGCGATGGTGGCCCCGACCCCGGTCTCCGCCTTGTTGCATGCCGTGGCCGTGGTCAAGGTCGGCGTTTTCTGTACCACCAGGGTCATGCTTTATGTCTTTGGCACCGACCTGATGCATGGCTTGAATCTCGGCATCCCCACCGCCTATTTTGTTTCCTTCACCATCCTGGTGGCCTCGATCATCGCCCTGTCCAAGGATAACCTCAAGGCACGGCTTGCCTATTCCACGGTGAGCCAGCTTTCCTACATCATCCTGGGCGTGGCTCTGCTTACCCCCAACGGTATTCAGGGTGGGCTGGTGCATATCGCCAACCATGCCTTTGCCAAGATCACCCTCTTTTTCTGCGCCGGGGCGATCTACGTGGCGACCCATAAGAAATCCATCTCAGAGATGAGCGGTCTTGGCCGGAGCATGCCTTTTACCTTTGGGGCCTTTGCCATTGCCTCCCTTAGCATGATCGGGGCGCCGCCGGTTGCCGGGTTTGTTACCAAGTGGAAGCTTCTGGTTGGGACCATGGAAATGGAGTCCCATTATATCGGGATTTTGCTAGTGCTGCTGGCCAGCACCCTGCTGAACGTGGCCTATTTCGCGCCGGTAACCTATCGGGCCTTTTTTGGCAAACGCCCGGAGGGGGAAGCCTATGCCGGGATCCAGGAGGCGCCCTTGGCCATGGTGGTGCCCATCATGATTGCCGCGATTATCTCGGTGGTCATCGGCATCTACCCTGATTTTATGATGAACTTTGTCAAGGCGGTGACGGGATGATATTGAAACTGATTGATTTTCTGCGTGACCGGTTGACGCTGGTCATCCGTCTGTCCTATGTCGGGCTGGCGCTTGTGGTGGCTTGGGACGTTTTCTTTGTCTCCAAGGAACATGCCCATACCGCAGTTGAGCATATTCCAGGTTTCTGGGCGGTCTTCGGTTTTATTGCCTGCGTGGTGATCATCATTGTTTCCAAGTGGTTTGGTCATCGGGGAATCATGACCCGTGAGGATTACTATGATAACTAATTTTTGGCTGCATCCGGCCCTGATACTCATTGTTGGCGCCTTTATCCTGCCCTTTTTGCCGAAATGGTTGAAGCGGCCTTATCTGATCATTGTTCCGACCCTGGCTTTTCTGGATGTCTTGTCCATGCAGGGGCAGAACGGCACCTTCGGGGTGGTTCGTTTTCTTGATTGGTATCTCACCTTCGGTCGGGTGGATGGCCTGACCATGGTCTTTGCCTACATCATGACCCTGATGTGTATCATCGGTACCATTTACGGGCTCCATGTGGAGGATGATTTCCAGCATGTCGCGGCCTGGCTTTATGTTGCAGGTTCCCTGGGGGTTATCTTCTGCGGCGATTACTTGGTCCTCTTTCTTTTCTGGGAATTGATGGCCTTTGCCTCGGTCTTTCTCGTCTGGTTCCGGAGGCGGCCCGAATCCCAAGCGGTCGGCTACCGGTATCTGCTGGTGCATACCGCCGGCGGCCTTGCCCTGCTGGCCGGGCTTGTCCTCCGCTACCAGGCTACTGGTGGTGATCTCTCCTTTGGCCCCATTGGGGTAGGCAGTCCGAGCATCTCGACCTATCTGATCATGATTGGCTTTCTCTTGAACGCTGCGGTGCCGCCGTTCCATGCTTGGCTGCCCGACGCCTACGGGGAAGCGACCGTGACCGGCGCGGTGTTTATGTGCGCCTTCACTACGAAAACCGCGATCTACGCTCTGGCCCGCGCCTTTGCCGGGATGGAGATCTTGGTGCCGTTGGGCGTCTGCATGGCCCTCTACGGGGTGGTCTATGCGGTGCTTGAAAACGATTCCCGAAGGCTCCTTGCCTACCATATCATCAGTCAGGTCGGCTATATGGTGGCCGGTGTCGGCATCGGCACCGAGCTTGCCATCAACGGCACCTGCGCCCATGCCTTTGCCCATATCCTCTACAAGGGGCTGCTGTTCATGGGCTGCGGTTCGGTGCTGCACATGACCGGCAAAAGCAAGTTCAGCGATTTGGGCGGCCTCTACAAGAAGATGCCACGGACTTTTGTCTTCACCATGATCGGGGGGCTGTCGATCTCCGCCTTCCCGCTTTTTTCCGGATTTGTCAGCAAGGCGATGATCGTCTCCGCGGGCTTTGAGGTCCACAACTATTGGGCTGGATTCTTACTGACCATGGCCTCGGCCGGAACCTTTCTCCACACCGGTCTCAAGGTGCCCTATTTTATCTGGTTCGGCAAAAACAACTGCAGCCAGGAAACTTGGGACAAGGCTGCTGATCCGCCATGGAACATGCAGCTTGGCATGGGAATCGCCGCATTTCTCTGCATCCTGATCGGCAGCTACACCCCCTATCTGTACAACATGCTGCCCTATCAGCAGGCTGCGGCGGAGTATCACCCATACACCGCCTATCATATCTCGGAAACCATGCAAATCCTTCTTTTCACCGCACTGGGCTTCTTTTTGCTTATCAAAAAGCTGGCGCCGGAGCCCAAGATCAGCCTCGATCTGGACTGGTTCTACCGCATGGGGGGGCGCGGCTTTTTCTGGCTGGCCAGAAAGCCCATCCAGTGGGCGGACAGCTGTGTCAGCGAAGGGTACCGTTATGTTGGCTTGATTCCGCTCATGACCACGGCCCAATTTTGGTCCTGGTTTGACTGGAACGCCATTGACGGCGTGGTGGACGGTCTGGCGAAAACGGTGCGCGGTGTCGGCGGGCTGGTGCGACGGGCGCAGAGCGGCCAGTTGCAGTACAACATTTTTTATGCGGTATCCTTTGTTGCTGTTGCGCTCGTTTTATACGTATTTGCCTAATATTTATTGCCGAGGATAGTGGGAATGGACTTTTTGATAATGAATT
>JAPLJH010000058.1 GCA_026388695.1 Deltaproteobacteria bacterium | reverse complement strand
ATGCATGTGGCTGCTGCCCAGAAAACGCCGCTGGTCGCCATCTTCGGTTCCACCGACAGCGTGGCCACCGGGCCGTTTTCTCCCAAGGTGGAGGTGGTGAATAAACATCTGCCCTGTAGCCCGTGCATGAAAACCCATTGCTCTCAAAATGATTTTGCCTGCATGCTGGAGATCGGCGTGGATGAGGTGTTCGCGGCAACCTGCAAACTTCTGGAAAGCGAGGACTGACCATGCGACCGGCCGTATTTCTCGACAGGGATGGCACCATCAACGAGCAGATGGGCTACATCAACCACATCTCCCGCTTTGTCATGCTGCCACGGGCTGCGGCTGCCATCCGCCTGCTCAACGAGCAGGGGATTCCGGTGGTGGTGGTCAGCAACCAGTCCGGCCTGGCCCGAGGCTATTTCCCCGAGAGCCTGATTGCAGAGGTGCATGCCAAGATGACCGGGGCGCTGATCGAGGCCGGAGCCCATGTGGATGGCATCTACTACTGCCCTCATCATCCCGAGGCCAAGGAAGAGCGCTTCCGTCTCGCCTGTAATTGCCGGAAGCCCAAGCCGGGGCTGTTTCTTCAGGCAGCAGCGGACCTGGACCTGGATCTTGCCCGCTCCTATGTGGTGGGCGACCGCTGGTCGGATATCAAGGCGGCTGCGGCGGTGCAGGCCAAGGGGGTGCTGGTGCTCACCGGCTATGGCCGGGGGGATTACGAGTACATCGGTCCGGCGCAGCAGGTGCAGCCGACGTATGTGGCGGATGATCTCTATGCGGCGGTGCAGTGGATTGTGCAGGATATGGCGGGGTAGGGTTTTTATATAACGATGGCTTAAATGAGACACCCTTCGACAGGGCTCTCCTGAGCAGCGTCGAAGGGCTCAGGGCGAACGGCAAATCGGTTGATTCCGTTCATCCTGAGCTTGTCGAAGGACGATTTGGCAGTGCCACCCTAGAAACAACTTGCGGGTTTATTCGTGCCGCTTCTTTTTCTCGGGAAACTCGTAGATAACCTCATTTTTTTTAATGAGGCCGAATTGCCGCCGCGCCACATCTTCCAGGTAGACCGGATCGTGTTTCAGTTTGTTGATTTCCTGTTTCAGCTCGGTATTGGCCTCGCGCAACTGCTCATTCTGGGCCAGGACAGTGTTCAACTCCTTGGCAACCCCGTAGTATTTCAAAATCCCGTACGGTCCAAATACGGACCACGCGCCAACCACAGCGATAATGAGCACGCTGTACAGCAGCACTTTCTTGCGGTCAGTGTCTGAAAGGTTCGCTAGCATGGCAGCCCGTTGCAAATGGTTTTTCCCGGTTGAGCCTGGGATTTGACTATTTTTTTCTCTTATTATTCCTGTTAGATAGCATAGATGCGAAGTTCATGCAATCGGTGAGTTTGGCGATCTGCAAAAGGGGAGCAGATCGAGAAGCGCCTGATCTCCGCATGGTTGTGTAAAACCTGCCGACGATCATTGCCTTAATTGAGGATTTGGGAGAAGTGTCCGTCTGCTAGGCTGTGCGCAACCCTTGGCATATCAACCTTATGAAAAATTCATCAATAATCATTCTTTTGCTGTCCACATATCACCGGCCTTTTTATATTTTTTCTTCACAGCTGACCATGCCACATTATGCGCCGTTTCTTCCTGGGAAGCATCGCCCCGGCGTTCTTCAGGGCTCGCATATTCCTGCCAGGCGTGATTAAATGCTTCCCGGTAAATATCCTGTGCATGGGCAGGAAGTATATGGATTACATTTTTTGGTAAATCTTTATTGGTTTTAAAGGGCAAAACATGACTCCTTGGTATATCCGCCGCATGAAAATCCACTCAAGAAAGTAGCCTGTCTCCTTTTGCCCCTTCGTTGTTAACTCGCCACTGTCTTGAAAGTCTGCGCTGCACAAATGCACGCGGAACCCTTGCCAGTCGTTTGTTTGATGTCTTCATGGTTAGACAGCAATCGTAGGTTGTGGTTGAGCAAGGCGAAACCCAACGGTTTTAAAAAATGTTGGGTTGACGAAACCAACCCAACCTACCTGCTAAGGGGCGGCGTGCTTTTTTGCCGTCCCGCTTGAGCACAGGGTTAGGGATCGACAAGCGTCGCTCCATGATAACCAAGGCCGAAAGTAAACAGCTCTTCCTTGTTGTCTGTTCGCCCTTCATGTATAAATTCGATTGCTACTTGAACGTCTTCCCTCGCACGCTTAGCAAAGTCACTGGTTTGAATCAGTTTTTCCCATTCGGTAAGCGGCTTTTCTCCGAGATAAGCATCAAGTTGATCATTCGCATCTCGAAGCACTGGCTCTGCCATGAT
Source organism: Deltaproteobacteria bacterium (assembly GCA_026388695.1). GTDB lineage: Bacteria > Desulfobacterota > Desulfobulbia > Desulfobulbales > Desulfurivibrionaceae > Thiovibrio. The sequence goes on along the minus strand of JAPLJH010000058.1, from coordinate 28,077 downwards.
CTCCAACGATCTTCCGTGAGCAATCGTATTTCTGAAAACCAACAGCTTTACTATAGTCTGCAACGGTCTTGCATCGGGACCATCAGGGAACTTCACACCGAGCGTTTCACACAACAACCCGAACTTTGACCATGGCGGAAGGCGATCAAGTTGCTCCCAGCATTCAATCGTTCGAGGACCTACATGATTTAGGTATGCTTCGAATGCAAAAGCCGTAAGCACGGCGCTTGAAAGGAATTGCCAAGACGAACCTTTCGGCTGTTCAACTCCCGCGTTCAAGACGCAGTTGGAGGCATGCCAGAGTTCGGAATACGTATGTACTACCCGTTCCTTTTTGACGACAATCTTGCGAGGTCTCTCCATATCTTCTAGAATCCCTAACGTTTGAATTTGTCAGTCAATGGAGGTGAGGCAACGCCCCGACGGAGTTGGTTCTGTGAAATGATGGGTTGGGCTAGATTGCGCCCAGTTTTCACTCTTCCATATACGGTTTTATCAGTGCTTCCCATTCAAGTATGTCATGGCAGGGCTTGTCTTCTACTCGACAGAATGCGGGTTTATCTTGTTGGTAGATATTGTAGAACCGTCCGCACTCCTTGTTATCGTTAATGTCCAATACCGTGATAACAAATGACTTCGCATATTCCGGTCGACTGTTCTTGTATACATAGTCGGTGAGCGTTGTCATCACAAAACATTTGTTAAGTTTCCTGTTGTAGTGATTCGTGAAAACAGCTTCTGCTTGCCCATATTTGGTCTTAAAAATGCCGCTTCCATGGTTCAGCTTAAAAAACTCCTTGGCACTATTGGCGCAACGCTCTTGCAATTCATACTCTTCCTTGTTCGAGGCTGCATAGCTATTGCTAAATGCATACAATGCACCGAATACAAACAATAAAAAGTTAATTGCGATTTTCGTCATTTTTGTCTCTGCTCCATGCTTGTTTGATTTCCGCCGCTCCTATCGGAGGCAGCTCACGGCTTTCCCACTTCCAAATCCTGTCTCTGCCTAAAAGCAAACATGATCGGAGTCAGGTTTTGAAAAGTAAGTTTTCTGGGCCAAGATTTCCCGTTTTCATTCCGGCAAGCACCATACCCTTTCAGCCAGTCAGGCAAAATAAAAATGCTGCTGCTTACGCGATCCGCAGCAGCTTCAGCACAATAATCCCCACCTCATACAGCATATAGAGGGGGATGCCCATGAGCATCATGTTGAACACATCGGGGGTTGGGGTGAGGAGGGCGGCTATGATGCTGATCACCAGCACGGCGTAGCGGCGGTTTTTTTCAAAGAATGATCTGGGCAGGATTTTTATCTTGGCCATGAAAATCATGAAGATGGGCAGTTCAAAGATCAGGCCGAAGGCGAGGACAAAGATCGAGACAAAGGAAACGAACTCGCTGATGGAGATCACTGGCCGGAGCTGTTCCGTCTGGAAATCCAGGAGGAAATCAATGCCATAGGGCAGGGTGACGAAATAGCAGAAGGCGGCCCCGCTGTAAAAGAGAAAGCAGGTGAAGAGCACGAACCAGAAAACCAGGAGGCGGGAGAGTTTGAATGGTTTGGCCAGGGCGCGCCAGAGAAAGTAGCTGAGCATGGGCATGATGGTGAAGATCGTCATGGCCAGGGAGATGGTGAGATGGGCGAGAAAGGGCTCGGCCACCGTGAAGAAGGCGAGTTTTTGGTGGAGATGGCTCTGGATTGCGGCAAGCAGCGGGCGGGAGATGCTGTAGAAGCCTATGCAACCAAAAAGCAGGGCAAGCACCATCGCCAGGACAGCCCGGCGCAGGTCTTTGATGATGATGGCGAGGCGTTGGGTTGTGGTGTCCAAGGTGGGTGCCTGGGCTATTGCGAATTGTCGGAGTTATTGCGGGGGCTACCGTGGATCTCTTTGTCCAGTCGTTTGAAAAAAACCTCCATGAACTCATGCCGCTCGGCGGCCAACCGTTTGCCTTCCGGGGTGAGCATCTTGTCTTTGATCTTGCAAAGTTTCACCAGGAATTCCCGGTAGGCCGTGTCTTCGGTGGAGTAGGACCTGGTTTTCTGCACATCCACACCCCGGTTGTGCAATCGGGCCCCGACCTGGCCGGCAAAGAGAAAGGCCCGGCCAATGCCGATGGCGCCGATGGAGTCCAGCTTGTCGGCGTCGAAAAGGATCTTGGCCTCCAGGGTTTCCGGGGCCTTGTTGTTGCGGTAGCGGTGAGCCTCGATGCAGTGGATGATCGCTTCCTGCATCTCCTGGGAAAATTCCAGGCCCTTGAGAATGGTGCGGGACATCTCCGCGCCCTTGATGGCATGGCAGATTTTGCCTTGGGACAGCATTTCGTGGCTGCGGCCGATGTCGTGGAGCAGGGCGGCGGCGCTTAAGATATCCAGGCGGGCGTTCATCAGCCGGCCGATGTGCAGAGCCAGGTTGTGGACCCGTTCGGTGTGATCCGGGCCGTGGCAGCCGCCTTCGGCCTGGCAGTATTCGTGGGAAATGGCCAGCAGCCGCTCGGTAAGCTCTCGGCCCAGGGACGGTTCGCCCTGCAAGGGGTCGGAAGAGAGGCTGGCCAAGGGATTGTCAGCGTCTGGAGAGGACATGGTCCAACCACCTGATGCCGAGACGGAGCAGGGCAAGATCTTCCGTGCCAAGCTCCTGCCGCTCGTTTTTCGTGATGGGGATGGGTAGGGCTAGAGTGCCGTCGAGGAGCAGGTTCCGAAAGGTATCCAGGCTGTAGAGAAGCAGGAATATCTCCTCTTCAAGCTCCACCGGCGGATACCCATCTTTGAGGCGGGGATGGTGGAGGATGCCCAGCAACTCATCGTTCATGGCATTGTAGGTGGCCAGGTCCTGGTCTTTTTGCCAGGCGGTGATGTCCTGGTGCTCGCCTTCGCTGAATCCTTTGCAGTGCGGCTCGGTGAGGAGGATATGCATTTCGTGCCGGTCGCCGTCCGGGGTGGTGAAGGCCCCGCGTCCCAGGGGATAGGTCCGGCAGGCGCCGGGGCGGTCGGCATAGACGCGGCAACCGTTGGCGGTCACAAACGGGCAGCTGGCCCGGCCATCATCCACCATGCAGAGAAAAACCTGGGAAAAGGCGTTGCCTTCTGTTTGCTCGATGAGCGCATACTGGTCGAGAAAGGTCGAGGGGGCAAGCCCCAGATGCCTACTCAACCGGAGGACATCGTAGGGGCTCAAGGCCAATTCCAGTTCCCGACAGCAGTCGGTAAAGCAGGCAACGCCGGGATGGCAGCGGAACCGGAAGGTCTCGTCCGGCGTCAGGGGCCGGACATGCTCTTGGGCAAGATCGGAGCGCATGGCTAGGCGGTTTTACCCCGGTGCCACAGAGTGAGCAGCGGACTGGCCACGAAGACCGACGAGTAGGTGCCCACCATGACCCCCACCAGCAGGGCAAAGGAAAAGTCGTGGATCACCGAGCCGCCCAAGGCGTACAAGGCCGCGAGAACCAGGAACACGGTGAGGGAGGTGACGATGGAACGGCTCAAAACCTCGTTGGTGCTGGTATTAATCAGGGGATCGGTGATGTTTTCCGGGTCGTCGCTCTTGCGCTGGTTCTCGCGGATTCGGTCGAAGATGATGACCGTGTCGTTTAGGGAATACCCGGCCAGGGTCAGGAGCGCGGTAACGGTGAGCAGAGTGATTTCCATGTTGAGCAGCCAGATGAGGCCAAGCACCGCCAAAACGTCATGGAGTGTAGCCAGGGTGGCGGCAATGCCGAAACGCAGGTCAAAACGTAGGCCCAGGTACACGATTACGCCCAAGAGGGAGATGATTACGGCCAGCAACGCCTTTGAGCGCAAGGTGTCGCTCACCGAGGAGCCGATTTCCGACTGGTTCTCCACGATGAAGTGCTTATCCGGGAATTCGGTGTTCAGTTGGGCGGTGACCGTCTCGGAAACGTGGCCCACCACCTTTTCGGTGTTCTTTATCTTGACGATCAACCGGTTTTCGCCCTCGACCTTTTGCAGTTCGACGCCTTCAAGGTCGCCTTTTGCCAGGGCTGAGCGCACCTCGCCCAGGGAGAAGGGCTGGGTGGACTGGTACTGAAGCAGGGTGCCGCCGGAGAAATCAACGCCCAAGTTGGCCTGGCCACGGATGATCTGGACAAAGGCTAGGCAGCCGATGAGGGCGCAGGTGCCGGAGATGGCAAAGGTCAGGTTTTTGATCCGCATGTAGTCAAGCTGCGGATTTTTGAGAAACAGCATAAAAGAAAGTTTCTTGATCTTCCATTTACCCCGCATGGATTCGTAGAACAGTTTGGAGGCAAACAGGGTGGAGAACAGATTGAAGATGATGCCCAGGGAAAGGGTGGCGGCAAAGCCCTTGATTGGGCCGGTGCCGAAAAGAAACAGGGCCAGGGCGGTGATCAGGGTCGCCACATGGGCGTCGATGATGGTCCAGAGCGCCTTGGCGAAACCAGCCTCAACCCCAGAGCGCACAGATTTGCCAAGGGCGAACTCCTCGCGCATTCGTTCGAAGATAACGATGTTTGAGTCCACCGCCATGCCGACGGAGAGGATGATGCCAGCAATACCCGGCAGGGTCAGGGTGCCGCCCATCATTGCCAGTCCGGCAAAGAGCAGGAGGATGTTCAAGACCATGCAGAGGTTGGCGATGACCCCGGACAGCCGGTAATATACGGCCATGAACAGCACCACCAGAAGGGTGCCAAACAGGCCGCTCATCAACCCTTTGTTGATGGAGTCTTGGCCCAGGGAGGCGCCCACCGTGAGGTTTTGGACGATTTCCACCGGAGCGGGCAGGGCGCCGATGCGTAGAACGATTGCCAGGTCGCTCGCCTCTTCGTAGCTGAAGCTGCCGGAGATTTGGGCGCTGCCGCCGAGGATTTTTTCCCGAATTACCGGAGCCGAGCGGACCACCTCATCCAGGACAATGGCAAAGCGTTTGCCTACGCTTCTTTCCGTGACCTGGCCGAAAATTGTGCCGCCACGACCGGTAAAATCGAGGCCGACGTAGGGTTCGTTGAAGTTGCCGCCCACCCGAACCTGGGCATCCTTAACCATGTCGCCGGTCAACAGCACCTGGCTTTTGAGCAGGATGGGTACCCGGGTTTCCTTCTTGGTTTTCTTGTTCACATCTTTTTCGAAATAGATCTCGGTGCCTGCCGGGAGTCTGCTCTGTAAAGCGAGATTGAGCTGTTTCCGGCTAGCGCCCTCCTGCCATTGGCCGGCCTGGATGGCCTGGTCGATGAGCTGCGGCAGGTTGAGGCCGACTGTGTCGTCCACCAGCTTGAACTCGAGCTGGGCGGTGCGGCCGATGAGGTTCAGGGCGCGCTGCGGGTCCTTGACCCCAGGGAGCTGGATGACGATTTCGTCTGTCCCCTGCCGGACAATGGCTGGTTCAGCCACGCCGAACTGATCGATCCGGTTGCGGAGAATCTCCAGGGACTGATCCACGGCCTTGTTGTTGATAAAATCGATTTTAGACTGTTTCAGGCTGAGGATGATCCGGGGGAAGGTTCCCTGGTCGGTCTGGAAGTCGCCGACCAGGTCGGGGAAGTCCTTGCTGATGGTCTGCTTGACCGTTTCCAGGGCGCCGGTGTTGGGTAGGGTGAGGATGATCTTGCGCGCATCGCTAGAAGCGGTGCGGACTACGGTGATCTTTTTCTCGGCCAGGGCTTCCTTGAGATCCTGAACCGAGAGGTCCAGATTGTTTTCAATGGCCTTTTTGAGGTCCACCTTGAGGACCAGATGCATGCCGCCCTGGAGATCCAGACCCAGCTTCAGTCCTGCCGGAGCGAGATATTTCTGCCACCAGGCCGGAACCTTGGTGAATGAAGGGGCAACGGTAAGGCCGGCAAAAATGGTTACAAAGAGCAGGAGGATAATTTTCCAGCGCAGGGAATTCGACATAAACTCTCCGTGATGCGGGTTAGCCGTGGTTGTAAAAAAACACGATTGTCATTAAATCTTTATAAAACGGCATAAGGAGCCGGAACAAAATGGTCAAAAAGGCAAAGTTTATTTCGTGACGGCTCCTAAGTTATGCAGGCAGACAGGACCAAGGCCCGGATGTCATGGTTTGGTGCGAGATTATACTCCCCTTTTGTCAGAAGTCAATTTGCAAAAAAGGATGGATGGAGTCAGGCGTTCGGTTGAATTTGCAGGGAACTTTTTCAGATCTTGTTTTAAATAAGAAAAATTCTGGGGCAAGAACCGGCTATGCTATAATGGCTGAAAAGGGAGTTGTTGACCTAGAAAAGGTGCGAGGGGAAATGGGTAAAAAGATTCTCGTTGTTGATAACCATCCCATGGTGCTCAAACTCATTGCCAATCTTTTGGAAAAAGACGGGCATGAGGTGCGTACTGCCGAGGATGGCCTGAGCGCCCTGGATATCCTGAAGGCCTATGTGCCAGATCTTATTTTTGTCGATCTGGTGATGCCCAACATCAGCGGCGAGAAGCTGTGCCGAATCATTCGGAACATGCCCCATCTACAAGGGGTATTTCTTGTTATTCTCTCGGCCATCGCCGCCGAGGAAGAGCTTGACTTCGTAGCGTTGGGGGCGGATGCCTGCATCGCCAAAGGGAGCATGAGCAATCTGGCCAGGCACGTGGCCAGGGTGCTTGAATTGGCGAGTCCTGCGGGCAGACAGGAGAAGTCTCGGGATATTCTTGGCCTTGATGAAGTGGCGACCCGTGAGATTACCAGGGAGCTGCTTTCTTCCCGGAAGCATTTTGAGATAATCCTAAGGAACATGTCCGAAGGGATTCTCGAGTTTGCCCCGAACAGGAAGATCATTTTTGCAAACCCCACGGCGGTCGCCCTGGTGGGGATACCGGAAGAAATGCTGCTGGGGACGGAATTCATCGATATTTTTGCCGATCATTCTCTGGAAACCGTGGTCGCGTTATTGACCGGTCCTGCGGAGTCACCTCGAAAAATTTCGGAAGAGATGCCGGTTCTCCTCAATGGCCGTCAGGTTTCCCTGCAGTTTCTACCTGTTGCAGGGGAAGCGGGCGCCACCACCATTGTTATCATCCATGATGTTACCTCCCGAAAACAGGCAGAGGAGAAGATCGGCGAACAGAATAGGTTTTTGAACAAACTTATTGAGTCGCTGCCCCATCCGTTTTTTGTGGTGGGGGCGAAGGGCTATGAAGTGGTGCTGGCCAATTCTTCTGCGCAACGGCATCTGGCCAGGCTGGCCGATTGTTCTGGGCAACAAAAAAGCCCAACCGAGGTTTGCAAGGCGCCGCCGCCATACCTTCCCTTGGAGCGAGTACAGCAGGATAAAAATTCCTTTCTCATGGAATATGTCGAGCAGGGCAGGGATGGTCAGGAAACCACGCACGAGATCCACGCCCATCCCATCTTTGACAAGAAGGGGAAGGTCACGCAGATTATCGAATATCGGCTGGATATCACCGAACGCAAAAAAGCGGAACAGGCCCTGCGGGATTCCAAGGACGCGTTGCAAAAGGCCTTGGACAATCTGCAGGTGGCCCAGCAGGTCGCCATCCGCCAGGAAAAATTGGCCTCCATCGGCACGCTGGCCTCGGGAGTGGCCCATGAAATCCTCAATCCTCTGAATATCATAGGAACCCTGGCCCAAGTCATGCAGCTTGAGAAGATTTCTGCGAGCATGCGGAAAAATATCGATGAAATGCTGGCCCAGATCAAACGCGCCACCAAGATCACCAACAACCTCAGAACCTTTTCCCACCAGCATGCCTTTGAGGTTCGCCTGGTTGATGTGCATGCGTTGTTTGACAAAACCGCCGCCCTGCTTGAGCATGATTTGAATCTGGACAATGTGCGGGTGGAGCGGCATTATGCCCCGAATCTGCCCCGCATCGAAGCGGATGAGGATCAGTTGGCCCAGGTGTTTCTCAATCTGATGAGCAATGCCCGTGACGCCATGTCTGCAGACGACAAGCGGATTATTGTTGAAACCCGGCCCCAGGACGACGGTGTAGAGATCCGCTTCAGCGATACCGGCGGCGGTATCGGCCCGGACGAGATCGACAAGATATTCGATCCGTTTTTTACCACTAAGGACCCCGGGCGCGGTACAGGCCTTGGTCTGTGGATTGTGTATTCCATTATTGAAAACCATTGCGGGACCATTCGGGTCGAGTCGGAAAAAGGGAAAGGTGCACGGTTTGTGATCTTTCTGCCAACGCATCTGCCAGGCCGGAGGGAATGCGATCCGGTAGCTGAAAAACAGGATCACGCCAGCAAGGAGCATGGATGAAGAAAAAAATAAAAATCCTTATTGTGGACGATGAATACGCCTTCTGCCGGTCGTTGAAGATCTTTTTGGATAAGATCGGATTCGTCCCGCTCATTGCCACCAACGGCGAACATGCCATTGATATCGTCAGGGAGGAAAAGCCTGCCATCATGACCCTTGATATCAGGATGCCGGGGCTCAACGGCTATGACATCCTACAGAAAGTCAAGAGACTGGACCCCGACCTGTTCATTATAGTTATCACCGCCATCGATGTGCCAAATATGGATGAGATGCTTGAACACAGCGGGGCCCATGCGCTGCTGCATAAGCCCATCGACTTACAGAAGCTTTCCGATACGATCTACGGTTTTATTGGGCATCTGCTGTAAACATTTTTGGTGAAGGGAGGGCGAGGAATGGCTGACGTCGGCAAGGGAAAAAGGCTGCTTGTTCTCTGGGCAATCATGGCCTACTGCCTGATCGGCATTGAAATCATCATCATGATTTCCCCCTTTGCCCTCTATTTTTATTCGGTGTACGGGCCTGTGCTTCAGACCTTGGCAGCAAGCCCGCTTACCAGCTGGTCCACGGAATTTTTTCTGCCGCATCTGGTTTTTCCTGCTGATCCGCTGATCCGGGCCATCTCCCTGTTGCAGGTTCTCATGGTTGTCGGGCTGCTGTTTTTTGCCCTGGCGGCCATTCCTCTGTATTATGGGCGTTTCACCGGCAAGGGGGTGGTGGCCCGCAGTTTTTATGGAAAGATCCGGCATCCGCAATATCTGTTTCTCGCCATTTCCGGATTCGGCCTGATGCTGTACTGGCCGCGTTTTATCATCCTGATCATGTACATCACCATGCTCTTTGTCTACTATGCCCTGGCCCGGAATGAAGAGTGGCGGATGCAGCAGGAGCAGCCCGAGGCCTATGAACGCTACATGGCCACAACGCCCATGTTTCTGCCCGGCGAACCGGGGGGGCGGCTGTATCGATTGCTCTTTGGCCGAATCCAGCCCAAATGGCTGGGGATTGTTGCGGCCTACTGTCTGACTATGACCCTGGCCGTGCTGTTGGCTTTTGCCTTGCGCAGCCACACGGTGCGGACATTGCCCATGGTCCAGGCTGCGGATTCCCGGCTGATTGTTTCCGTGTTTCCCCGCCCGAGCCAGGAGATCCTTGCTGTGTACCAGGCAGCCCTTGGCTCGGCCCAGGTGCGGGAGGCCCTGCAAGGCAAGGAGGGCAATGTGGTGTATCTGCTGCCTGGGGATTTTTTTCTCAATGCCCTGCTCACCGAGGAAGACCGACGGTTTTCCGACCACATGTTGGAACGGTTTCCCGAGATTCTCGAATGGCACCAGCACCGATTCAGCGGCGGCTTGGGCAAGTTTTTCCGCATTTTTTACAACTATGTCCGGACCTGGGGTTCGGTGGAAACCGATTATGAGGTCGAGCGGCTTATTTTCATGCGGGTGGATGATGCCAATGGTCGGCCCGTACCCCCGGCGGAGATATTTAAGATCGGCCTGAAGCGGAGGCCGGTTCTTCTTGTTGATCTGGAGGCCTCTAGCCATGCGGTCCGGTCTGTCGCAATAACCACGGACAATCACAAATGGGGCCTGATGCCCATGCCCACTTTTTAAGCAGACACCAAATGGGACGATTTTGCCGCCACTCGCCTCATCCGCTCGCTGGAGAAATATAGTGGTGGCCATGTACTGATCCTCGTCCTCACCGCCCATGTCGCGCTTGATTATTTAGTTGAGTAATTCCCCGCTTTCCTATAATTGTGAAAGATAGTATTTATCCTGCGCAGTATCCTGACACCTTGGAGCATTTACATGAGCCAGACCGACATTCTTCTGCAATCCGGGACAAACGAGCTGGAGATCATCACCTTTTTTCTCCAGTGGCGTGATCAAACCACCGATTCCATCAGCAGGACGGCGTACGGCATCAACGCTGCTAAGGTTCGTGAGTTGGTGGCCATGCCAGAAACCTTGACCGAAATCCCGGAAAGCGTTTCCTCCATGAAAGGCGTTTTCCTGCTGCGGGATCGGACCATCCCCCTGATCGATCTCTGTGATTGGTTTGGCTATGAGCCGGACCTTTCCCCGGAGGCAAAGGCCAAATGGGTGGTCATTGTCACCGAGATCAATGGCAAGTTTTTTGGCTTCATTGCCCATGGGGTGGACAAGGTCTATCGGGTCAGTTGGACGGCAATCCTGCCGCCGCCGCCAATCATTTCCCATTACAGCTCCCTCACCGGGGTATGCCTCGTGGATGGCAATATCATTCAGATGGTTGATTTCGAGAGCATTATCGCCACCATCGATCCCAGCATGGTTATTGATTCCGAAGCCCATGCCATATTGGCGCGTCCCGATGCGGACCAGGCCGACAAGGCTGTGGTCATTGCCGATGATTCCCGGGTCATTCAAGATCAGATTCGTAAAACCCTGGAAAAGGCGGGATATCGGGTTATCGCCCATTCCGACGGGCAGGATGCCTGGGAGTATCTGGAAAAATTGAGAATCAATGGCACCCTGCACAATGAGGTGCTGGCCGTGGTCAGCGATATAGAAATGCCGCGCATGGATGGGCATAATCTCTGTAAGCGGATCAAGGAAAACACCGGGTACGATGGCATCCCCGTCATGCTTTTTTCCTCATTGGTCAATGATTTGGCCCTGCACAAGGGACATGCCGTGGGTGCGGACGATCAGATCTCCAAGCCCGAACTTGGCCAACTTGTCATCAGGCTACAGGACTGTCTCCGGCGGCGCCAGGCAGCCTGATTTTCTATCGTAGCTCTGCCGCATGGTGTCGGATACAGTCATGAAGAGCGCCATGCATGTGTATCGGGCCAACAGGGTTGAATCCCTGCTGGACTCGCTGACAGACGTTTTACGCACCCCGCTTTCTTCCCCGCTTGCCCCAGAGTGTATTGTCGTGCAAAGCAAGGGCATGGCCACCTGGCTTGCCATGCAGCTTTCCGGCAGGTTCGGAGTGTGGGCCAACCCAGATTTTCCCCATCCCCGGCAGTTTATCCAGCGTGTTTTGCGGGCAACCCTTGGCGATGAGGGTGATCGGGTACAGAGGTATAGCCGGGAACGGCTTGCTTTTGTGATCTGTGCTCTGCTCGATGACTGCCGTAACGACCCCGATTTTTCTCCCCTGATCGCTTACCTCGGCGATGGCCCGTTGAGCAAGAAGCTCCAGTTGGCCAGGCAGATCGCCCATCTCTTTGATCAGTATGCGGTGTACCGGCCCGAGATGATCCTGGCTTGGGAGGAAGGCGAGAATCGAGCTTTTGCCCATGATCTGGCGGAAGATCTCTGGCAGCCCAAGCTCTGGCGTCTTCTGGTGGAGCATCTGGGCTGCTGTTCCCCGGCCCGGCTCATGCTGCAAGCCAGGCAAGCGCTGACCGCAGGCGACATTCCCTTTCCCCAACTTCTTCCCACCAGGGTTTCCCTGTTCGGTATCGACACCCTGCCCACGGTTTATCTTGGTATCATGGGCGAACTGGCACACATTCTGCCGGTGCATTTTCATCTTTTCTCCCCAGCGGAAGGCTATTTTGGCGACATCCGTACCCAGGCCGAGGCCCACCGGGCTCTGGCCCGTTTGCCTTCCGGCTGGGACGAGGCAGATCTCTATCTGGAGGTCGGCCATCCGCTTCTTGCCTCCATGGGCGCCATGGCCCGGGATTTTCAGGAGGTTCTTGAGGGCTCGGTTCCTTATGTTGAGGCGGGAGAATATTACACCGCCCATGCTGCGCCGCAGACCATGCTGGAGGTGTTGCAGAACGATATCCTGCATCTAATCCATCGCTCTCCGGCAAGCGGGAGCGAGCCTTCCCACATTCTGGCTGAAGACGATGCCTCCATTTGCATCTATGCCTGTCATAGCCGCTTCCGCGAGGTTGAGGTGTTACAGGATCAATTGCTGGCCCTGCTCCAGGATGATCCCGATCTTGCTCCCCGGGATATCGTGGTGATGCTGCCCGAGGTTGCGGCCTACGCCCCGCTCATCGAGGCAGTCTTCGGTCTCCCCTTTGAAGACAAACGCTTTATTCCCTACCGGATTGCGGACCGTTCCCTGTTAAGCGGAGCTCCGCTCATTGATGTGTTCTTCCGATTTCTCCAGATGGCTCCGGGAAGAATGTCGGTTTCCGAGGTTTTGGAGCTGCTGGCCTGCGAGGCAATCCGCCTCAATTTTTCTATGACCCCCGAAGAGCTGCCGAAAATCAGGCTCTGGGTGGAAAAAACCGGAATCCGATGGGGAATCGACGAGCTGCATCGGGAGAAGCTGCAGCAGCCGAAAGAGCGCCAGAACACCTGGCGGTTCGGCTTTGATCGTCTGGCTCTGGGCTATGCGGTTCGCAGCGACGGAACTTTTCTGGGCGAGATCCTGCCCTATGAGGAAATCGAGGGCCAGGGTGCGGAGCTTGCCGGTCGCTTTATCCATTTTTGCGAGACCCTCTTTGCCCAAGGGGAGAAGCTCTCCTCCGTCAGGGAGATGCAAGGGTGGCAGGATGTTCTTGGCGATTTGCTGGCGGCCCTTTTTCTCGAAGATTCTCCCCAGGCCTGGCAGCTGCAGAAGATCCGGGACAGTTTGGCCCAGATCGCCCTTGAGGCGCAGGATGCCGGGTTCAGCCAACCCCTTGACCTGAACGGGATCACTATCCTCCTCAAGGAGAAACTGTCTGGCCAGGCCACGGCCCAAGGCTTTCTCGAGGGTGGCCTGACCTTCTGCGGCATGCTGCCCATGCGCTCGATCCCCTTCAAGGTTATCTGCCTGCTTGGCATGAACGACGGGGCGTTTCCCCGGATGGAGCACCCGCAGAGTTTTGATCTCATCGCCCGATACCCGCAGCGGGGAGACCGGGCCAAACGCAACGATGATCGCTATATCTTTCTCGAAGCCTTGCTTGCCTGCCGCAGCAAATTTCTCCTCTTTTATCTGGGCAATAACCTGCGGGACGGCAAAGCGCTGCCGCCCTCCGTGGTGGTGGAAGAGCTGGTTGATTGCCTGGCGGAGAGCTTTAGCCTTGCGCCAGAAACCATCAGCCCCGAGCCGTGTTTTGATGCGCGGCGCAAAGCTCTGCTGGCGCGGATTGTGGTCCGCCACCCACTCCAGCCTTTCAGCCAAAAATATTTTTCCGGGGCGGACGAAAGGCTGTGCAGTTTTGCTGCGGAATACTGCCGGGCGGCCCAGGCAAAGCAAACAGGGATGCGGGGCAAATATGCCTTCCTGCCCGAACCATTGCCTCACGTTGCCGGTGCTCTTGCCGCGGTTTCTCTCCTTGATCTGTCCCGTTATCTTTCGCATCCGGTCCGCTGGTTTCTTGAAAACCGGCTTGGCCTTTTCTTGCAGGAAAGAAACCGGGAGCTCCAGGACCGTGAGCCCATCCATCTTGATGGTCTGGAAAAATACCAACTGAGCCGGGATCTCCTGGCCATGCAAGGGGAGGGGTTGGCCAGCCCGGAAATCCTGCTCGCCCGCTGGCGAGGGGAGGGGAGGATTCCTTTGGGCCAGGCTGCCCCGGCGGTTTTCAGCGAGATCAAGGATACGGTGCGACCCATTGTGGAACAGCTTCTTAAACATGGGCCAGGAGCGGCAGATCATGAACTTCCGCCTGTGCGTCGGGAGATTTGTCTTTCCCAGGATTTCACCCTGCACGGCGAGCTGAGCGGCAGATACCCCTCCGGCCATCTCTTTTGGACCAACAGCCTGCTCCATGGCAAGATTCTGCTGCAGGTCTGGCTGGAGCATCTTTTCCTTTCGGCCGTTGCCCCGGCTGACCAGCGCTGCGAAACGACAGTGATCGGCAGAGGGCGCGACAAGGGCTCCGCCCAGGTGTTGCGTTTCTCTTCGGTACCCGAGGCCGCAAGCGTGCTCCTTGATCTGGCCACCCTTTTTGCCAGGGGCTTGAGCGCGCCCTTGGTGTTTTTTCCAAAAAGCGGGCTCGCCTTTGCCCAGGCCATGCATTCCGAAAAGGGAAGCGAAGAGGAGCGACTGATTAACGCCTTTGCCAAGGCTACAGAGGAGTACCTCGGCAACGACTTTGCACCCGGCGAGGGGGAAGACCCCTATTGTCGGCAACTTTTCGGTGATGCCCTGCCCGTTTCTCCTGGTTATACCTTGTATGCCGAGGACAACTCCCCACCCTTTGCCGAGCTTGCCACTCGGATTTTCCTGCCCATGCTCAACCATATGGAGGAGCTATGAGCCGGGGTTTTGATCCGCTTCTCATAGCCGGCACCGGCGTGCAGCTCATCGAGGCCAGCGCCGGCACCGGCAAGACCTATTCCATCACCTCCCTCTATCTGCGTCTTTTGCTGGAGCGGAGGATGAGCGTGGAGCAGATTTTGGTGGTCACCTTTACCGAGGCGGCCACTGCCGAATTGCATGAGCGGATCAGGGCGCGGTTGCGGACGGCGGTGCAGGGGTTTCAGGATCAGGATGGCGGGAATGATCCATTTCTCTGCCAACTTCTTGAACGCAGCTCTGATCTTGAGGCGGACCGCTGTCTGCTTGCCAGGGCGGTAAGCGATATCGACAAGGCTGCGGTCTCGACCATCCACGGCTTTGCCCACCGGGTTTTGCAGCAGCATGCCCTGGAAACCGGGCTGCTCTTCGAATTGGAACTCACCGGTGCCACCCAACGCTTGGTGCAGGAGATCTCCGACGATTATTGGAGCAGCTTCTTTTACACTCTGGATTATCGGCTGGCGAGCCTGGTGCGGCAAGGTGTTTCTCCCGCTCAGTTGCGGGCTCTGGCCCAGGAGGCGATCCGGCACGGCGATTTTGCCATTGTCGGCGAGACCCCGACTGAGGATGCGATCCAACCCCTGATTCAGGAGTATCGTCGGCTTTATGCCGAGGCGCGGGAATGCTGGCAGGAGCAACGCGAGGCCTTGGCGCAATACTTTTCCCAGGCAGAGGGGTTGACCGCGCCCTTCAAAACCCAGTTGGGACAAGGTCTGCTGGACCGGCTTGCTGATTTTTTCGCCCAGGACGAGCCGGTTGCCTTTGCCCCGCCGCGACATACGAAACAGCTCGGCGCGGAAAATATCTTTCAGCCGGACGGCAAGGTCTTTACAGCAACGGCCTTGAAAAAAGGGGTGGTGCCCAACAATCCCTTCTTCGAGCCATGGGGCAGATTGGTTGCCCAGGCCGAGGTCATGGGGGCCAGCAGCCAGGCGCGGTTCCTTGCTGGGGCGGCGTGCTATATCCGGGCGGAACTGCCCAAACGTCTACTGGCCGGGCAGCAGCAATCCTTTGATGAACTCCTCACCGGCCTGGACCGGGCTTTGCGGGGGGCGCAGGGCGCCCAGCTTGCCCAGGCGATCCGCACCCGCTTCCCGGTGGCCCTCATCGATGAGTTTCAGGACACCGATCCGGTCCAGTACCGCATCTTTCGGATCATTTATGGGGAAGGGGGCAAGGAGGCGCTTTTCCTGATCGGCGATCCCAAGCAGGCGATATATGGTTTTCGGGGCGCGGATATCTACGCCTACCTTGCGGCCGCCGGTCAGGCGGAATCTGAAAAACATACCATGACCACCAACTGGCGGGCCGATCGGAAAATGGTCGCCTCGTTGAACGCTCTCTTCGGCGGGCTGGCCTATCCCTTTGTCGATGCCCGGATCATCTATGCCCAGGTCGATGCGCGGCCAGGGGCGGAGGATCTCTGGCAATCCCCGAGCCTCGGTTCGGGACCCCTGCAGTTTCTCACCCTGCCCGAGGAGCTTTGCGGAGTAAAGGGGAAGCGGCTGGTCAAGAAACAGCTTGAACCTATGATCCCGGATTTGGTGGCTGGAGATATCGCCGGGCTGCTTGTTGGGGATACGAGGCTTGGGGAGCATTCCGTTCGGGCCGGAGACATTGCCGTGCTGGTCCGCACCAATACCCAAGCCGCGCAGATCCAGGCGGCCTTGCGGGGAAGGGGGATCAACGGGGTGCTCCAGAGCAAGGCCAGTGTCTGGGGGAGTATCGAGGCGCAAGAATGCCTACGGCTTCTCGCGGCGGTGGCCGAACCGGGCAACGAACAACTCCTCCGCAAGGCTCTGGCCACCACGATGCTCGGCTTTACCGGCAATGATCTTGAGCGCCTCAATCAGGCGGAAACCGAGCTGTACGCACTCATGGGGCGCGTTGCTGCCTGGCAGGAGGTTTGGCAGAAAAACGGGGTCATGCGGATGCTGCTGGCCGCTTGGCAGGAGCATGGGGTTACCGGCAGGCTGCTTCTGTTGGAGGATGGCGAACGCCGCCTGACCAATCTGCGTCATCTTGCCGAACTGCTCCAGGAGACGGAGAGCCGGAATCATTTCAGCCCGGAGATGCTGGTGGATTGGCTCAGCCAGACCCTCACCGCAGGCGAGAGCGGAGAAGAGGCGGAGCTAAGGCTGGAAAGCGACGAGGATGCCGTGCAGCTGGTCACCATCCACCGCAGCAAGGGGCTTGAGTATCCCATCGTCTATTGTCCCTATCTCTGCCTGGGGAGCAGTGGCTCATCCAAGCAGCCATTTGTCTCCCTCCATGATCCGGCGGCGGACTGGCAGGGGAGGATTGTCCTCTTTCCCGATGAGGAGGCCCGTGCTCTGGCTGCGGGGGAGCGCTTTGCCGAAGAGCTGCGCCTTGCTTATGTAGCGATGACCCGAGCCCGGCACAGCTGCCATATCTTCTGGGCCCCGGTCTCCGGTTACGATGGCAGCGGAATTGCCTGGCTGCTTCATGGCGATCAGGTTGCGACCGATGCAGCCAGCAACCCGGAAGGTTTGCAGGAGCAGCTCAAGGGGTACACTGCTCAGGAGTTGCTGGGTCGGCTTCAGGCTCGAGCCAGGGCAAGCGAAGGCTGGCAGGTGCGGCAGCTGCAACCGGGCACGGCTGCGTTGGGCCAAGCACCCAAGCCGATTATTCCAGCGCCTCTGGCCTGTCGCATCCCGGTACGCAAGCTGGCCCAGGTCTGGCGGATCGGCAGTTTTTCCCATCTCACCGCCCAGAGCAGCCATGACCCTGGTGAACGGGAGCCGGAAGTTGCGGTTGGAGGGGTGGCGGAAGAAGGAGCGCTGCCGGAGCTGGTAACGGAGATTCCCGCCACGGCCCTGATTCCCCTGGCCCAGT
Source organism: Deltaproteobacteria bacterium (assembly GCA_026388695.1). Taxonomy (GTDB): domain Bacteria; phylum Desulfobacterota; class Desulfobulbia; order Desulfobulbales; family Desulfurivibrionaceae; genus Thiovibrio. The sequence continues at coordinate 10,749 of JAPLJH010000058.1, read as the reverse complement.
TTCCCAAAGGACCGGTGGCGGGAAATTTTTTCCACACCATTTTTGAATTGGCCTCTTTTCCGCAAGAAGCGCCCGCCCCGTTGCGGGAGCTGGTGCGGGAGCAGCTGCGTTTTTACGGCTATTCGGAGCAGCAGTGGCTTGCCCCGGTTTGCCGGGCCTTTGCTGAGGTTTTGAAGACCCCTCTCTGCGCCACGGATCCTTTTTGTCTCGGCGATCTCCCCGACGGGCAACGGCTCAACGAGATGCCCTTCACCTTTCCGGTGGGCGTGGGCTTGAGCGAGGATGCCAGTCTGTCCGCCGAGCTTCTGGCCCGTCCGTTTATCGACCATCCCCAGGGGATTCCTGCCGGGTATGTCGAGAGCCTGCGCGCCTTACGCTTTATCCCGCTGCGCGGCTTTCTCAAGGGGTTTATCGATCTGGTCTGCGTCTTTGAGGGCAAATGGTATTTGATGGATTACAAGAGCAACCATCTCGGCGCTAACCGGGATGATTACGCTAGGGATAAACTCCCTGCGGCCATGGCCCACCATCATTATTTCCTGCAATACCACATCTACACCGTGGCCCTGCACCGCTATCTGGCCTGCCGCCTGCCCGGTTATGTGTATGAGCGTGATTTCGGCGGAGTTTTCTACCTCTTCTTCAAGGGGATGCACCCGGATTCCGGCTCTGAATTCGGGGTCTTTGCCGACCTGCCGCCCCTGGCCCGCGTCGAACAACTGTCTAGGATATTTCAAAGCCTGGCAGGGGAGGGCGCATGATCAGGGAGATTGAACAGCTCATTGCCGCCGGGATGTTGGATGTGTTCGACCGGTATTTTGTCAGAACCCTCCAGCGCCTTGCCCCCACTGCTAACCCCCGCACCCTTGTCCTTGCCGCCCTAACACGGAAGGCCGTGGCTAATGGCCATGTCTGCCTTGATCTACAACGGCTGGTGGATGGAGCCCCTGAAAAAAGTCCCCTCCCCCCCGGCGGGGGAGGGCTAGGGAGAGGGGGAAACAGCGACGACCCCGGCAGCTCGCAAGTTCACCCGCCCCCCAGCCCCCTCCCGTCAAGGGAGGGGGAGTTAATTGCAGAACTGGTAGCGGAACTTCAGCAAAGCCCCCTGGTGAGCCGGGATGGCAATCTCGCCCCGCTGGTGCTTGAAGGACATCGGCTGTATCTGCAACGCTACTGGCTCTACGAGGAGGAATTGGTCCAAGAAATCCGATCCAGAGCGACAAATCCGGTGGCGGTGCATGAGGACCTGCTCGCATCCTGCCTCACCCAACTCTTCACCGGAACAGAGCAGGATGCCCAACAGCGCGAGGCCTGCGCCGGGATTTTTCGGCAGCGTCTTGGCCTGATCACCGGCGGACCTGGCACCGGCAAAACCACCCTGGTCACGAAATACCTGGCCCTGCTTCTCCTCTATGCCCAGGCCTCAGGAGAACCACCGCCGCGCATCCTGCTTCTTGCCCCCACCGGCAAGGCAGCGGCCCGACTCACCGAGTCCCTACAGAAAAAGGCCGGGGACTCGTCTCTGCCGCCGGAGCTGGTTGCGGCCATGCCTGCCAAGGCGTCCACCATCCATCGCGCCTTGGGCTACCGGGCAGAAAACCCGACCACCTTCCGCTATAACCGCGAGAATCCCTTGCCCTGCGAGGTGGTGGTGGTCGATGAGGCGTCCATGATCGACGTGGCCCTCATGGCCAAGCTCTTTGCGGCGGTGCCGCCCCCGGCACGGTTAGTCCTGCTCGGCGACAAGGACCAGCTCGCCTCGGTGGAGGCAGGGTCCATCCTGGGGGATATCTGCGCGGCGGTCTTGGACGGAGCTGGGGCGGGGAACAATCCCTTGGCCCGGTGCGTTGTCCGGCTCACGGAAAGCTTCCGGTTTTCCCCGCACGAGGGGATCGGCGCGCTGGCCAGCGCAATACATGCCGGGAAGGCGGAGGAGGCGGTTTCCCTTGCGCAGCAGGGCTCGGCAGAGATCAGCTTGCTTCCGCCTCTGGTGCAAGGTGATCCGAGCCATCCTCTGGCGGAGATGATCCTGGCTAGATACCGCCCCTTTCTGGAGGCGGCCAGCCCGTTTGTGGCTCTGGAGCTATTTGAACAATTCCGCCTGCTCTGCGCCCACCGGACCGGGCCGATGGGCGTCTCGGCTCTGAACAGGTATGCGGAAAAGGTTTTGTCCCTGCACCGGCTGATCGAGCCCAACACCCCGTGGTACAAGGGAAGGCCGGTGCTGATCCAGGCCAACTCGTACCCCTTGCGACTTTTTAACGGCGAGACCGGTATCCTTTGGCCTGCGGAAGACGGCGAGGGGCTCAAGGCCTTTTTCTTTTCGGAAAATAGGGAGGGGGTTCGTAGCTATTCCTTGCGCCAGTTGCCTGCGCACGAAACAGCCTTTGCCATGACCATCCATAAAAGCCAGGGATCTGAATTTGACCGGGTTGCCCTGGTTCTGCCCGGAGAGGATTCGACCCTGTTGAGCAGGGAGCTTCTGTATACAGGTATCAGCCGGGCCAGGCGTCAGGTTGCTCTGGTAGGTCGGCCTCAGGAAATCGAGGCGGCGGTGGGTAGAAGGGTGGAACGTGCTTCTGGGCTTGGAGAAAAATTGGCAGTTTGAATAGAGTTATTTGGCTGAGATTAATACTATGTCTTTTTAAACGATGGTCGTGATCTTGTTGAACTTAAACAAAATTTTCCCGATGTGTTATTTTGGGGCTGTTCTGATGAAATAAGCTGGAGATACCTTTTGGTTTTTTATTACATGCAACGTCGAGATAGGAGAAAGCACCACTTCAGTCTTTGGAAATTGTTTATTTAAGCTCAGATAAGAGAAAAAAATAAAACTATTTGGTGTCTGGCATGATCTTTTTATTTATCGGTTTTTTTCTCGTGCTACCTGTAATCCTGGGTGCGATATATGGTGTAGTTGCATCTGTTGGACAACCTGAATGCTCTGATAAGAAAGGACTTTGGTGTTATTTCTCCGGGGCGATACTGATTTTTTCACCAGGTTATCTTGAGCTTTTGGGTCCGGGAGTGAAATGGCTGATCTTGGGTGGTGGGTCCCTCTTAGCTATTGGAACATTTTTGAAGACCCAAAATACAATTCGGTATTGGCGCTATAAAAGTGCTTCGATCAAAGGGGGGTGCCCATGATTTCATGTGTTTTCTGCCGAGTAGGGTGGCGGCGTCAGGTAACTTTGGTCGGTCGGCTCAGGATATCTAGACGGCGTTGGCAGAAGGCTTGAGCAGGCTTCGGGCCTCCAAACAAAAATTGACCGGAGACTGGGGCTAAAACCGTACTTGGTTGCGGCCGTCTTCCTTGGCCGCATAGAGCATCTCGTCGGCAATAGTGATCATGTCTTCCATGGATTCCTTTGCCTCCGCGCACACGCCGATACTCACCGTGATCTGGATTTTTTCTCCGCCCAGATCGATTGGGGTGCGGGCGATATTTTCCCGAACGCTGTCAAAGATCTCAAAGATACTTTCTCCGGCCATATTGACAACTAGGATACAGATTTCCTCCCCTCCGTATCGGCAGACAATGTCCGTTTCGCGGAAGCGGCGTTGCAGCATGGCGCCGAGAGACTTCAGTGCCAAGTCGCCTGCGTCATGGCCGTAAGTGTCGTTGACCTTTTTGAAAAAATCTATATCCAGGAGGGCAATGGCCACTTCAAGATGCCCGCGGTTGGCGCTGGCCAAGAGTTTTTTCCCCATCTCGAAGAAGTAGCGGCGGTTGTATAGGCCGGTAAGATAATCCCGGTTCGAGCTTTCCTTGATCTGTTGGATATACTCAAGCAGGTCCATGTTTTGGTTGACCCGGCAGTAAAATTCCTCGTGGGAAAAAGGCTTGCTCAAAAAGTCGTTGGCCCCGTTCTTGATGAATTGCGTGGAGATGGCCTTGTCATCGCTGCCGGAAAGGCCGATGATGGCCAGTTCTTCCTTGGCGTGATGTCGGCGAATTTCCTTGGTCAGTTGCAGGCCGGTCATCTTGGGCATGTCGTTGTCGGTGATCAGGAGCTTGATGTCCGGGTGTTTTTCAAGGATGGGGAGGGCTTCCATGCCGTTTGCCGCTTCATACACGCAAAAGTGATGGATGGTCAGCAGGTTGCTCAACTCGAGGCGCGATGAGCGCGAATCGTCTACAACCAGTGCTTTTACCCCGCTGTTGTTGGCGATGCGCCGGACAAGCCCCAGAAGATAATCGATACTTTGAGGGCTTTCCTTGAGCACATAGTCGACGATCATTTTTTGCCAAAGGGCATCCCGCAGTTTTTGGCTGAATCTGCCCGCGAAAACAATGGGTGGGATGTTGCGGCCCAGGACATAATCCACCACCTCGTTGCCCGATGCATCCGGCAGGGTAAGGTCGAGGATGGCCAGGAAAAAATGATTGTCCGGATCCGCAATAAGGGCTCTTGCCTCGTCAAAGGATTTCGCCAAGGACACGGAGAGGGCGAGGCGCGATTCAATCTTGCTTTTTACCATCAGGCCCAGGGATTTGCTGTCTTCCACCAGGAGAAGCTGACGAGTTTTTTCTTTTTCTGTCATGGGCGTGTCTTCAGATGAGTCCGATCTCGCTGAGCATTGCCTTGGCTGCGGCAAAAAGAGCGTCCTTGCCCGATTCGCTTCTGGCCTCGACATAAAAGCGGACCTTGGGTTCGGTGCCGGATGGTCTAATCATCAGCCAGCTATTGTCATCCAGAATCATCTTTGTGCCGTCGATGCTGATCACTTCGGTGATTTTCCTTGGCTGCCCCCCGATATCGATCACGGTTCCGGCCGTGTATTTCTCAAGTCCCGAAAGGGTGTCCAGCAGCGCCTGTCCCTGCTGGCTCACCTCCACCCCGCCCTTGGCCGGGTAGTAATGACCGTACGCTGTCTGAATCTCGCCAAGATAGTCGCCAAGATTTTTTTTCATGGTGAGCATCATGTCCAGGGCGAGCATCAGGCCGATGTAGGCGTCTTTCTCCGGGGTATGCCCGATGACCGAGATGCCGTCGGATTCTTCAAAGCAGACCAGGGCCCTGCCGATCACCGGTTTGAACTCCTTGAATCCCACCCTCGGCTCGAAGATTTCCTCCTGCAGCCCCTTGGCAATGGCGTTGGCAAAATTGCTGGTCGCCACGGTTTTGGCCACCATGCCGCGCTTGCCCTTTTTTTCATGCAGATAATGAAAGGCCATCCCCCCGAAGAGGTTCATGTCGATTTCGACGGTGCCATCGGTGAAACGGATGCGGTCGGCATCGGGGTCGATGATCACCCCGAGTTTGAGCGGCTCCGGCCGTTGCTGCAGGGTGGTCATAACCTTATGCATGTTGGTGGAGGAAGGCTCCGGTGCGACACCGCCAAAGGTGGGGTCTGCTTGATCCCGGAAAAGCAGGAGATGCTCCGATGGCTGATTGCCGAACAGGGAGCGCATATGTACTCGGCTGGCCCCATGGACGCAGTCCACAGCCACCACGCAGTCTGAGGCGGCATGGAGGGCTGCGATGATTTCGCTGTAATTCAGGCCGTGGAGGGAAGCGCCTCTGGTCACCAGCTCCTGCCAGCAGACGAGGGCATCGCATTGTTGCACCAGGGCTTGATCCGGGCTAAGCGCCGGGGTTTTTCCTTCGGTGACGAGTTGCCGGGCGTTTTCCGTGATGCGGTTGGTGATCTCCGAGGCTGCGGGCCCTGCATCGGCGGCATTGAATTTAAAGCCAGCATATTCCAGGGGGTTATGGCTGGGGGTGAGATTGATGGAAAAGGCTGCTTGTAAGATGAGGACTGCGGCGGAAAGGGTGCCGGTAGTTGCTTCATGGGCATAGTGGACGGTGATGCCGTTGCTGGTCAACACCTCGATAACCCGTTCCGCCATGAGCTGGCCGCCGAATCGGTTGTCATAGCCGAGTACGGCGCCCCGTTGTTGCGCTTCCTTGAAACTGGATACGCCCAAGGAGGCGGCCAGGGAATTGTCCTGGTCCAGATTGCGGTACAAGGCTACGATGGCCTGGGTCACCAGCCCGACGGTGTGCAGGGAGATATCCTTGCCGATGATCCCGCGCCAGCCGGAGGTGCCGAAGGAGATCGGTTTGCTCGGCGGCTTGGTGTTGGTGCGGATCTCATCTTCGACCAAAGTATATGCCTTGGCAATGGCGTCGCATGCCTGTTGGAAATCCGCAGAATCCGGAGCGGCGCTATTTTTCAGGGCCACCAGTTTTTTGATGAGCCCGAAGTAGTCGCTGTCCGCATGGTTGTTTGGCGCGAGATGTTCATGAAAAAGGGGCTCGATGTTTTGGCTGATCATGGGGAGACCTTTGGTTAACAGGAAGAGAGAAAGGAACAAAAGAATACCAGCATAGGTACATTATGTTATACTATGTACGTATGTGCGGAGCAACGGGTCATTTTTTTGTCATTTGGTCAGGTTTCGATTGACCAGAAAGGCAAGATTCGCTATACATTGCTGGCATGATGACGGTGGTAAAATCATTGTATTTTTTAGTATGTTCCACATACTGAACTTTTAAATAAATAATTAGGGAGCAGAACACAATGGGCAAACATGATGAGGCTTTCATTCTCTGGTTTGATGATATCGGTATCGAGGATGTGCCCCTGGTTGGCGGCAAGAACGCATCTTTGGGTGAAATGCATCAGAAGCTTACCTCAAAGGGTGTTGATGTCCCGAATGGTTTTTCCATCACCGCCTATGCTTATCGGCATCTGCTGAAGACCGCTGGTATTGCCCAGGCCATTGAAGATGCCTTGGCTGATCTTGACACCCATGATCTGCGCAATCTGCAGGCTCGTGGTGAGAAGGCGCGTAACATTATCCGCACCGCCGAGTTCCCCGATGATCTGCGTACGGCTATCCTTGATTCGTACAAGAAGATGGAAGAGATGTACGGCCCCAGTGTTGACGTGGCCGTGCGTTCCTCCGCCACTGCCGAAGATCTGCCGGATGCCTCTTTTGCCGGCCAGCAGGAAACCTATCTGAATATCCGCGGCCCGGAGCAGTTGATTGACGCCTGCCGCCGCTGTTTTGCCAGCCTTTTCACCGATCGGGCCATTTCTTATCGGCACGACAAGGGGTTCGGCCAGTTCGACGTCTATCTTTCCATCGTGGTCCAGAAGATGGCGCGCAGCGATTCGGCCTCTTCCGGTGTTATGTTTTCCATCGACACGGAAAGCGGTTTTGAGGATGCGGTCTTTATCACCGGCGCCTGGGGACTTGGCGAAACCGTGGTTCAGGGTGCGGTCAATCCCGATGAGTTCTACGTTTTCAAGCCGACCCTCAAAGAGGGCAAGCGTCCCATCGTTGGTAAGACCATCGGTAGTAAAGAAATCAAGATGATCTACGACAACGATCCCAAGACCGAAGAGCCGGTAAAGACGATCAATACCACGCCGGAAGAGCGCGGTATGTATGTGATCAATGACGATGAGATTCTCCAGCTTGCAAAATGGGCCTGTATCATCGAGGATCACTACGGCAAGGGCATGGATATCGAATGGGCCAAGGACGGCGACGGTGTGAACGTTGGCACCGGCAAGCTGTTTATCGTGCAGGCCCGTCCCGAAACCGTGCATTCCCAAGCTTCGAAGGGTACCATCGAAACCTATAAGCTGAAGGAAAAGGGCAAGGTTTTGGTTGAAGGTTTGGCAGTCGGCACCAAGATCGGCCAGGGCGAGGCCAATGTCATTGCCGCCGTGGTCGATATCCACAGTTTTAAGAAGGGTCAGGTGCTGGTCACCGACATGACCGATCCCGACTGGGAGCCGATCATGAAGATTGCTTCGGCCATCGTCACCAACCGTGGCGGCCGGACCTGTCATGCGGCCATTATCTCCCGAGAGCTGGGTATTCCCTGCGTCATCGGGACCGGCGACGGTTCCAAGAAGATCAAGAACGGTCAGGAAATCACCGTTTCCTCGGCAGAGGGCGAGAAGGGCTTGGTCTATGAGGGGTTGTTGAAGTTCGAAATCGATCGCCTCGACCTCGGCAACCTGCCTAAGACCAAAACCAAAATTATGATGAACCTGGCCATTCCGGAGAAGGCTTTCACCGAGTGCCAGATTCCCAATGACGGCGTTGGCCTGGCTCGGGAAGAGTTCGTCATCAACTCTCATATCGGGATTCATCCCCTGGCCCTCTACAACTACGAAGAATTGAAGAGCTCCCCGGATCCGGAAAAACAGGCAGTGGTTCGGTTGATCGACAAGAAAACCACCGCCTATGCGGATAAGAAACAGTTCTTCATCGACAAGGTTGCCGAGGGCGTGGGCCGTATCGCTGCAGGCTTCTATCCCAAGGACGTTATCGTCCGCCTTTCCGACTTCAAGTCCAACGAATATGCCAATCTGACCGGCGGCACTTTTTATGAGCCGCATGAGGAAAACCCCATGATCGGCTGGCGTGGGGCGTCTCGGTATTATGATCCCAAGTACCGGCCGGCCTTCGAGCTGGAGTGCAAGGGGTTGCTCAAGGCCCGTAACGATATGGGGCTCACCAACATCAAGTTGATGGTGCCTTTTTGCCGCACCCCTGCGGAAGGCAAGAAGGTCATTCAGGTCATGAAGGAATGCGGTCTGGTTCAGGGTGAAAATGGCCTGGAAGTGTACGTGATGTGCGAGATCCCATCCAACGTGATCCTGGCCGATGCCTTTGCCGATGTTTTCGATGGCTTCTCCATCGGTTCCAATGATCTGACTCAGCTCACTTACGGCCTTGACCGTGATTCCGGCTTCCTTGCCGGTGTCGCCGACGAGCGGGATGATGCGGTCAAAGAGATGATCAAGATGGTCATTGCCACCGCCAAACGGCGGGGGAAGAAGATCGGCATCTGCGGCCAGGGGCCCTCTGACTTCCCCGAGTTTGCTACCTTCCTGGTAGAGTGTGGGATCGATTCCATGAGCCTTATCCCGGACACTGCGGTCAAGACTCGTTTGGCTGTGGCAGCTAAGGAGAAGGAGATGGGGATTAATCCTTAAGCTTTTCTGATTAGAACCAAGCATAAAAAAAAAGGCCTCGCTTTGTTGCGAGGCCTTTTTTTTTATGCTGTTGTGTGGATTGTGTCCCCCGTGCTGCGGGACGGCTTTATTTCAGGGCTTTCAGCCGTTTCTGAGCCATCTCAACCTGTTCGCTTTTGGGGTAATCGGCAAGAAGCTTGTTGTAAACGATCTTGGCTGTGTCCTTTTCGGAGAGCTTTTCAAATGCCTCGCCCTGCTTGTAGAGGGCAGCCGAGGCCTTGTTGCTCTTGGGGTAATCGGCGATTACCTTTTGATACTCAAGAATGGCCAGCTCGAATTCCTTCTGTTGGAAAAGGCATTCCCCCAACCAGAATCTGGCGTTTGGAGCCAGGGGCGCGGTGCGGTTTTTTTCCAGGTAGCTTGAAAAGGCGCTGTACGCCTCCTTGTATTTATTCGCCTTGTAGGCGGCCAGCCCCTTATTGTAGACAGCGTCGCTGGTATTTGTCTCCGCGTCCTGGGTTGCCGCTTTGTCAGAGGTTTGTTTTGATTTTTCTTCCGGTTTTGCCGCCTCTTCCGTTTTTCCCGGTTTTTTCTTGACTTCATCCGGTTCGATGGTCTTGGGGCCGCTGGCTATCTCGGCTTTTTTGCGCGCTTCTTCCGCTGCCTTTGAAGCGCGGTCCGCACGGTCTGACGCTTCCTTAGCCCGGTCTTCCTGTATCTTACTAAAGTCGCCGGAGACGGAAGCCACCTGGGCATTGACTCCAGTTACCTTGCCACCAAGTTCTGCTATCTGGCTGCGCAATTGCTCAAGCTGGCTATTGGTGTTTTGCCGCAAGGCGGCCTGCTCTTCCTGAATCTTTCTGGTCTGAATATTTTTCTCATCAACCCGTGCTTCAAGTTGCAACAAGCGTGACTTGATCTGTTCAAACTGGTTTGCCAGTTCCGCCTGGGAGCCGCGCTGGTTTTTCATGGCGGTGACAGCGTTGTCCATTTCTGCGATTTTTGTATCCGTGGTGCGGAGCCTCATGTCAAGCCCCCGGACATCCTTTTCCGCAGCGCATTGCAGGAGTAAAGGAGAAAGACACAGGGTCAGGGCAAGATTGGTAAGTGATCGTTTCATGGATATGTCTCCTGGCAAAATGAAAAGCTTCGAATCTGCTACGGATACTTATGCAGTTCTTGCTATGGCAATAGCAAGGGTGTTTTGTGACAACGGCTTACGGTTCTTGACGTGGGGACCATTGCGGGTTGGATTGTGCGCCCGTGAGATTGAAAAGCGGGCGAAGCCCCATGCCGTTTTTAAAGATGGCGCATATTTCCTGTTTGTTATTTCGTTTTCTTGAAAAGACAAGTTGTCGACCATCCGGTGACCAGGAGGGAGATTCATGGTCGCCTGCTGTTTGCGTCAACTGGACCGGTGTGCCGCCTTCCGGTTTAATCAATAGGATATGGGTGTTGCCATTTACCCGGCCGGTATAGGCGATCCAGTCCCCTTTGGGAGACCAGCTCGGCGTGCTGTTTTCGCTGCCAAGATAGGTTATCCGCTGGACGGACTTGGTGGCGACGTCCATGACATAGATTTGCGGGGTGCCGCTTCGGTCGGAAACAAAGGCCAGCCTTTTTCCGTCCGGCGACCAGGAGGGCGATACGTTGACTCCCTCGCCATTTGTCAGGCGGCGCAATTCCTTGCCGTTGATATCAATAAGATAGATATCCGGGTTGGATGATTTGCTGAGCGTAACGGCGATGACGCTGTTGTCCGGAGCCCAGGCTGGCGCCATGTTGAGGCCTTTCTGGTAG